>JAFGQA010000040.1 GCA_016935885.1 Phycisphaerae bacterium | reverse complement strand
AGTTGTGGATATAACCGATCTATTGCGAGGGCGCAAGTCCTGTATTAAGATTCTTCGCGAGGCCGCTAAACACGTACGGCAGCTTGCTGCCAGTGTGATCTTGCACGTGATTCCGCACAAGGCACTGGCGGACAAGCCGCCAGTAACATTCGGCGTTCCCTGCAACACATTGTCGGGCGGCGGGTCATTGTGGTGCCCGTCGGAGGAGGACTCTGAGTTCCTTCTCAACAAGCGCGGGGTCTCCCGTCCACAGTATGTAACGCTTCTCACGGACGAAGGGCATAGAGGCAAGTAATCGGGTAGGGTCTCCGGCAAGGAGAGGGAGCACAGCACTTCCACGGCCTTCGATTTCAAGAGTTAGTGCGGTTCGTAGTTCCTTTTGCGGCCAGTCCTTGGCCAGAAACGCTGGACTCAGAATGACGATGACGAAGCGAGCGCAGTTGAGCCCCTGTTGAATCCGAGATACAATACTATCTCCCCAGGCAATCTCAGCCTCGTCATACCAGCATCTAATCCCAGTGCTTTCCAAATGCTCAAACAACGGCTTCGCAATCGCAGCCTTGTCTTCCGATGCATGACACAGAAAGACATCCCACGTTTCTGGGTCACTTAGAATGAGTCCCACAGCCAAGAAGCGTATATCCGGTCCACCCGCCTCCGGTATGACTTCTGCCAATTCCCTCGCAGGTTTCCGCCACGCTCGTCGCTTCGCCTGGAACGCCTCATATTCAACCAACGGGACTTCCGCGTAGAGAACATGAAAATCATCGCCGAAGTGATTTCTTGCATGAAAGATCGCGAATTGGGCTGAGTCTAAAAGGTAAATCGCGTCATTGTGACTGCGCGCGGTCAGAAGCCGCCTTGCATTCAGGAACACGCGGCGTGTCTCCTCGGGTTCGAGCGATTCTCCGTTCAAATCGAAGTCCTGCGCGCCCGTGCCGTGGTGTAGCGTGATCGTCCCCATATTCACTGGTGCCTCATTGACGCTCAACAACTGAGTCCATCCGCCCGGCGGGCCGACGGAGCAATCCTCGGCACACCGGAAACCGTCAGTAAAGCGAGCAGCGTCCGCACCGCGCTACCGTGACCCGGGTCGGACGCTACACAGGGCTCGCCCGCCCGCCGAGTTGCTCGATGAACGCCTCGATCTGCGTTCTTGCCTGCTCGTCCGAGTAGCATCGAAGGTCGTTCAGGTCGCCGGCGATGGTGATCGATGGCACGCCGAGACGTTCCTGCAAACGCTCGGCCATGCCGTGGCGGCAGTTCGTGTTGTTCGGGCAGGTCTTGGAATCGTGGAACACGATGCCGTCCACGCTGAACGTCTCGATCATCTCCTGGAGGTACTTCTCCTTGTACGGGTCGGACCGCACGATGAACAGCTCGGTGTACGCCCGGGCCATCGACTTAAACGGATCGTCCGCGTCGAGGGCCGTGAATATCCACGAGTTCGCGTAGGTGCTGGCCACGACGCAGGCCCGCAGTTCCAGAAACTGCGTGGCCAAGTCGCGCAGGCGGCCCCAGATCGGCATGCCCTCCCAATACAGCCGGTGCCGCTCGCCCTCGACCGCCGCGACGCCGCCGGCGATGCGCGCCTTCAGTTCCGGCAGCAACTCGCCACGGTAGTAGTCGATCGCCGTTTGCGTTCCGCGCATCACCACTGCCGGGGCCATGTGGATCGTGCTGTCGAAGAACGTCAGCGGCGCTGGCCTGGCGGCCGCCGTCTCCAGCACCTCCTTCCACAGGTCCGAGCACTCCCGCGACAGCCGCACCGTCTCGCGAAGCCTGTCGATGTCGAACTTCTCGCCGCAAACTCGTTCGAGCGGCGGGACCAGGGCCTCCATCTGTCCGGCAATGCCCGCGACGTGCACATCGGTCACCTTGCCAACGCCGCGGTAACACTCGACACCGATCACCGGCCGAGACCAATGCCGGCCGAACCAGGCAAACCAGTCCTGGACATCGCGGCACTGGTTGGTGTTGTAGACCAACACGTCCGGCTTGGGCACGGCCGCGATGCCCTCGTAGGCGTCGCTTAGCGGCGTGCGACCTTGCACAAACGCCCCGATGTCGCTGGTCATGTACGAGCAGGCCTCCGGCGAATAGCCGATGGCATTCGCGGCAGGGATGGTCTCCGTCGCCATGCGCGTGGCACCGAGCATCGCCCCGTGGTTCTCCGGGAAATAGACCACGAAGCCCATCGCCCGCAGCAGCTCCGCCGGCCCGACGCTCGTGCACCAGGCCACCTTCGGGTGTCCGTCCTTCACGGCCTGATCGAGTTCATAGAAGTGATCGGCCATCAGCTTCCGCAACGTCTTGGCTGCCGCAATCTTCTTGATCTTGACCTGTTTCGCCTCGGCCATCGGCAAACCTCCAACCGTTTATCAGAACAATGAATCACAGCTTACTGGAGAAGACTCGCCGCGTAAAACCCGCACCATGATGGCGACAGTGCCGTCATTTCGCAGCGATGCATAGCCGGGAAAGGCGGAAGCTCGGACAGTGTGGGGGCCACTGGCGGCTTGTCCGCCAGTGCCCGCACAAGTGATCGACACACGGGCACACAAGCTGCCCGTGGCACCCGTGGCTGGCAACTGTTCAAACACTGCCCAGTCGTGCTTAGTCGGCTCCCAGTTTCCGTGGAACTGCATGGGTTCCGCTGTCTTCCCCCAGTATTTCATTGCGACGGATCGCCGTCGGGGCGAGAATCCCCGGCACAAGGGCGAGAGCACGAGGAACACGGCCTTCCGCCAGAAACCCGGGAACCTTGGCTCCCGCGATGCGTCTGCAATAGAGGCATGTGTACGGATTGGCCAGTTACGGTACGCGTGCAGATGACGAGATCGACCCTTTCGGAGCGTCCACGCCCGGCCTTCGTGGTCGCGACGATCCTGAAACCGCTGTCTACGAGGGAGATCGCCATGAATTTGGACACCAAGCGCCTCAGGTTTGCATCCATGGTTTTCGGCATCGTTGCTCTATCGCCTGTGTTATCCGCTCCGGCGGCTGACCCGCCCCCCGCAGCCAACGACGATGCCCAGTCGGACAAGGCGATTACGGAACAAAGCATCTATATCCCTTACTCGAAGCTCCGGGAGATCTTCGAGAAGGAGGGCAGGGGCGTCTTCCTGCCGTACGAGGAGTTCCAGGAGTTGTGGCGTGCCGCGCGCGACCGGACGCGCCCGCCCGTGGAGGCTCGGCCGCCTGTCAACGCCTTGATTACCGAGGCGGAAAACGAGGCGAGCGTCTCGGGGGATGTTGTCTGCGTCAGCGCCCGATTGAAGATCGAACTACTGGCAAAAGGCTGGCACGAGGTCCCCCTTCATCTCGGTGATGCCGCGATCACGCGCGCGATCCTCGGCGGCCAGCCGGCACGCGTCGTGTTCGAGCCGGACGTCGGCTACAAGCTGCTCGTTGAACAGAAGGACAAGCGGGCCGGCCTGCTGGAGCTGTCGCTCGAATACGCCAAGACCTTCGTCAAGACGCCGGGGCAGAACAGCGTTTCCTTCCAGGCGCCGCAGGCGCCGGTCAGCCGCTGGCGGATTCGCATTCCCGAGGCGGGCGTCAAGGTGGACATCCATCCGCTTATTGCCGCGACAGAGTTGCCCGCCGACGCGCGGGCCGGTGAGCCGGCCGACGAAACGGTCGTGCTGGCCTTTGTGGGCGCGGCACCGACCGTCCGCATCGACTGGACACCCAAGGCAGAGGGGGCGACCGGCCTGGAAGCCATCGCGAACGTGCAGTCCGAACAGCAGGTCACGGTCGATGAGGGTGTGGCTCGCACGCGAAGCCGGCTCACCTACGACATCAGCCGCGCCGCACTGTCGCGGCTGCTCCTGGAAGTCCCGCACGACCATAAGATCGTCGACATCTTCGACGCCAACGTCCGGCAATGGTCCGTCGAGGAGGTGGAAGACCGTCAGCGTATCGCCGTGCAGCTATTCGAGCCCGCCAAAGAATCGCAGAGCATCACGGTCGAGCTGGAGAAGTTCACGGACGAGGGGCAGCAAGCGGACTTGAAGATTCCGGTGATCCGCGCCCTCGGCACCGGCAGACAGCAAGGCGTGGTTGTGGTTGAAGTGGCCGCAGGCCTACGTGCGGAGGCAGTCAAGCACACCGGCCTGTTGCAGATCGATGCCACGGAGTTGCCCGCCTCGATTGCAAAGGGTAGGTGGGCCTTCTCATATCGCTATGTCTCGTTGCCGTTTGACCTGTCGCTGCGAGTGGAGAAGGTCCAGCCGCGGATTACGGTTGACTCGCTGGTCGAGGCGTATCTCGAGCCCGATCAACTGACGCTCGACATGCTGGCGGTCTACAACATCGAGCGGGCCGGTGTCTTCCGTCTGGAACTCGACATCCCGGCCGGCTGCGAGGTTCGCCACGTCCGCGGAGGCGCGGCGGCCGGCGCGCAACCCGCGCAGGTCGACACACATTTCCTCGAGGGGGAGGACAAAACGCACCTCGTGGTGAACCTCTCCCGCAAGGCCTTCGGACGTACCGCGCTGGCGGTCGGGCTGCGGAAGCCGCTTGTCGAACCCGACCTGCTCAGCCCGACGGGCAGGGCGGCCGACATTCCGCTTCACATCCCCCGTGTGACCCGATCGACGGTCGAACGCACCGGCGGCCGTCTTGTCATCTACGCACCGGAAGGTCTGCGTGTGAATCCCGACAAGGTCGAGGGGCTGCGAAGCATCTCCTTCAAGGAGGTTTTTGAGGGCGCGGCGGGCAGCGACGAGCCGCAGGCATCCGCCCGCATGGCCATTGAAACGGGAGCCCTGACGGAGCCCGATCCTGGCCAGCTTCCTTCGAGGTCTCGTCCCGTGCTGGCGTATGCATACGGCCACGAGGACGTGGTACTGACGCTTGCGGTCGAACGCCGCAGGCCGCACGTCACGGCCCGCCAATTGCTGTCGGTGCAAATCGAGGCGGGCGTCATGAAATGTGGGGCCACCTTCTTCTACGACATCCGTTACAGCGGGGTGAAATCCCTGAGGATCGACGTGCCAGCGGATCTTGCCGGCAGTATCCGCAACGAGACGCCGAGCGTTCGGGAGAAGGAGATCGATCCGCCACCGGAGGATCTTCCGGAAGGCTACATCGCGTGGAGCCTATCGGGCGAGACCGAATTCACCGGCACAGTCACGATTCACCTGGCCTGGGAGGAGAAGACCGAGGAACTCGGAATCGGTAAGAGCATCGAACGCAGGATACCGCACATCAGGCCGCGGGCGGTGGATCGGGCGTGGGGTCAGATCGTCATCGCAAAGGCCGAGACCATGGATGTCCGTCCAAGCGGCGAGCCGGATGGGATCAGGCCGATCGATCCACAGCACGATCTCATGCCTGGCGCCGATGTGTCACGTGGGGGCGCGGAGATACAGAAAGGCAAGGACGACTTCGCCGGCGCGGCCTTGGCATTCGAGTTTCATGACGACTGGACGCTGGACGTGACGGTCACGCGCTATCAACTCGAGGAGGTGAAGCGCACGAGCATCGAACGGGCCGTGGTGCGGATGGTCCTGACGCGAAGCGGCCAGACGTCCGTTCAGGCCCTCTACAGGATGCGCAGCGCCCGGCAGAGGCTGGCCGTGAAGCTCCCGGAGAACGTGGCCTTCGACAGTGAACCGGCTCGCATCAACGGCCGGCCGGTTCCACTCGAACGCGGCGGCGGCAAAGACGCCAAGGATGACGAGCCACAACCTTCGACCCGCGCGGTGTCTCGAAGCCGAGAAACGAGCGACCCAAAACCCGATGACTTGGAGGCCTCCGAGATCGCCAAGGACGCCGGCGGCGCGAAAGACGCGGGAGGCCCTGGTGGCTTCGACGACTTCTTCGTTCCCCTGGTGGGTCAAAACGCCGACGAGCCCTTTGTCCTTGAGCTTCGCTATACGCTCGGCGGCGGCGGGATGCGTCTGGACTGTCCCGCATTCCCCTCGGAACCGGCCGTTCAGAAGGTGTATCTTTGCGCGCATCTTCCACGAGAGCTTGCCTATCTGGGCTCGACGGGGCCGTGGACCGACGAATTGACGTGGCGCTGGATGCCGATCCTCGATTACGAGCCGTTCGCCCGGCGCCGTGGCGGCGATTTGGTGGCCTGGGTGACGCAGGGGATTGATGTCGCCGGCAACCCGGCCGATACGTTCCAGACGGACGGACGGCTCTATCTATTCTCGACGCTCCGGCCGCTACCGGGTGTTGAAGGCTCGCTACGATTGGTGACGCTCGACGAGGACTGGTTGAGCCTGTTCGTCCTGGCACCCGTCATCCTCGTTGGATTGCTTCTCGTACGAAAGAAGGCGTCGACGCGCTGGCTGGCGGCGGGCGTGTTTGTCGTTCTGTTGATTCTTGCGGGCGTCTTCTTCCCGACCTTCTCCAGGCAGGTCGTCGATAACAAGCTGCTATCGGCCGTCTTCATCGTTCTCGTGGTCTGGCTGATCCAGTATGCCGTTTGGATCTACCCACACGATCCGGTCGTCGTTGCCCGCAGGAAGGCTCGCGAGGAGGTGCGACTGGCCCACATCGAGGCGAGGAAGGCGAAGGCCAAGCCCTCCGGGAAGGTCAAACCTGCCTCCGACCCAGGCAGCAGCGAGCGCGCCAAGGAACCAGGCAATCGGTCAGACAAGGGCAAGGACGAAGGAGGTCGGACCGATGTCTAGAAGACTACCTCGAAACACGTTGGAACGACTTCATCGCTCCTGTGGCACTGCCATTCCTGTGGCACCGTCGTCTTGGATGCGCACCAGCATGTGTGGCACCGCCGTCTCGGCGGTGAGGACACAGGCGAGACGCCCGTGTCACAGTTCCAGTGGGAGCGCAAAGCTATGGTTGCTGCCGGCGCTCATCGCCATCATCGTTCTTGCGAGCGGGCCGAATGTCGTCCGTGCCGAAGATCCCACGGAGGATGCACGGGAGGTCGTCCGTGAAATCTACGTTCCATTCGAGGATCTGAACGTCCTGCTCGAAAACCAACCGCGGCGCGTGCTCCTGTCGCGAGCAGAATACGAGGAACTCCTGACCCGCGCCCGGCAAACGCCGCAGGGCCGCGCGCCACGCGAAGCAGCGATTGTCTCGGCCGACTATGAGGCGGTGCTCGAAGAGGGACGCGCCAGGATCACCGGGGCGTTGGCGGTGGACGTTCTCGAAGACGGCCTGCACACGGTTGCGCTGCAATTGGACGGCGTCGGCCTGCGTGCCGCGGGGCTCGACGACAAGGGCGCCCCGATCGGCGTGGCGGATGACGGTCGGCTCGTGCTTTTCGTCGAGGGCAAGGGCCAACACCGCCTCGTGCTGGACATGGTTGCTCCCGTGGAGATGACCGCTGCCCGACAGACGCTGGGCTTCCTGGTCCCCACGCCTGCCGCGACGAGAATGCACCTGATCGCCCCCGGCGACGTCGAGGTGAAAAGCGGCGCCGGCGTGGTCAGCCGCGTCCTCGACGAGGGCGCCGGCGTGACGCGGTTCGAGCTGCTGCCCCCACGCGGCAAGGTCTCGTTGGTCATGACGCTCAACAGCCGCCTCCAGCGCAGGGATCGCGTGGTCATCGCCCGAGGCGTCCTGGTGGATGAAATCACCGAGGCGTACGAGCGGATTCACCTGACATCATCGATGGAGGTGTTGCACAAGGCCGTCGACAACTTCCGGTTCGCGGTACCGGAATGCTTCGAGATCACCCATGTCAGATCGCCGCAACTCGCCTGCTGGGGGATGAGCGTCGAAGGTGGGCGTAGGATTCTCGACATTCGCCTGCGCGAAACGACCACTGACACGGTCGTGTTGAACCTGTCTGCCATCAGGACAGGGCCCCGGCTCGAATCGTGGACCCTGCCCAGGATCGAGCCGCTCGACGTCGCGGGCGAGGTCGCGGTCGTCGGACTGCTGATCGAAGACCGACTGAAGGCGACCTCGATCGAGGCCAACGGGTTGATTCCCATCGACACCGGCGTGCTGAGCCAGGCGTTGCCCGCGACCATCTTCGAGGCTGAACCGGGTGCTCCGCGTGTTCGGCCAGTCCTGGCGTATTACGCTCCACGGGCGGGATTCGGCCTTGCGGCCCGCTTCGAGAAGCCCCCGCCTCGGCTGCTTGTCACGACCAACCTGTTGCTCGTTTTGGAGGAGAAAGGGCAGCAGATCCGGGGTGGCTTCACACTCCTGCCCGAAGTGGAGACGCTCTTCGAGCTCGACTTCACAGTCCCAGCGGATTGGCTGGTCACCAGCGTAACCACGGCCGATGGCGACAAGCTCCCCATCGAACGGCATGGCGAGCCCGGAGGGGCATCTCGGATCCACGTGCGGCTGCCGCGGGGCGTCCCGGCCGACCAGCAGCACCGTGTGTACTTTCAAGCCGACCGCACGCCGCCGGGATGGCTGGGAAACTGGCAATCCAGATCTGTGGAATTTCCTGTCTTTGCCGTGGCGGGCGCGGCGCGCGAGGAGGGCGCGATCGCCGTGGCGGCCCACGACGACATGTCTGTCCGCCCCGAGGGACTCGAACAACTCACGCCGCTGGACGAGCACGAGAAAGACGAGTACGGCCTCACCGGCGTCGGCACGAACCTGGCCTATCGTTTCGAGGACCCGACCTACGCGGCCAGGCTGACCGTCGAGCGGATCGCCCCAAGGCTGACCGCGCGGTCTTATTCTTTCTTCACGATCGAAACCGACGTGCTCGTGGCACACTACGAGATCGCCTACGACGTGGAAGAGGCGCGAACGCAGAAGTTGGCCTTGATGCTGGACGAAGGCACGCCCACCACGCTCGCTATTCGCGGGTTGGACGGCGTGGCCCTGAAGGAATACAGCAGCGAACCTGCTGGCGGCATCCGCCGCTGGACCGTCCTGCTGGCCGACGCCCGCCGCGACACGATCCGACTGGCGGTCGACTTCCAGCAGCCCCTTGCCGATCGGCAGCCCCAGGAAGCGTCGGGGCCGCGCGGGCTGAACGCCGCGGCTCGTCAGGACCTGACCCTGCCGGTGGTGCTGGCCGACGGCGTGGCGTACCAGTCGGGCATCGTCTCCGTCGAAGGCAGCGCCGAGCTGGACGTGCAGGTCCGCTGCGGACTTCGCAAGGTGGACATCGGCGAACTGGTTGACGCCGAATACCAACCCGGAAAGAGGCTGCTCGGCGCGTACGGATTCGTCGGCGATTCGCCCGATGTCGGAGTCAGCGTGGTACGTCGCGGTGGCTACGCCTTGCCGCCCGTGATCGTCCAGCGGGCCGAGTTGGTGACCTCGCTGTCAGAAGACGGGATCAGCCAGACAGCCGCCCGCTACCGCCTGCGCACAAAGGTGCCGTTCATCGAGGTGGAGTTGCCTCGGGGTTCGAGTCTGTGGTCCGCGGAACTCGACGGCAAGCCTGCCAAGCCGCAGCGCGAAGGCCAGAAGCTGCTGCTGAGCCTGCTCGATTCACCGAGAAGGCCGCGCGGTCTGAAGCCCGCGGCTCCTCCCGCGACGGACGAGGCCTTGCGCGACCTACGGATCGTCTATGAAACGCCGGTGGCCCCGGTCGCATTCCTCACCGACGTGGATCTGCCGGCCCCCACGCTGCGTCTGCCTGTGCGACACCGGCCGCTGGTCACCGCCACACAGCCGGCAGCCGCCGCGACGAGCGAAGAGGTGCCAATCGCCGATCTTGTCTGGCACCTGCACCTGCCGACGGGGACCTACGTCGTGCCAACCCAGCGCCGGTCCTACGGGACCGTCTCCACGGATCAACTTCAGCCTCCCGAGACAGCGCTTGCCTCGATACTGAAGTGCCTCTATCGGCTGAGCGGGGGCGTGCACCCCTTCTACGACGGCTATGCGTGCATGAGCCTCGGCTATCGCGAAGCCGCCCCCGCGAAGTCGCTGCGAGTGGCTGCGTCTCGCGCCCCCACCGGAGCGCCTCCTCCTGCTGAAAGGACCCAGATGGACGAGGCCGCCAGTGAGCTTGAAGGCCTCGAGTCCTTGGGCTACGTGGGCGACGTCGATGACAAGGCCCGGCGGGTTCCCAGCCGGCGTCCTGCCGTTACCGTTCCGGAGGATGCAGCGGCGGTAGCCGGTGAATCGCCAGTGGGGCCCCCAAGCAGGAAGGCCAAGGACTACTGGGCTTTGCACGGCGTCCGCAGCCTGAAGATCGACCTGCAATCCACCGGTGGCAGGCAAATCACCTTTCGGAGCCTGGGCGGAAGACCTCGACTGGCCTTGACGCTGGCCAACCGCCGCCGGTCCGACGCGCTGGCTTGGGGCTTGGCGTTGATCGTAGGCTTAGTGGGCCTGGCCTGGACGGGCCGTCCCGTTCGCACGCGGGCGATGTACATTCTGATCGTCGCCCTGGTGGCGACGCTTCTGCCGCTAATCGCCGGCCTGCCGGAGTTGATCGATCTATGCAACAAGTGCTTCTACGCCGCCTGCCTGCTCGTGCCCTGCTACCTCGTCGCGAGCGCGGTGAGGTGGCTCGCGATGTGGATACGGCGTGTGCGCGTGCCGGTCATCCCGACGACGGCGGTCTCGGTGATCGTCTCCTTGCTGGCGAGCGTTCCCGCAGCCGAGGCCACCCCGCGAGATGACGACCCGCGCCACTTCGTCATCAACGTGGTCGAACCCCCCGCGCTGATCGAGGTCCCCGAAGATGCGATCATCCTTCCGTACGATCCGGATTCCAAGACAAGCATCAAAGAGGTCAGCCAACTGCTGGTTCCCTACGACAGGTTCGTCGAGTTGTGGAACCGGGCCTATCCGGACAAGAGGATCGAAGCCAAACACCCGCCGGCGCCGTACGCGCTGGCGGGCGCCATGTTCAGCACCGCGATCGAAGCCGGAGAATTCCTGCTGATCGAGGGCTCGCTCGACATTGACATCTACGGCGAAGACTGCGTAAGCATCCCGTTGCCGATCGAAGGTGGCGTGCTAGCCCGTGCCGATCTCGATGGGCAGCCCGCCCGGCTTGGCGTCGTCGGCTCCGGGCCGCCACCACGGACCAACGACAGTTCTGTAATCGTCAATCGTCAATCGCCAATGATCGATCCGGAGGCAGCCGCCGGCCCGCTTGTCACTCTATATGCCTCCGGCAAGGGCCGGCATCGGCTCGAGTTGGCGCTCCGGATGCGGCTCGAGCGGCGAGGCGGTTGGCGCGTGGCCAATGGGCGGCTCCCAGCAGCACCCGCCAGCGGGCTGACCATTCGCGTCCCTGAAGCGAAGACCGAGGTTCGGTTGGGCGGTGTTTCCGATCGCCGAAGCTACGTCACGAATCGGGCGGACGAACTGATCAGCACGACACACGGCCCGGATGGCGCACTCGCCCTACAATGGCGGCCGAAGGTCAGCGAAGGCACGGTCGATCGCGCGGTGACCGCCGTTTCCACCGTTGTGCTGGACGTTCAGGAAGACGGCCTGATGGCTGTGTGGCACGTGGAACTGCAATTCCGCGGCAGCGAACGCGAGTTCTTCAGCGTGAACGTCCCGCGGGACTACATCGTCGCGAAGGTCGCCGGCGGCAACGTTCGCGGCTGGGAAGTGCGCCCGGCGGAGCAGGGTCAACGGCTCGACGTGTCGCTTCTGAAACCCGCCAAGGAAAGCGAGAACTTCACGATTCACCTTTGGCGGCAGGGGCCGGTAGGCCAAGAGGATTTCACGGAATTCGACGTGCCGATGGTCACGGTTGACGAAGCGGCCCTGCACGGCGGCCGGCTGATTATCCGTCGGAGCCCGCTGCTAGATGTGCGGACGGTCTCCACGGCCGGCGTGACGCGCAGCGATCTGCCGGAGGACATGGGCGGCAACGCTGAAGCCGACGGCGTCAGTCCGCTCGGGATCCGCCCGTATGAAGCCTATCGATTCGCAGCGATGCCGTGCTCGATCCGCTTGTCGGCGTCTCCCGTCGTAGTAAGGGCATCGGCCTACGTGCAGGCCTTGCTCAGGATCGCCGAGCGATGGCGCAGCCTCGAAGCCAAGGTCAACGTCAACGTCCTGGACCGGCGGTGCCACCATCTCAGATTGCTTCTGCCAGCCGACTTGGATGTCGAACACGTCTCGGCACCTGGTGACTTCGAGTGGTCCCTCACGAACGCGGACGATGGCAAGCTCCTGAGCATCCACCTTTCCACCGGGCGGATGCATGAGGTGCCCATCCTCGTCCGCGGGACGCTCGGCCGGCGTGGTGGGGTCACCGGAACACAACCGGGAGCGGTGGTCGAGCTTCCATTGCCGAGGCTGGAAGTGCTCGACATGGAATCCCAGCAGGGAGATATCGTCGTCCAGGTCGACCCGTCGTTTGATGTGCAGGCGGTCAACCTCGTTGAGTGTGAGAGCGTGCTGTTGAAGCGGGTTTACGGCTGGTTGGACGCCAAGCAGCGCCAACTGGCCCGCCTGGTTCTGCACTATCGATCGCCCGGCTACGGCGGCGTGTTGCGCCTCTCCGCCCGAAGGCCTACCGTGACCTGCCAGACGATCACGAACGTCCGCGTCACAGATCGGGCCCTGGAAGAAACTGTCCTGCTTGACTTTGCGATCCGCAACGCGGGTATCCGCGAGTTGTCCTTCCTCCTGCCGGAACGGATGAAAGACGCCCGAATCAGTGTTCCCCTGCTTCGACAGAAGACGGTCGAATCGGCGAAGACCGAGACTAGCGCAGTCTTAAATACCGCCCACGCTGATGCGATGGTGCGTGTACGCCTTGAACTTCAGGACGCAGTGATGGATGAGCTGCGCGTGCTGGTCGAGGACGACCGGCTACTGACGCCGGGGATCCACACGGTGCCAATCCCCATCGTGGAGATGGGCCGGACGGATCAACGGTACGTCGTCCTGGAGAGTGCCGGCCGCGGCGAGGTCGTCATCGAGAAGCAGGAAGGCCTCGCGGCGCTCAGGCGACAGCAGAAGGAGTGGCGGTTCCTTGTCGGCATCCTTGCTGGAGAGCCTTCCCATGCCTACCAGGTCACTGGCGGCGCGGGCGGCCTGATGACAGAGCCGGTGCTTTCGTTCAAGGTGAAGGACCGCTCGATGGTGGAGACCGTCGGCGCCAGGATCGGCCTCGCGCAGGCCCAGTTGGTCCTGGATGCCACGGGGGCGTACCGGGCGGTACATACCTACCGCATTCACAACAGCACTGAGCAGTTTCTAGAAATCGAGCTGCCGGCCGGGGCCGCGCTCTGGACTGCTCGCGTAGCCGGCGAGGCCGTGAAGCCTGTCGAGGCGCAAAACTCGGCGGAGCAGCGCCACGTCCGGATCCCCATCGTCAAGACAGCCCCCGGCGACCTCGATTATGAAGTGCTGCTGACCTATGGCGGGAAACTCCCCGCGCTGGGCCGCTTGTCTTCGGTGGAACTCCCGCTGATCCGCAGCGTCAACATCAACGCCGAACTGAGCCAGGTCACGCTGCTCGTCCCCGAGGACTACCGTTGGTTCGACTTCGACGGCACCATGCGCCGGGTCGAGGACGAAAGCGAGCTCGCGGCGGGCTATGTGTCGTATCAGACCGAACTTGCCCAACGGCTGTCCGAGACGATGCGTGGCGCCGGTTCATTCGCCCAGTTGCGCGCCGCGGACAGTCTGGAACGCCTGAAGGAGGAGATCGGGGCGTTCCAAGCCACCGTCGTGCCACAAGAAGCCGACTACGTCCTCCGCGAGGCGTGGACGTCGAATGCGGTCGTCCTCAGCAAGGCTGAGCAGCAGATCCAAACGCTCCGGCAAACCATGGAGCGGGACGCCGGCCGGGACAATCGGTCCAACATCAGCGAACACTATGAGCGGCAACGGATGGCGCGCGCGCGCGGTGCGGTCAAGGATGTCGGTCAGAACTTCGGCGACCTTGCCCTGCCTGTCACCGGCGAAACCGACGCAAGCGCCGAGCAATTCGATCGCCGCTGGCTGGATAGCAACGGACTCGCCGGTGTGATCAAGCCCGACATGCAGGACGAGAAGTCCCACGTCGCGATCCAGTCGGAGGAAGGTAAGCTAGCGGGCATGGGCGGCGGAGGGAGAGGGAGTGGGAGAATCGGCGGACGCCGCCGCGCGCCGTCCAAGCCCTCGGCGCCCCAGGTTGCCCAAGGCGAGGTGATGCGCGAACTCCAAGAGGCCGACGGTGAATACGCACAACGCCACCGCGAGCAACCGGAATCCGGGACGCGCCGCGGCGCTCGAAAACAGACCGTCGAGCGCTACCAAGAGGTGCTTGAGCAGCGAGCCGCACAGAAACCGGTGAGCAGCGCGGTCGAACAAGCCGAGAGCCAAGCCCGCATGGGGCTGGCGCTGGCAGGCCGCGGAGTGGCTACGACACTTGGTGAGGATGTCGTTCCGCCCACGGGCCTCGCAAGTCTCGACGTCGAGATCCCGGCACGGGGCACTGTCTACCGGTTCACGACGCCGCGGGGAAGGATGGAAATCACGGCTCGGGCCGTCTCCCGGCCGTTCTTGGCGAATGTCGAGTTTCTCGGCATCACAGCCGTCGCGATCCTTGCCATCTGGCGTGTGTACAGGCTCGTGCGCCGACCGGGCTTCACCGAGACGCACGGCCGCGCCCTCTCGACGGCCATCATCGTCGCGGGTCTCGCTAGCCTCGCGACCGGCGTCCTTCCGATCGCCGGCCTGGGGATCGCGATTGCTGGGATCGCGGTCAAGGTCCGCATCGCCAGAAACAGGTACAACCCGGCCCAGCCAGCAGATTGATATCAGCAACTACTGGCACGGTGTACCTGTTTGGCGGTGTGGCATGCGTAAGCAGAGCCGCCAGCGGCGGTGGAGCTTACCCGTGGGCATCCATCCAAGCTTGTTCTCACGGGTAACGAACGACACGCCCCCGTGGGGCGTGTCGTTCGTTACCCCTGGACTTTGGCACTTAACTAGTTACTGCGTGCCCTGGCCTACGCCGCCTGGCGCCCGAGAATCAGCCTGTGCGGGCGAAGCT
>JAFGQA010000411.1 GCA_016935885.1 Phycisphaerae bacterium | reverse complement strand
GAAAACAGCGTTTCGGAAACGCCGTTTTTGACCGTGAAAACCACCGGCGAGACGCCGGTGCCACAGTTTTGCCACGGGCTGCTAAGCCTGGTAGATCTATATGACCGAACACGATTGACGCCGAGTCTGGCCTGAACCGATGTATGCCGACGACGACGTAGTCCAGGTCCACAGTGTCGCCGAGGCCTACCTCTACATCATGGTCGCGCGCTGCAGGAACTGCGACAGAGGTCCCCTGAGACAGCGAGCGGACCTGACCAAGACGAGTGCGTCACCCGGCGGCTGGGCGTTGGCCACGGCCTGCACGACGTGCGGAGCGGAGGCCACGATTCACTTCGCCATCGAGCCGGCCCCGACTCGCCAGGAGGCCCAATCGAACGAGGTCAACCGGACGGCACAACGGTCCCAGGCAATCGACCTATTGGGTTGGTTGACGCTGTTCCAGACGATCCTCGGCAAGGTCGAAGAGCAGGAAGACAAGCAGACCAGACGACAACTCGCCTACGAAGCCGCCCAATGCCTGGACGAAGCCCTGAAGTTCTACGACGCCGACAACGAGCTGCCGGCCGAAGACGCCTTCTTCTCGGAGGAATCCCGCCGACGGTTCCGCGATCATCCGCAGCGGTTCATCCGCTCCGAATGGCGCCAACGCCGCCTGATGCTCCCGGACATCGCGGCCAAGACGAAGCCGCGTCACGAGCCGCTCCACCACCGCAAACGCCGATGGTGGCGACTATGGCGATTGTAGATTCGCTGAAGGGCTATAGACTTTCATTCGCGCTCGCACGCCCGCGGCCGCAGTGCCAGGGGATCGGATCAGCCCCACTGGATCAACCCCGTGTCATACCGGTGGACGAGATCGGGATGCCTCGGGAGGACGCGAACGGCGTAGCCGTGTTGACCGCTGCGGCGACACGGAATCTCGCCTTGGAACCAGTACGTGCCGGTCTCCGTGCCAGTGCCTTCGGTGCCTTCCGTCACTCGCTCCTTGCATTCCATGGCCTGAGTAGTCGCCTCGGCGAGTTGGCCGTGCATGTCGATCCGGCCGTGGTAGAGTTCGACTGCGATGTCGTCAGGTTTGATTGTGCCAAGCCGCACCTTGGCGCGAATGTCGATGCGGGAGCCGACGGGCAGTTCTGCCGCTTCGTTGGACTCGACCTGTTCTACGCGAACGCCGCCCCAGCGCACGCCCAAGGACCGCTTCCACTGTGACAGGGCCTTGGCGGCGGCAAAGCCGTCCTGGGAGAGATGTCGCCATCGCTCAGCGGCGGGCACATACAGTTGATCCGTGTACTCCTGCAACATGCGGTTGGTGTTGAACATCGGGCAAATGGTCCGCATGGACGCCTTCATCCGGGCAATCCAGGCTCGCGGCAGGTCGTCCTCGCCACGATCGTAGAACAACGGGACGATTTCCTTATCGAGCAGTTCGTAGATCGCCTCGCTTTCGAGATGGTCCCGGTAGCCGGCGTCTTCGTGAATGCGTCCGTCGGCGATCGCCCAGCCGTTGTCGCCGTCGAAGGCCTCGGGCCACCAGCCGTCAAGGATACTGAGGTTCAGACCGCCGTTGGGCGTCACCTTCATGCCGCTTGTGCCGGACGCCTCACGGGGCTTGATCGGATTGTTCAGCCAGACGTCCACGCCCTGAACGAGCATCCGCGCCACCGTGATGTCGTAATCTTCGATAAACGCGATCCGCCTGCGAAACTCGGGCTTGCTGGTGAAGGTCGTAATCTGCTTGATGATCTCCTTGCCGTTGTCGTCTCGCGGGTGGGCCTTGCCGGCGAAGACGAACTGCACCGGCCGCTTGTGGTCGGTGAGGATTTTCAGCAACCGTCGCAAATCGCGGAAGATCAACGCGCCCCGCTTGTAGGGTGCGAAACGACGGGCAAAGCCGATGGTCAGGGCTTCCGGATCGAGGGTCTCGTCGGCGGACTTGACCTCGGCCGGCGGGGCCCCTCGCCGACGAATCTGCTCCTTGAGACGCTGTCGCGCGAAAGCGACGAGGGCCACCCTGCGGCGCTCGTGCACCCGCCATAACTCCAAGTCCGGAATCTCATCGACGCGGCGCCACACGTCGTGGTCGGCGGGGCTTTCCAGCCAATGCGGACCGAAGTAACGATCCAGGAGATCACACATCTCCGGGGATATCCAAGTGTTAATGTGGACGCCGTTTGTGATCGAGGAAATGGGCACCTCGTCACGCGGGGCACCCGGCCAGACCTTGTGCCACATCTCGCGAGATACATGGCCGTGCAGGGCACTGACGCCGTTGGCTGCCCCGGAGAGGCGAAGGGCAAGGACCGCCATGCAGAACCGTTCATCACGATTCCCAGCATCGATCTTCCCGAGGGCGGTGAACTCGTCGAGGCGCAGGTTGATGGAGTCCAGGTACGGCCCGACGTACTCCTTGAGGAGATCATTCTCAAAGCGGTCGATGCCGGCCGAGACAGGGGTATGCGTCGTGAACACGTGGCTGGGCGTGACCGCCTCCCTGGCCTCACCGAAGTCCAGGCCGCGCTCGTGCATGCGACGACGAATCCGCTCCACCGTCAGGAACGCCGAGTGTCCCTCGTTCATGTGGCAAACGTCGGGCGTCACGCCCAGCTTGTTGAGCACCCTCATGCCGCCGATGCCTAGGAGAATCTCCTGGCGGATCCGCATCTCGGCGTCGCCGCCGTAGAGCCGCTGCGTGATTTCACGGTCTCGCTCGTCGTTGCCTGGCAGATCGGTGTCGAGGAGGTACAGCGGCACGCGTCCAACCTGCACCTTCCAGACCTGCGCGGTGACGTTCCGCCTTCCAATCATGAGGTCAATCGTCAGGAGCCGCGGAGGCTGGCCAGGGCCACCGGTGCCAGGGGTATGTGGCACAGGCGTCAACTGTGGCACAGGCGTCTCGCCTGTGTCTCCTAGGCCGTGACCGGCGTCATCCTTCACGAGCGTGCTGGGCATTTGATAGAAGTCGCTTGAGGGGTAGTCCTCCAACTGCCAGCCATCCGTGGTCAGACGCTGGTGGAAGTATCCCTGGCGATAGATGAGCCCGATGCCGATCAGCGGCAGGCCGAGATCACTGGCGCTCTTGAGGTGGTCCCCCGACAGGATGCCCAGGCCACCGGAGTAGATCGGCAGGGATTCGTGGATACCGAACTCCATCGAGAAGTAGCCGATCCGTGCGCCAACAAACTCCGGGTGCTTCCTGCTGAACCACGTCTCGCACGTCATGTAGTTGTCGAGGGCCCCCAAGACCCGCTCCATGTGCGACAGGTAGGCCTTGTCGGCGGCGGCCTGGTCCAGACGCTTCTGGGCGACGTGGGCGAGGAACCGCACCGGATTCTGCGCAACGTCGTCCCACAAGTCTGGGTCCAGGCGGCAGAACAGATCCATTGCGTCACCGTGCCAGCTCCACCAGAGGTTGTAGGCCAGTTCGTGCAATCGGGCGAGCGGCTCGGGCAACGCCGGGACGACAGTGTAGGTACGCAACCGATAGATGTCTGTCGCCGCGTGCAACGATGTCTCGTCCTTGCGAAGCTGGCTCCCTCTGGGAGGACGGATGTTCTTAGACGCCATGGCTGTTCCTATCATGTGACTACCTCGCGTACGTGCGTGTGTGAGTGCTTGCGTGTGACGACCTCGCGCCAGCGCGTGTGTATGATTAGGAGTCCCGCAGGCCTAACATAAACAGTTGACCCGCCTGCCTGCGGGCAGGTCCACCAAACGGCAGGCCAGCGCACCAGCCAAGCGGCACGGCGAGCCAAGCGGCACAATCGGCCATGTTGTTCCTGCGCGATGCCTAATCATGTGGCCACCTTGTCCTTGGCTCGACTTGGCAGATTCTTCGCGTACCAGTCGATGGCGCGCCGCAGTCCCTCGGCGAAATCCACGATCGGTTCGTAGCCGATGACCCGTGAAGCCAGCGAAATATCCGCCCACGAGTGCTGGATGTCACCCGGCCGGGCAGCGAGATACGTCGGCTCGACATCCTTGCCCAGCAGCTTGTTGATCTCCTTGATCACCGCGTTGACCGTGAGGTGCCCTCCGCAGGCCACATTGATGATCTCCCCGTGCGTCTCGGGCGCGCGGACGGCCAGCAGATTCGCCTGGATCACATTATCGATGTGGGTGAAATCACGGGTCTGTTCGCCGTCGCCATACACGGTGGGCGGTTCGTCACGGAGGATCGCGGCGACAAACGCGGGAATGGCCGCTGCGTACTGGCTGGCAGGATCCTGACGCGGTCCGAAAACGTTGAAATACCGCATCGACAACGTCTGTAGCCCGTAGCACTTGGCGAACACGCTGCAGTAGTCCTCACAGGTCAGCTTCTGCACGGCATAGGGGCTTAGCGGCTGCGCCGGCATGGATTCGACCTTCGGCAGCGTCGGCGTCTCGCCGTAGGCAGAACTGCTGGCGGCATAGACGAAGCGCCTCACGCCCGCGTCCCGGGCGGCGAGCAGCAGGTTGAAAGTGCCTTCGATGTTGGCTCGGTGGCTCGCAACGGGATCGGCGATGGACTTTGGCACCGACGGCAAGGCGGCCTCGTGGAGGACGACGCGGACGCCGGCACACGCCTGAACGCAGATTCGCGGGTCTGCAATATCGCCTTCAAGCAGCTCGATCTTCCTCAGAAACGGCGCCAGGTTCTCGCGTTTGCCGGTGGCAAAGTTGTCCACCACGCGAACACCGGCCCCCTGCCCCACCAAGTTCTCCACGAGGTGGGAGCCGATGAAGCCCGCTCCGCCTGTCACCAGGTATTCCATAGGACAATAAGTCGGCATAACTGCCGGATAACATCGGGCATTTCTGGCAGCACGCCTGCGATGTTGCCCGACGCCACGTCCGCAGCACGGCAGTGTTGTTAGGGCAGCCGCCTATGGCTTCGTGGCGGTCGTGTGATCGCCACCATCCTTCCAGCCCAGGACGGCAATCCCACGATCATCGGCCAGCACCAGCGTCCGCTCACGATCGATCAGCAACGTCTTATCGGCCTCTATGACCAGGGCGCCCGCCCGGGCCTCGGCCAGGCGTTCGATCGTCTCCGGGCCCACTGTCGGAACGTCGAATCGCATGTCCTGATGGGGTTTGGCCACCTTCACCAGCGTCCAGCCACCCTTCCTGCAGAGCGCACCGGCCCGGGCGATCATCGCATCGGTGCCTTCGATGGCCTCGACCGCGATCACGTCCTTGTCCTTGACCGCCACGGACTGCCCTACGTCCAGACGGCCCATCTCCTTGGCGACCTTCCAGCCGAGCGCGGCATCGACCGCCTGTGAGCTGGAAAGGCCCTTTCGCGTCAAGACACCCTCGGTGGCCAAGGCGTCCCGGCAGTACGTGGTCGAGTCGATCAATTCGATGCCTTTCCGATCCATTTCATCGGCGACTGCTCGAAGCAGCGTTTCGTTTCGCCGGTCGGCGGCTGAGAGGTACCATACCTTCATGCTAGTCCAGTCCGGCAGATGGGCCAACCACTGTCGCCACCAGGGCAGGGCCAGCATCTGGACCTTCCGAACCTGCCCGGCCATGATCGCCTGGAAGGCCTGCTCACGACGGAAGATACGAATCCACCGCCCCAGCCTGGCGATGCCGACGTTGTAGAACACATCCGCCCGCCCTCGGACCGACTCGTCGCAACACCCACGCAGCCCCACGACGACGACCCGCAACCCCGCTCGCCGAGCCCCGTCAAGCACGAGACCTGGAAACCGCCCCGCTCCGGCAACCAAGCCCAGCGTCCCGGAGTGGCTCACACAGCCTCCTACATCCGCGGACTCGCCCTTCTTAGGGCCCATTCCAAGACCTCCCGTGGCACGGGCGCCAAAGCCCAGATCGAGTGGCAATCCGTTCCGCTGCTGCCCCGGGTTGTTGCCGGGGCCTCATCATATATCGCCTGTGTCTGATCCCACAGTGGTGTGCTTGCTTTGGCTTCACCCTCATCATCCTCGATCCGCTCTGCCACAGTGAAAGCGTTGGCACAGCGTTGGCACGGATAGCTGATAGCTAACAGCCAACAGCTTCTACGCCCGAACCGCCGGGCTGGCCGTCGCGCACCACGGACGGGATTCGCCACGGGCGCTGAGCCATCTTACGTCAAGCTGACCGGTCTTCGCGAGGACGAGTCAGAATGCGAGAATAGCGAATAGCGAATAGCGAATGGCGAATGGGGGATGGGGGATGGGGGATGGGGGATGGCGATCGGGTAGGCGGGGGCCTTGCGGCCCCGGCCTCCCACACCACCGGACGTGCCGTTCGGCATCCGGCGGTTCACACGTTGCACGCGAGTCGTCGTTGCTCCTGTTGCAGGCTCACGAGGCCCCAGCGTTGCAGCAGCGCGTTCGGTACGGCCTCGTTCATGTGCGAGGCCCCGGCGTTCCACCAGGTACCCCGCCCATTGCAGGCCGATGCCGCCGCACGTTCGCGAGCCAAGCCCAGCCGCGTCAACTCCCGGAGCCGGGTCCGCCACGTCTTCCACTGTTTCCACAGGATGGCACGCAGCTTTCGACGCAGCCATTGATCCAGCGACTCCCAGGTGCCCTTCACCTCGCTGAGCCGGAAGTAGGCCGCCCATCCACGCAGGATCGGCGCCAGGTCCGCCAGCAGGCCACGAAGGTTGCGGCCACGCCCCCGCCGCAGCAACGGTCGAAGCTTCTTCTTGAACCGCTGCACGCTGGCCGGGGCGATCTTCAGCTTGCTCTCGCGATGCACGGTCACGCTGTACCCCAGGAACTTCCGCGCCCACGGTCGCGCCACCGCGCTCTTGTCCCGGTTGATCTTCAGCCTCAGCCGCTCGGTCAGGAACCGCTCCAGCGATGCCAGCACCCGGTCGCCCGCCGCCTTTGACCGTACGTACACATTGCAGTCGTCGGCGTAACGCACGAACCGATGGCCCCGCGCCGCCAGCTCCCGGTCGAGGTCATCCAGCAGGATGTTCGACAGCAGCGGCGACAGCACGCCTCCTACAATGTTGCATAATGCCTCGGTCTGGGCTGTTGTCAAAAGGGGAGGGGCTGACCTTGTAAACCACCCGTACGTTCT
>JAFGQA010000410.1 GCA_016935885.1 Phycisphaerae bacterium | reverse complement strand
TCGACAATCGAGAAACTCTCGCAAGCTCCCGAGTTTCAAGAACTTGCGGAGTGCCTCATTGGGGGGAACGGAGAGGGGGGGATTCGATCTACCCAGATTCTGCAAGTTGAGTAAGGAGCTGTGGTTGCAGTTTAACCGCAACGAGAGCAAAGACTTGGAGGTTCTCGTTGATGTACTGTTCTCGCACGGTTTCTTAATGTCTCGGACTGCGTTTTGAGGGCAACTTGAGGGCAACAGAATCAGCAGCGAAGCTGGTTGTTTCATGATCGCGGGCGACCTCCCGTCAGGGGCGTGGTTGCGGCTCAGCGTTGCCGAGGGTGCCAAGGGGCCGCGTGTTTAGGATTGGGCAGCCTGAAGGTTTGGCGAGAGAACCGGCAAGGGTCTGGTGTGAGGGTCGGTGCAATCAGGAGCCAAGGTGGGACTCATCGATACGGGTCTTGCGCGCTGCGTGGAGCCAGCCCTGAACCGCGTTGCCTTCGCGGCCGCCCTGCCGCTCACGTAGTTCATAAGCTCACCTGGCGATCTGCGGCGTCAAATCGGACGGTGTCTTGCCTTCGCCGGGATCAACAATCCGATACGCGAGCAGCTTCACGCGGTCATTCACGAGGAACCAAGCCAACGCATAGCCCCATACGAACAGTGCCCAACCCCAGCCGAGCGGTGTCATGAACAGCCCATAGACCGCTATCAACGTCGCCACGATCTGCGTGCCGAGAACGGCCATCCACAGAACCCGTGCGGGACGGATCGACCAGAACGGACCGCGCGTTCGCGTGACAAAGATCGTCAAATGTCCCGCCACGGACAGTTTCAGGTACATCAGCGACCGGATGAAGTCACGGTCGAGGTGAAATACGCGTTCTCCAAGATAGAACATCCCGAACGAAGCAATGACGCCTGTCACCCCCAGGATTGTGGCTATTCCCAGCACCATGCGCATGTTCCAAGCCTCGGGCTTGTTCAAGTAGCGGACTTTGTCATACGCAATGGACAGGATCGCGCCGTCGTTGAGCAAGGCAAGCAGCACGATCATCACCGCCGTGACCGGGTAGAAGTTGAATATCAGGATGGAGAGTGTCATGAACAGCAGTACGCGGATTGTCTCTGCGATGCGATAGATCGCGTAACTGTTCATCCGCTGAAAGATCTTGCGGCTTTCCTTGATCGCCTCGATGATCACCGACAGGCCGGGTGTCAGCAGCACAATGGAAGCCGCCGCGCGCGCCGCGTCCGTCGCACCCGAAACGGCGATGCCGCAATCTGCCTTCTTCAGCGCGGGGGCGTCGTTCACCCCGTCGCCGGTCATGCCGACAATGTGCCCGCGTTGCTGCAAAACGTCCACGATGTGGAACTTGTGCTCGGGAAACACCTGGGCAAAGCCATCCGCCTTCTCGATGGATTCCGGCAACTGCGCGGTCTCGCGATGCGTTGTGTCGCCGAAGCCGCTGGCATCGAGGATATTGGCGCCCAGCCCCAGTTGTCCGGCGGTTTCCCGGGCGATGGCCAGTTGATCACCCGTGACCATCTTCACGTTCACGCCCATTTGGCGTGCCGTCGCGATGGTCGCTTTGGAGTCCTCTCTGGGCGGATCAAAAAGCGGCAACACGCCAAGAAACTGCCACTGCCCCTGCGCGTCCGTCCGGGCCACGCCCAACGAACGAAAACCCCGCTTGGCGAACCCGTCGATGGCCTTATCAACGACGGATTTCACCTGTCCGGCATTGGCCGACAACTCGAGGATCATCTGCGGCGCGCCCTTCGTGACCTTGAAGGTGCCTCCGTCTGGTGCCTTAATCGTAGCCTCGGTGCGCTTGTGCACCGGGTCGAAGGGCTGGAAATGGACCTCCTGATAGCCCGTTAGGGCCTGATCATCCTTCAGGCCGCTTAGCACAGCCAGGTCAATGGTGTCCTGGTTTTCCGCGTGTGACGCCAGGGCGGCGCTGAGGACCACCTGCTCGGCGTGGACACCATCCACGCTGAACGGATCACCCAGCGTCAGCTTGTTCTGGGTCAGCGTGCCGGTCTTGTCGGAGCACAGCACATCCGTGCCGGCCAGTTCCTCGATCGCCGCCAGCCGGCTGACAATCGCCTCCTTTCTGGCCAGTAGGCGCGCACCGACCGCCATGGTCACCGACAGGACCGTGGGCATCGCCACGGGAATCGCGGCCACCGTCAACACCAATGCGAACTGAAGCGTGGTCAGCATCCGGTCGCCGCGGAACATCGCGACGCTAATAATCACAGCCACCAGAGCCACGGCGAGGATGATCAGGTAGTTGCCAATCTTCAGCACCGCACGCTGAAAGTGGCTGACGGTGTGTGCCTCCTGCACCAGTTGCGCCGTTTTGCCGAAGTAGGTGCTCGCCCCCGTGGCATAGACCAGTGCGCCGATCTCACCCTGACGAATGATCGAACCGGAGAAGACGGCTTCGGCTGATTCGCGCGTGGCGGGCAAAGACTCGCCCGTCAGGGCGGACTGATCCACTTCGACCGGATCACCCTCCAACAACCGCGCATCGGCCGGCACGATGTCGCCCAGCCGCACGCGGATGACGTCGCCCGGCACCAACTCACGCGCCTCCGAGGTGGTCCACTTTCCATCGCGTTTCACCCGGGCTTTGACCGCCAGCTTGGCCTTCAGGGCGGCGATGGCATTGCCCGCTTGGTGTTCTTCCCAAAATCCGACCACGGCGTTGGCCAGAAGCAGTAGGAAGATGATGGCGAAGTCCGGCCAATGCCGGGCCATCGCCGAAAGGACCACGGCCACTTCGATCATCCACGGGATGGGACCCCAAAAATAGGTGAGGAATTTCAGGAACGGATTTGTTTTCTTTTCCTCAATCTCGTTAGGTCCATATTGGGCCAGCCGTTTCTGCGCCTCGGCTTGACTGAGGCCGCCTGGCGATGACCCCAGTTGTGCCTCCAGGTCCGGCATGGGGAGGGATTTCAGATCGTCCTTCGATGTGGGCCTCGATTCCGGCTTCGATTCGGTAGCCTCAGGCCGGTCGGTATTGATCGTCATAGTGAGTGTCCTTTCCATCTTCGCTGCGCGGCGGGTTTCGTGAGTCGCGGGAGCCTTGTTGTCATGCTCACTTTCTTTCCATCGCAGCATCGGATTCGCCACGGCGCGCAGCACCAAGCAGATCGGCTGCAAACGCTCATCAAACCGTACCTCCACGACACCGCCGCGGACGGAGATGACCACACGCGAAACCGCCGGCACGCCTTCGCCGTCAGGCAGCGACCGGTGGCCATCTTGGAAAGGCGTGCTTCTTTGCGCCGCTCGCAACCAAGGCCGCTAGCAGCCCGTGGTAAAAGGGAGGACAGCGTTTCGGAAACGCCCTTCCTGACCGTGAAAACCACCGGCGAGACGCCGGTG
>JAFGQA010000409.1 GCA_016935885.1 Phycisphaerae bacterium | reverse complement strand
TTCATTCCTTGCAGTCACTTACAATCAACCACAACCCACGCCAGTTCACGGCGTTGGGTGCCACTGGCAGCTTGCCTGCCAGTGTGTATGTCCCATGCGCTACCGGAGAGATCGCACGGGCGGGCGAGCCGCTCGTGGCCCCCATCATCGGATGCCGCCGCAATCGAATGCCGCCGGAAGTGTCACGGGTCCACGTTGGCGGCGTTGTCCCGGACTACCTTGCACGTTTCAGGTCCGTTGGGTAGCCTATCCGGGAACGGCCACTTTGATTGGCGCTTCGCCTTCGGGAGGAGGTCCATGGCATCGTTGGTGATTCTAAGCGGCGATCAGGCGGGTACGCAGTTCGTGCTCGCCAACCGACCGCTGGCAGGCGGCCGGGATCCATCGCGGGATATCCAGATCGTGGACCCCAAGGTGTCGCGCAGGCACTTTCAGATTCGAAAGGCGGGCAGCTACCACGTGATCCTTGAGTTGAGAAGCCTGAACGGTGTGTACGTCAACGGAGAGAGGATCAAGGGCGAACAGATCCTGGTGGACGGCGATCAGATCAGCGTGGGCGACACGGTGCTGGCGTACTACGTGTCGGACGATCCGGATAAGACCAACGCGGTGAACAGGTATAAGCAGGCCGACCGCCACGTCCGCGAGGACCGAACGCTGAACGGATGAGGCCATTCACTGCGGTTCCCGTCCATCGAGTCTAGGACTGTTGACAACGACAACACTGGTGCGGGGGCTCACGGTCCTTTCAGCCCAAGTGTGGCGGCCATCGGCTTCACGCTATCAGCTTGTGTGGATTATCTTCGCGCCTCCGGAAGCCTCGTGGGCTACGCCTCGCTGGGCGGCTATCCGTCCGTCGGGGGGGGGGACCGAGGATGTCTCCTGCCGGCGTGTGGAAGCAGCTCGCTCCTTATTGTCGCCGCACTGCCCTGTCAGGTCGACGAAGGCTACGCCCACCTCGAACCATCCATCGCTGTAGGCGCGACAGCGGACAACCTGACCTTCCAAGGGCCTCTTGGTCCAACCACCTGCCGCAAGGAAGACCCGAACGTACTCGTCTATCCGCACCGAGCTTTGACTGAGGAATCCCAGTCCTCCGCGAGATATACTGTGGGCCGTCACTTGGATGGCTGGCCGGAGTGTCCATCCATCGGAGGACTCTTCCAGGATATGAACCCGAGCGGGACTGTGAAAGGCAAATCGCTTGTGCCGTCGTTTGCTGCAGGCTGGCTGCTCCGCTTGCGGTATCGCGCCAAGCATCGGGGTCGGGGGTTCTTCGAGGAGCGGGGGATTGTCCGTAGATTCGATCAATCCAGTCCACGCTTCCACGGTTTGAGGATCATATTTCTGCGGCGTCTCTTCCTTAAGGATCGCCATAGCTTCCGGCACCGAGAACGTACGCTCCTTAAACGGACGAAACGCGGTCATCGCGTCGAACGAGTCAACCACCGCGCATATCTTGCTGACAGGGTGAATCTGGTCGCCGGTCAGGCCAGACGGGTACCCGCTGCCGTCCATCCGTTCATGATGCTCCAGCCCCACTTGCTTAACAAGCGGATCGATCCGCTCGTAACCCTTTAAGTGTTCGTGGCCCGCGATTGGGTGGTGCTTGATCAGGTCCCATTCCTTCTCTGACAAGCGGCCCTTCTTGTTGAGCACCTCGGCTGGGAGGTACATCTTGCCGATGTCGTGCAGCATGCCCGCCTGGCAAATGCAGTTGAGCATGTGGGAATCGCGATGACCCATTCTGTAGGCGAGGGGCACCATCCAGGTAGCGACATTCACCATGTGTGTCGCCGTGTAGAAATCGTGGTGTGAGGCTGCAAACAGATGTGAGAATGCCGTCGGGTCGTTAATCACCAACGTCGTAACTGCACGGGATACTTTCTCCAGCCTTGGTGATTGTTTCGCCAGATTCCATTCAGAAAGGAGTTCGTTGACCAATTCGACGCTGGTCCCATAGACGATCTGAGATTTCTCTGCAATCGCCATCGCGGGGTCGGCGGCGATCTCGTCAAGCTGGTCTTCGATCTGTTGGCGAAACCGACTTTGATCGCTCATGCGGATGTAGAGGAAGCCGACGTTGTTCTCGATCAACCGGTTACGGTCCTCATCGGTGAAACGGGCCTTGCCCGCACGGTATAGCGCGAAGCCTTTGTCCCCGCCCTCCGATTTGGCATTGGCATTGCAACGAAGATAAACAGGGATATGTTGGAGCGCGCCGCTTGGCACCGATGCCAATGGGATTGGCAAATACCCTGCTCTGCAAGAGGCGATAGGGGTCCCCGATATCTGTAGACATGAGGAGTGGCATTTCTCAGTTAGTTCGGTTTCGACCATCGAAACCTCCCCCTGCGCCAGACAATCGAGGGGTGGTGTCAGAACTCAACATTCGGTTGTTGCTTTGCCCAGATCGACATTGTCCGAATCCCGGTTCGCTTGGCCCGTCTGAGCGATAGGCGCCCTGTGGCAAACCATCGCCGCCGACTACGAGAGCTTCGATGCCGTCCGGCCGAGGTACGACCAGGTGTTGCGTCCATTCTGTTTGGAGACGTAGAGCTGCGCATCCGCATCGGCGATGAGCTTGCCGGCGTTGGGAACCACCTCGTGGTCAGCGGTAATCGCCAGTCCTAAGCTGACCGTCACACTCAGGGTCTCGCCGTTCACGTTGATCTGCAATTCCTCGATGCACCTTCGTACGCGAGCGGCAACAATGCACGCGCCCTTGCGGTCCGTTTGCGGCGCCAGGATGACGAACTCCTCTCCGCCGTAGCGAGCCAGTAGGTCGACGTCGCGGAGCGTGTTCGCAGCGGTCGTGGCCACGCGCTTCAGGACGAGGTCGCCCACTTGGTGGCCGTGGGAGTCGTTGAACTTCTTGAAGAAGTCGATGTCAAACAGGATGAGGGCGAAGTCACCGTAACCGCGACGAAGCCCTTTGATCGCCTCTTCGATCCGTTCGTCGAACTTGGCCCGATTGGCCACACCGGTCAAGGCATCGGTGGTGGCCCGTCGGAGCAGGTCTTGGTTGTGCTGGACGGCCTGGGCTCGCTCCAGTTGGGCCACCATGCCCACCCGAGCAGCCTCCTCCTGGGCCTCGACATAGAGATCCATCACGGACGCTTGGCTCTCGAGCTGAATGTCGAACACCTCGGCCACCTGCAGGTATTCGGTCAGGATCTCCTCTGAGACGCGCCTCCACGATGCCTGGTCCAGCTTCAGCCGCTTCTCGACGATATCGAGTGCGACCTTACGGTGATCGGCGTCAAGATCCTGGTCAGATATGAAGACCGGCGCGAGCCTGGTTGCGATCTGGACAACCTGCGACAAAGGGTGGATCGGGACGGACGCCCGGTCCGGGCTCTCCTCCTGGAGTTGGCTCGCCACGGCTTGAACGAGAACATCCGGCAAATCCCAATCCTCCAGGAGTTGTGCCCCGAATCGCACGTGGTCCACGCCCAGCCGCTTGCGTTCGGCCTCGATAAGCGACGTTCCTTCGCCGACCTCGGCCAGGACCGAGGCATAATCGTCGGGAATTCCTTGGACGAGAGCCAACTGGCCGATATCCGCCAGCATCCCCGCAGTGAAGCCCTCTTCGCGATCCGTGCCGAAGAACTCCTCCGCGATCCGCCTGGCAATCGCCGCGGTGATGAAACTCCTGGCCCAGAAGTCCTTGAGGACAAAGCCGGGACAGCGTGGTGGGCTCTCCGGTACAGCCAGCGAGAAACCCAACGCGGTGAGCTTCACCGTCCTCAGGCCGAGCATGAGCACGGCAAATCGGACCGACGTGACATCTCGCTCCAGACCCGCCATCGGTGAGTTGGCGAATTTCAGCAAACGCCCAGACAGCGCGGGATCAGACTTGATGACGTCGGCGATCTCTTGAATATCGATATCGTCATTGCGACATAGTGCGAGGACCTTGAGCGCCGTGCCGGGTGGGCTGGGAAGACGTTTGGCTGCCTTCAGGTTCTTGAACAGAGATGATGTGGACCCCTCGGCTACCATCGTGGAGCCTCCTTCCTAACGCCAGCAGCACACTGGTGACAGCCTTTGCTGGGAGAAGAACTGGCTGAGTTCGGCCATCATCTGCTCAATCGAGGAGATGCGCGACAGGGCCAGGGCTTCAGCGACGTGCATGGCCGCGCGCATCTGTTGCACTTGGAGGAGGGCTTCAACCTGCTCCTGCGTCAACATGCCTTTGTCCATGGCGATCTCTCCAAAGGGCTTATAGTTGTTGCGCTGTTCGTCCAGAATCAGGTCGATGTCTCCACCGGTGATCATCCCATAACTGAAGGCGATCGAGCCGATGGGCTCCGGCGCGCCGCGGAGAAGAGTACTTAGCTGGTCCAAACGCTCGGCTGGGATGGCTCCACGGGCCGCTAGGAATTCAATAAAGGCTTTTCGCACGATAGACCCCCGTGATTGACAAGAGTAGCAGAGTTGCTCTGCCCGAATCAGCCGTCGCCTTTATCGTCGATTCGCCTAAACTGGTTGAGGTAGCAGTCTCGAGAAGGCTGGGCCGAGAATATCTACGAGCCCGCTGTCCGCGCATCCACCGTCGGATCATGCCTGGCCTGGGCATGACGCCCCTGGGGCGCCGTGGCCGTGACGTCCCATTGTGCTTAGGCGGCTGCCTGCTTCGCCTGCCCGGGGGCCGTCGGCTGGGGCGCCGTGGCCGTGACGTCCCATTGTGCTTAGTGGTGGAGGGTCCGCGACAGTCCAGGCGGCCTTCTGGCCGCTGGTGCGGTTGGAAAAATGCGAGATCTAACGACAAGAGCCCCCGGCCTTGGCCGGGGGGCACCTTGACGAGCCAAGTGCAATCGCGTTGCATTGCGCGTTTTTCACGCAACGCCCCGGCCTTGGCCGGGGGCTCCTGCCGTCGTGACGTACACCCAATCGCGTAGTGGATGCCAGAATCCTGTTGACGTGCGGTAAGTTAGTAGGTACAAACTTGCGCCGAGTTCGCAGTGAAAACGCTGCTGGTTGGGAGCTGCCGCGGCGCAACGGTGGCCGGAACGACACGGATCGGGACGGTGTAGAAAATGAAGATTCATCTCGGCGTTGACGTCGGCGCGGTCGGGATCAAGGCCGCCCTTGTGGTATCAAGGGACGGGGTTGAGACAATCCTGAGGCGTGACGGAGCACGGGCGATCCTCCGGTTGGTGTCCAACGAGACGAAGCCCGGTCTGGCGGTTCTGATCGCACGGTATCGGCGAACGCGGGGTCGGCCGTTGGAAGTCACCCGGCAATTGCTGGCGGAGTTGCTGGAGTGCGTTGGGGCTGACAACGTCGCCTCAGCGGTGCTGACGGGTTCGGGTAGCACCATGGTGGCCGAGGTCCTGAAGGTGCCCCGGTGCAACGAGTTCCAGGCGACCACGCGGGCAATCGATTTGCTGCACCCGCACGTGCGGACGGTGTTCGAGATAGGAGGGGAAACGAGCAAGTACCTGCGTCTGGAACCTGATCCCGGCGGTGGCACGCTGGGGATCCTCGACTACGGCACGAATGGCGACTGCGCGGCGGGAACGGGGGCGTTTCTGGACCAGCAGGCGTCGCGGCTTCAACACGCGGTCGAGGACATCGGCATGATCGTGAAGGGTGCCGCGCGGGCAGCGCAGATCGCGGGCCGGTGCAGCGTTTTTGCCAAGAGCGACATGATCCACGCCCAGCAGAAGGGCTTTACGCCGCCGGAGGTGTTGCGCGGGTTGTGCAATGCCGTGGCGACGAACTACAAGTCGGCGGTCGTGAGGGGCCGCACACCGGTAGCGCCGATCGCGTTTATCGGCGGCGTCTCGGCAAACGCGGCCGTCGTGCAGGCGATGCGTGAGGCCTTCGAGGTGGAGGACGGGGCGTTGTTCGTTCCGGAGGCGGCGGAGTCGTTGGCGGCGGTCGGCGCGGCGATGCACGGGTACCACTGTCGTGTCAACAGCGCGCACGCGGCACTGCTCGCAGAGCAATGGCACGCGACGAGCGAGTTCGATTCCTGCAAAAACCGAAAGCCGGAAGCTCGACAGCACGCGTTCCCGACGTCGCCGCCGCTGAGCCTCGAGAATGTCAAGCTCCTGCGTGACCGGGTGACGGAGTACGTCCTGCCTGGGAACGGCGACACCGTTGATGCCTATCTTGGCTTGGACATTGGCTCGGTCGGCACGAAGCTCGTCTTGATTGACGGCGACGGCGACGTGATTCACTCGATCTTCACGCGGACCGAGGGCCGGCCGATCGAGGTGGTGTCGCGGTGCCTGCATGAGACGGAGAAGGCGGTGGGCTCGCGCGTCCGGGTCCGCGCCGTCGGCAGCACGGGCAGCGGCCGCGAGTTGATCGGCGAACTGGTCGGCGCCGACAGCATCAACGATGAGATCACGGCCCACAAGACCGGGGCGACGTTTGTCGGCGATCGGCTGCTGGGTAAGCGGCCGGACACGATCTTCGAGGTCGGCGGGCAAGACAGCAAGTATATCAGCCTGGAAGCGGAAAGCCGAAACGTCGAAACGTCGAAACGTCAAGACGTCGAAACGTCGAAACGCCAGAACGTTGAAACGTCAGAACACCACAACGTCGAGACCCGCCATCCGCAATCGTCAATCGCCAATCGTCAATCGTCAATCGTAAGTCCGCCATCCGCCGAGGGAGCCTCACGCAGAGGCGCAGAGACCGCAGAGGATGTCATTGGCAGCGATCTCCGCGCCTCTGCGCCTCTGCGTGAGCTGTCCACCGACTCGATCGTCGTGGACTTCACGATGAACGAGGCTTGCGCGGCGGGGACCGGCAGCTTCCTGGAGGAGCGGGCCGAGGAGCTGGGTGTATCCATCAAGGACGAGTTTTCCGCACTCGCGTTGAGTTCCAAGGCGCCGATCAAGCTCGGCGAGCGGTGTACGGTGTTCATGGAGCGGGACGTGAACGCGTACATGCAGCGCGGCGCGAATCGCGAGGACGTGATCGCGGGGCTCGCGTATTCGATCGGGTACAACTACATCAACCGCGTCGTCCGCGGGCGTCGGATCGGCGACTGCGTCTTCTTCCAGGGCGGGACGGCGTACAACGATGCCGTGGCCGCCGCGTTCAGCGCGATCACAGGCAAGGAGATCATCGTGCCGCCGCACAACGCGGTGCTGGGTGCCATTGGCGCGGCACTGCTGGCGAAGGAGAAGGTGTCCGCGACGGGAAGCGGCACGCGGTTCCGCGGGTACGACGTCGGCAAGATCGACTACGGCCTCCGCGAGTTCACCTGCAACGGCTGCGGCAACCACTGCTCGGTGCAGGAGTTCAAGGTCGAGGGCGAGAAGACGTACTGGGGCGACAAGTGCTCCGACCGATATCGCAAGCGAGCCAAGACCGACCGCAAGCCGGTGATTCCCGATCTCGTCGCGCTGCGGCATGAGTTGCTGCACGCCGACGATGATGACGACCGTGGGAGTCGGTGTTCGCAGCCCCCACCCTTTCTACGAAAGGATGGGGCACCCACACCTGAACTGCGAGAGGATGGGGCCCCCACACCCGTGCGGATCGGCCTTCCGATGGCGATGTACACGCTCGATCTGTTGCCGTTGTGGCGGCGGTTCTTCCGCGATTGCGGGTTTGTCGTGGTGACGTCCACGGAGACCAACAAGCGGATCGTGCAACTGGGGCTCGACGCCGCGGTGGCAGAGCCATGCTTCCCGATCATCGTCGCCCACGGGCACGTGGCCGATCTTGTCGAGAAGGGCGTGGACTACATCTGGCTGCCGAATATCCTGTCCACCGAGACGAAGTTCCTGGACAACGAGAGCCACGTCTGCCCATGGGGGCAGACGCTGCCGTTCGTCGTGCGGCAGGCCCCGCCGTTCCGGTCGTGGGGCGGGCGGATTCTGTGCCCGAGGCTCGAGCTTCGCGAGGGCATCGAACACGCGCGGCAGGGGCTTGTTCAGACGGTGCGCGACCTGGGCGTCCGGCGGGTCGTGGCCGAGCGGGCGTTCGATGCCGCCATCGCGGCGCAGCGGAGGTTCCGCTGTGCCTATGAGCAGGCCGGTCGCGAGGCGTTGGCCACGCTCCAGCGGACGGGCGAGAGCGGCATGGTTCTCGTCGGGCGGCCGTACAACATCCATGACGCGGGTTTGAACATCTCCGTCGCGAGGAAGCTGCGCGACTTCTATGGCGTCAACGTCCTGCCGATCGATGCGTTGCCGGTGGCGGATGTGGATGTCCGCGACGTGAACGACAACATGTACTGGGAGTACGGCCGGAAGATCCTCGCGGCAGCCAAGATCGTTGCCGAACATCCAAACCTGCACATCATCTACATCACGAACTTCAAGTGTGGGCCGGACTCGTACCTCAAGGCGTACATTCGGCTCGCGTCTGGCAAGCCCTATCTGACGTTGCAGTTCGACGGACACTCGAACGACGCCGGCATGATGACGCGGTGCGAGGCCTATTTGGACAGCAAGGGGATCCTGCGATGGTGGCGACAGCGGAAAGACGAACAGGCGGACAGAGTCTTGCGGGACGAACGCTCTACATCCCCCCGATGTCCTATGCCGGTGCCCGGATGATGGCCGCGTCGTTCCGGTCGATCGGCGTCGAGGCGGCGCTGCCGCCCGAGTCGGATCCCCAGACGCTGGAGTTGGGCGGGCTGTTCAGCAGCGGCGAGGAGTGCCTGCCGCACAAGGTGACGCTCGGCGATTTCCTGAAGATCTGCCGCTCGCCGGGATTCGACCCGAACAAGACGGCGTTCTTCATGCCGACGGCGCACGGGCCGTGCCGGTTTGGGCAGTACGCGCCGTATCTGCGGAAGGTGTTGGCGGAGCTGGGCCACGGCGACGTGCCGGTGTTGTCGCCGTCCAGCCGAAACGGCTACGACGGCCTCGGCGAGCAGGCGTCGGAGATGATGCGGACGGCGTGGATGGGTCTGGTCGTCGGGGATTTGCTGACGCGATTCCTGCTGAAGACGCGGCCATACGAGAAGATCGCCGGCGACGCCGACGAGACGTTCCATCAGTCCATTGACGCGTTCGACCGGCTAGTTGAGCGGCCGGGCTTGGAGCCGAAGCAGCGGCTGGCCGACTTGGTCGCCGGGGTGGAGCGAATGCGGGATCGGTTCCGCAATGTCCCCGCGCGGTACGAGAAGGGGCGCCCGCTGATCGGGCTGGTGGGCGAGATCTTCTGCCGGCTGAACACGTTCAGCAACGACGACGTGGCCCGGCGGATCGAGCGGTACGGCGGCGAATGCTGGATTTCCGACATTGCCGAATGGGTCTGGTACACGAATTGGGGCCAGGAGGAGGACATTCGGCAAGAGCGCCGGCGGCTGGGCTGGCGCCGTGAAGGGATTCTCGGCGCGGCAAACGCGGTCCTCGGCACGACGACTGACCTCCTGAAGTTGAAGATCAAGACGCACATCCAGCACAAGTATGAGCACGCCTTGCTGGCACCCGTCAAGGAGGACCTGCGTGGGTACGAGGAGCCGCACGACGTGCGCGAGGTGTTGGCGGCGTCGAGTCCCTACCTGCCGTCGGACGGCTGCCTGGGCGAGATGGTGCTCAGCGTGGGCAAGGCGATCTACCTGCACGGAAAGGGGGCCGACGGGATTATCGACATCAGTCCGTTTACCTGCATGAACGGCGTCATCTGCGAGGCGATCTACCCGTCCGTCAGCGAGGCCCACGACGACCTGCCCATCCGCACGCTCTATTTCGACGGCGTGAACACCAACATCGACCGCGACCTGGAAATCTTCCTGGACCTGGCCCGGGCGTACCAGAGGCGGAAGACGAAAGCGCGCGTGTACCCGTCCTACTTCGATTGATCCAGCACTCGGCTGGACCGAGAGTCCTTTCTCGGTCCTCGCTGGCGAGTTTGGGAAGGGATTCCCGCTGAGGAGGGGTGGGAGAGGGGATTCTCGCACAAGCCTGCGGCCTCGCAGGCGATGGGAAGGGATTCTCGCACCAGCCTGCGGCCTCGCAAGCGATGGGAAGGGATTCTCGCACCAGCGTATCAGAGCCCGGAGCGCCAGCGACGGGTTGACAAACCTCGCACGGGTGCCACTGGCAGCTTGCTGCCAGTGCGATCTTGCACGCGATTCCTCACAAAACACTGGCGGACAAGCCGCCAGTGGCACCCGGCGTAAGATGGGCAATCCTGCCCATCTGTTGATTCTGTTCCTCAGGGCGGGGCACGAATCAGAACGTGGGCTCGATGGCCCACGCTACGAGCTGCAGGGGCCAACGAGTTGGCCCCTGCTACCCGGCCTACTCGTGTCTTGCCGAGAGCTGCATCAGGAGGAGCAGCGGCCAGCCGAGGTATTTGGCGGCGCGGGGGGAGGCTTGCACCAGCGCCTCGTCTACCCGGTGTTCGCTGATATGGTCGAACCGCAAGCCCGCTTGGGTGGCGGCCATGACGTAGTCCGAGATCTGGTTGCCGGCGCTGGCCGGGCGCGTGTCGCGTCCTGTCGCCGGGTCTGTGAAGCGGGCCTGGATGCCTTTGAGCATCATCGCCGGGTGCATATCCGAGATCAAGATGAAGCCCTCGGGTCGGAGGATGCGCTTCAGCTCGCGAAGGAACGTCGGCACGTCGGTGATGTGTTCTACCACGAGACAGCAGAGCACCCGATCGAAGGAAGCCCCGGCAAGCGGCAGCGGCCTGGCAAGATCGTGCTCGATGAAGGTGACTGCGTCGGCGCCGGGTTGCGTCCGGGCGATGTCGAGCATGCCGTTCGAGAAGTCTAGGCCCGTGACCTTGGCGCCCGCGGCCGCGAAACGCAGCGCGTGGCGGCCCGTGCCACAGCCAACGTCCGCGACGGACAGCCCTCGGACGTCTCCAAGCAGCGGAGGCAGAAGCCGCTCCTCCAGCGTGATGAGCGGGTTGTTTTCGTCGTCGTAGATCTCGGCCCAGCGATCGTAGCCTTCGCGCGTCGGGATCACATGGGGGCCGTTCTGCTCGGTGGAAGATCGTTCGGCGTCCATGGCGGCGCTTGTACAGCGTTTCCAGATGGCAGTCAACTTGCGATGCGGCCAGGTTACGGCCGCAAAACGGGCGGGTGGCATCCCGCAACAGGATGCTCCCGCCCGTCGGAAGTGTGAAGCGTAGTTCGTGAAGCGTGAAGCGTCAGAGGCCAACGAGATACGCTTCACGAGATACGCTTCACGAGGTACAACCGTGAGGCCTACGGGATGATGATGTAGGCCACAATGTTGTTGTTTCCGTCCGTTGTGCTCCTGAAGGCCACGGTGTTGTTGGTGCACGAGACGTCCCAGCCCGGACAGCCATAGGCATTGGTGCCGGATGGATCGGTGAAGGTCGTGAAGGCTCCACCGGTGCTATGCTGGAGGCAGTTGAGGAAGAAGTGTTCGCCGTTCGGGGTGATGACGATGTTCGTCCCATGGCCGAAGAGGCCGTTGTTGTTCGTATAGCCGTCGATCTGGACGTCTCCGGCGAGCGTGGGACTACCGAAGTTCGTCGTCGCGCCGATGGCGCTCCGGCCGCCTCCCGTATCGTCACTGGCGTCCCTATCGACGAAGTAGCCGAATTTCCCACCCCCAAGGGCGACGTTGTTCTGGGCAAACTCCAATTCGGTGAACGTGCCGCTCGTCGTATCGAGCACCATCGCCTTGGAGTATCCCGCGTCATTGCGATAAAGCACGTATTGGCCGTCGAAGGCCATCTGGACGTTGTCATGGATGCCGTCATGGCCGGAGGCGTCGAACTGCGTGGGGGCGGTGTCGGGATTGTCGATGTCATAGACGCAGAAGACGTCAGCATTCGTGTCGGCCGCGACGACCTGCTTCGAGGCGGCGTCCACGGCGACCATAGCGACGTTCCACGCTGAGGAGGCGGGGTCGGTGCCGAAACTAGTGACCACGGGCACGGCGCCGCTGACGTCGATTACCTGAAGCATCCTGCCATCGGCGACCTCGCTCGGGTCGCTGACGGCGACGACGTAGTCGCCGTCCGCCTCGATGTGTCCGGCGTCACCGTCGCTGACGGGGATGCTCTGGAGTCGCACCTGGGTGGCGGGGATCACCGTTGGATCGCCGGGGTTCGCGCTATCGAAGATCGCGACCTGGTATAGGATGGCTGAACCAGCGTCGCCGACGAGGGCGATCTTCTTGCCGGCGACGGCGAAGCTGTTCGATCTGAAGCGGTCGGAATCGGTGATGCCGCGACCGGCGGTGTCGCCCGCCGAGGGGATGATGTAGTCCACGCCGAGGAGGGCCTCGGTGCCGTAAGCGACGAGGTCATCTCCGGCGCGGATTCGCGCGTTGGCGTGCGATGCAATGGCGGTCTGCACGACCTCCATGGCGGTTCCGCCGCCGCCGTTCCCGTTTCCATTTCCATTTCCATTCCCATCGCCGTCACCATCGGTTGGGATCGTCTCGCAGGCGAGACCGACAACCAGGACGAGGCTCAGTGCCGATACCGCCAAGCACTTTGTCAGATTCTTCAGCATGTGCAAAGTCTCCTTTCTTGTTTCTGGATGTAGTGGTTCACTCATCACGTATTCGCGAGGTTTTCGTCCGATCAACGCAAGAAAAAGTGACAAAAGTGACGGTGCGTACTTGCCGAGCGACCTCGTTGCCGTTGGCGACGTGGCGCGCCCCCACAGTCGAGCCTGACGGTCGATACGACGACGCAACGTCGGAGAGCACGGCCCGGTCAGATCGCGTGTTTACGTGTATTCAGCTTTGGCAACTGCCAACAGCCCGTGGCAAAGCTGTGGCACCGGCGTCTCGCCGGTGGTTTTCATGGTCAGGAACGGCGTTCCCGAACCACTGTTTTCCTGTTTATCCTGGGCTGCTGAGAGGCGCACCCCGCGGCGTGGAGTCGGCGTCGGTGACAGTTTGGGTGGGTGCCACACGCAGCTTGCCTGCCAGTGCCGTCCGCCCGTGGTTCCAGATAGCCGATCGACGCGTCCAACGGCTTGGGGTCCGTGACGCTTCCGGCGGCAGTCGATTTTGGGTGCCACGGGCGGCTTGCCCGCCCGTGCTGTCTCTCCGGTGGGCGCATGTGGCGTGCACACTGGCAGGCAAGCTGCCAGTGCCACGCGCCGTTCCATCCGTGCGGTGAGGCTCCTAACGGCAACGTTGCGGATTTTCGGCGTCGGCTGAGTGCTATTCGAGTGGGCCCGGCCCCGGTCCGTGACACTTCCGGCGGCATTCGATTCTGGGTGCCACGGGCGGCTTGTCCACCCGTGCGATCTCTCCGGTGGGCGCGTGGGGCACACACACTGGCAGGCAAGCTGCCAGTGGCACCCGCCCAAGCTGTCACGCACCCGCCCAAGCTGTCACGCACCCGCCCAAGCTGTCACGCACCCGCCCGGCCTGTGGTGCCCAATCTCATCTTGGAGCCCGTGGGGCAGATTCTGTACAATCGTGACTTCGGCGCGTGCGTCCGTCGCGTCGGCTCCGTTTTCATCATAGGGATTATCTTGTTCTCAGAAAGGGAGGGTACGCATGGCTTCTCGCAGTGTGCTGGCCTTGACGGCTTCTGTAGTTGTTAGTGCTGTTGCCTCGACGGCCGTGGCTGAAAGTCACCTGATGCGCTACGCGGATGTGCACGGGGACAGGGTCGTCTTCACGTATGAGGGGGACTTGTGGCTCGCCCCGACGGCCGGGGGCGATGCTCGACGGATCACCAGCGACGGCGGCAGCGAGGTCCTCGCGAAGTTCAGCCCGGACGGTTCGCTGATCGCCTTCACGGCGAACTATGACGGCGGCACGGACGTGTACGTGATGGACGCGCGCGGCGGCTCGCCGAAGCGTCTGACGTATCATCCGGCGGGGGATTACGTGGTCGATTGGTACCCGGACGGCAAGTCGATCCTGTTTCGTTCGCGCAGGGTCTATCCCGGGCGTGGTGAACAGATCTATCGGGTATCGATTGACGGAGGGATGCCGGAACGGCTGCCGGTTGATCGGGCCGGTTTGACGGCTTTGTCTCCGGACGCGAAGTCGATTGCCTACAACCGCATGAGTAGGGAGTCGCGGACATGGAAGCGTCATAAGGGCGGCACGGCGCAGGACATCTGGCTTGGCAGCCTCGAAAAGGGTGATTTCCACAGGATCACCGATTGGCCGGGGTCTGACAACTTCCCGATGTGGTCGGGCGACGCGATCTACTTCAACTCCGACCGGAAGTTCGGCACGCTGAACATCTACAAGTACGACTTGAAGAGCAAAGAAGTCACCGCGCTGACGGATTATCGCGATTATGACGTGAAGTACCCGTCGTTGGGACCGGGACAGATCGTCTATCAATACGCCGAGTCGCTGCACGTGCTTGACCTGGGCAGCGGCGAGACGCGGAAGATCGAGGTCAACATCCCGAGCGACCTGGTCAAGATGCGACCGGAGTACGTGAGCGTGACCGCCAACACCGGCGTGTTCGGGCTGTCCCCAAGTGGCACACGAATGCTCCTGGAGACGCGCGGCGAGATCGTGAACCTGCCGGTCAAGAAAGGCGAACCGATCAACATGACCCGGACCTCGGATACGCGGGAGAAGAACGCGGCGTGGTCGCCGGACGGCCGGTGGGTGGCCTTCATATCGGACAAGACGGGTGAGGAGGAGGTCTACCTGGTTGATCAGAAGGGCGAGCAGCCGTGGCGGCGGTTGACCGAGGGAGGCAAGGGCTGGCGATGGCGGTTGGTGTGGTCGCCGGATAGCAAGTGGCTGGTGTTCTCGGACAAGTTCATGCGATTGAATCTGGTGGATGCCGAGACTGGTGGGATCACGGTCATCGGCCAGGGGGAGTATGACGATGGCTGGGAGCGATGGGGCATTCAGGACTACGCCTGGTCGCCGGACAGCCAGTGGATCGCCTACACTAAGATGGTGGAGAACCTGAACGAGTCGATCTTCCTGTACTGCGTGAAGGACAAGGAGACACATCGCGTCACGAGCGACAGGACGACGGATTTCAGCCCGTCCTTCGATCCCGGCGGCCGGTATCTTTACTTCCTGTCCAATCGCACGTTTTCCCCGACGATGGGATTCGTAGATCAGAATCATGTCTTTCTGGACATGTGCAGGCCCTACGTCGTGGTCCTGAAGGAGGGCGAGCCGGAACCGTTCGCGCCGGAGGATTCTGAGGAGGAGGTCAAGACTGAGGAGGAGAACGGCGAAACATCGAAACGTCAAGACGAAGAGGGAGAGTCCGGCGACGAGGAAGACAAGGCGGAACCGGCCGAGGAGAAGGCGGACGAGGACGAAAAGGGCATCGAACAGCCGAGCATCGACGTTGGCGATTTCGAGCGGCGGACGTTCTTTGTCGAGGGCGTGCCCGCAGGGAATTACTTCCGGCTGGAGGCGACGGAGAAGGGTTTCCTTTACTTGAAGAAGGACGAGCACGAGTTCTCGAAGTACCAGAACATCAACGACGATACGGGCGACAAGGTCGATCTGTACTACTACGAGATCGACGAGAAGGACCCCGAGAAGCGAAAGCCGAAGAAGTTGCTGCCGGGGATCAACAACTACCACCTGTCGGCCGACGGCAAGAAGCTCGCGTATCGCAGCGGCGGCAAGTATGGCGTGGTCGATGCAGGCAAGGAGGCCAAGGTCGGCGACGGGGGGGTGAATCTCGACGCCGTGAAGATCAAGATCGACAGGGAAGCGGAATTCCAGCAGATCTACAACGAGGCCTGGCGCGTGCAGCGGGATTGGTTCTACGATTCCCGGATGCACGGCGTGGATTGGGAGGCGATTGGCGAGAAGTACCGCAAGTTCGTCCCATTCTGTGGGAATCGCAGCGATCTGAATTACCTGATCGGCGAGATGATCGGCGAGTTGAACTCCGGGCACACGTATGTCTGGGGCGGCGACGTCGAGAGCGAGGCCAAGCACGTCTCGAGCGCCCTGCTCGGAGTGGAGTTCGATACGCCGGCCGGTGCCGGGTTCCATCGCATCGCCCATATCATTCCGGGGACGAATTGGGACCCCGCCGAGCGCTCGCCGCTTTGGGCGCCGGATTGCCCGATAAAAGAGGGCGACTACCTGCTTGCGATTGACGGTGAGGAGATCACGGCCGCGGACAACGTGTACAAACTCCTGGAGAACAAACGCGGCCGCGTGTTGGCGTTAACGTACAACAGCGAGCCATCGGCCGAAGGTGCCAAGACCTGGCGGGCTCGCACGATCGACAGCGAGAACGCGATACGCTATCGCGAGTGGGTCGAGAACAACCGGGCCGCGGTGGACAAGGCGACGGATGGGCGGGTTGGCTACGTGCACATTCCCGATATGGGCCAAGGCGGGCTGATCGAGTTCGCCAAGACCTGGTACGCCGACCACACGAAGCAGGGCATGGTCGTCGACGTTCGGTACAACGGCGGGGGGTTCACCGGCGACATGATCATCGACCGGATCGAGCGCAAGCTGTGGGCGATCACGCAGCCGCGCGAGGGCAAGACCATCCGAGACCCCGAGCGGGCCTTCTACGGCCACATCGTGGTCTTGATGAACGAGGATACGGGCTCGTGCGGCGAGTACTTCTCCGAGGCGATGAGGATCAAAGGCCTCGCCAAGCTAGTCGGCATGAGGACGTGGGGCGGAGCGGTCGGCTTCGAGACGCATCAGCACCTCGTGGATGGCGGAACGACGACACCGCCGCAGTTTGCTCCGTTCGACCTGAATCGCAACTGGCTGATCGAGGGGCACGGCGTTGATCCGGACATCGAGGTGCAGAACATGCCGGGTGACGTGGTCAAGGGCAAGGACGCACAGTTGGAGGCTGGAGTTGCCTACGTCCTTGACAAGATCGCGAATGAGCCGATGACGCTGCCCGATACGCCGGCGTACATCGATCGATCCAAGAACGCAGAGGCGATACGCAGTCCGTGATGGGTCTGCGGCGGTCACCGGCGGCCCGCCCGCCAGTGAACACGGGCGGCTCGTACGTGTTTAGCGTTCGAACGGCGTGGCATGCGTCGGCGTGGAATGGGTAACGAACGATCCGCCCCCGAGGGGCGGGTCGTTCATTACCCGTGAGAACAGGCTCGAACGGATGCCCACGGGTAAGCTCCGCCGCCGCTGGCGGCTCCGCTTACCCATGCCACCCCGCTTAACACGTACGGCGGTTTGTCCACCCATGCGGTCCCTCTGGTGGGCACATGGGACACACACGCTGGCAGCTTGCCTGCCAGTGTGCTTGCCCCGTGGCCCCTTTCCTTCAACACGCCCGCCGAATGCGTTGCGGACCCCTTCCACGCTATCAGGGACCGGCGTATCCGAGTGAACGCAGCCGCCGGATCGTGTCATCGAGTTGACTGCGATCGAACTGACTCGGGAGCGGGTCTGCCGACTGAACCCATTCATCGAGCCGCTCCCTGAGTTCCGCTGCCCGGGCGGCGTTCTCGGACGTGGGTGCGATCAACAAGTTGTTCCGCTCATGCGGGTCAACGGACAAGTCGTACAGCTCCTCGGTGTGTACGTAGGGTGTTTGGATGTACTTCAGGTCGCCTTGGACGGCACAACGCGCCTCGAGGAGAGAGCGACTGCGCGTGTCTCGTACTGTGTTCCCATCCCACAGTTTCGTTGCCTGCCCGAAGCGAACGCGCGGCGTGCTCGCGACGCCGGTGCCGGTGAGATCAAGTGCTTTGCCCTCGACGCCTGCGGGAACGGGGAGGCCAAGGTGCTTCAACACCGTCGGGAGGACATCGATGCTGGCGGCGGCTTCATCCACTCTCGTGCCGCCCTGAACGCCTCCCGGCATCCGAATCATGCAAACGGCACTCATCGTGGTCTGATACGTGGTCAATCCATGATTGAAGTAGGAGGGGTGCTCCCAGAAGTTCTCCCCGTGGTCGCTCGTGACGATCAGGATTGACTCATCGAGGATCCCCCGCGCCTCCAGGTAATCCAGCAGCCGCCCGATGTGTTCGTCCATGTAGGAGACCTCGCCAGCATAGCGAGCGGCCAGCGTCTCGGCGGCCGGAGTGGCCTTGCCCTCTGTCCGGGCCAATTCGTCGCGGGCGGCGGTCAGGTCCGGAGGCGCTGCCGACATCGCCTCGGGCCGTTGATAGAGCGTGTCGTACGGCGCCGGCGGCGCATAGTACGTGTGGGGGTCGAAGTAATGGACAAACAGAAACAGGTCGGCGGGAATACCCGTCTGATCGAGGTACCGAATCACGGTGTCCGTGACGCTCTGCGCAGACCGCTGGTCCTGGTATTCCAAATCGTCCGGCCGAGTGACCAGTCTGTCGAACGTTTCATCGTAGTGGTCAAAACCCTGTGAAAAACCGAAGCGGCTGTCGAGCGCAAAAGAGGCAATGAACCCGATGTTGTGGAATCCCGCCCGCTTCAGCACTTCGGGCAACATCACGTTCTCCTGGTTCACGGTGAACCCGTTGCGCGGCGTCCCGTGGGTATGCGGGTATTTGCCCGTGAACAGCGACGTGTGCGAGGCGAGCGTGGTCGGGACGACGGTCATGTAATCGGTGAACACAATGGACTCGGCAGCCAAGGCATCGATCCGCGGCGTGCGGATCCACTGGTTGCCATAACACCCGAAGTGATCCCGGCGCGTCGTGTCCATGGACACGAAAATGACGTGCCGCACCGGGCCATCGTATGTTGGGTGCGCTACGTACCAGTAAAGGCCAAACATGCCGGCATGGGCTGCCGCAATAACAACAACAACGGTGACCGACCACCTGCGTCTCAACCAGGTCGTCTTGTTGTTCGGTGCACTGGAATCCATATCGTGTCAGTCACTCATTTCCGGAAGGAGCAGCGTTCCCCGCATTCCACGCCTATGCCGCCGGCTGAACGGCGTTGGATTCGCAGCGCTGTGCTTGCAGGGTCCCGTTCCTGAAGCCGCTGATGCTACCCAACTCGCTGATCCTCGTGACAGCGATGGTCAGGTCAGCGCCTTGTCCGAAGCCGGCGCTCGCCATGTCTGGCGCTCCGACGGCCAGGCTGCCGGCGTCCGGTACAGGTCCCAGGGCCAGCGACAGGGGCCTGCCCAACAAGGTCTGCTCGAGCAGGGCCTCGGCCTGGAGATTGGCGTTGGCGTTCGACCAGGTGATCGTGAATCCCGAGAGCGAGGCGGTCCCGCCGGCCTGTGGAGAAGTGATGTTGAAATCGGGCGAGGAGATCACCGTGTCCTGAACGCCACGCGTCGGCTCCCTGACTGTGATGGTGTATGTCTCCGCGGCGTCGATGGTGGCCCGGTAGAGACCTGTGGAGGCCGTTCGGCTCAGCGCTTCGCCATTGACCTCCACCACCTGGGTGTCTTTCAATTGAACGTATGTCCAGGCATCGAGCGTGATGGTGGCCTCGACCGTCGCCTGGGGAGCGCCAGCCGCCTGGGTGATGGTGATGGCTGCATCCGCATTGTCCAGGGTTTCTGTCTCGACGAAGCGGATTTCCCCCGTGATGTCGCAGGTCATCGCCGAACAGAGCGCCGGAACGAGGCAGAGCATGCCGAGTTGTTTCCTCATCGCCGTGGTCTCCTAAGCGAGGCAGCCAAGATTATACGGGCTCTGCCGGGGCCCGCGATCGCGTCGGCGGGCGAAAACCTGCATGACCTTGATCGTCCCCGGCTATTCAGCAATTACAATTGTGAGTTCCTTCGAGTCCGTTGTTGGCGGTATATCGCCGTCGGTGACGGTGATCGTGAACGTCCAGTTCCCGGCCGACCCCGCCGGCGGCGTTCCGGAGATAAGGCCCGTCTGCTGGTCGTCGGGCAGGTCCAGGCCGTCTGGCAGGACGCCGTTCGTGATCGACCATTCGTAGGGCGTGAAGCCGTCCGCAGCCTGCACCTGTTGCGAATACGCCACGCCCTCCTGACCGTTTGGCAGGGCGGTGGTCGTGATGTGCACGGGTGGAGGCTTGACCACGAAGGTGGTCTGCTCGGTAATCGTCTGTTGCGGATCGCCGCTGTCCGACACGGTGACCTGGAGCGTGCGCCCCGGATCGGGAACACTCGGCGTGCCGGACAGGGTGCCGGTCGCCCCGTCGAACGTCATGCCGGCGCCGTGTCCTTCCAACTCGAACGCGTACGGCTGTACCCCGCCCTCAGGCTCGAACTGATGGCTGTAGGCCTCGTTCTGTCGGGCGCTTTCGAGCGAGGCATCAAGGGTCAGTTTGGGTATGACGGTCAACGTCAGCGACTGCACGCCTACGCGGAGAAACAGGCCGGATTCCTCGACGGTGACGGTGAACGTGAACGCACCGTCCCGCGTAAACGTGCCGGTGATGACGCCAGTCTCCTGGTTGAGGCTCAGCCCTGGCGGAAGACTCCCGGCGGAGATGCGCCAGACCACGGCGTTCTCGCTATCGGCGGTGAGCGTCCGGCGGTACGTGTTACCCACGATGACATGGGGCAGCGTGGTAGGCGAGATGATCAGAGGAGGGCCCTGGCAACTCGTCACCGCGGCGAGCAGCGAGGTCATTGAGATACAGCGCTTGACCCATCGACGTATCTGCATGATTCAGTCTCCGGTTGTTGTGCGAGAATGAAACGGCCCTGCGTCGACGGCGTTGTGGCGTGCAACCGCCGGCCAAGACGTCGCGAGAAAACAACATGACCGATTGTGCCACTTGGCTGGCCTCCTGGCTTGCCGTTTGGCGGACCTGCCCGCGGGCAGGCGCGTCAACCGTTTACCCTTGACAAGAGCAGGCCTTTGTCAAGGGTTTACGTTGTCTCTTCGCGGCTCCCGACGTCTTTCGCCGACGGTTCAGGTTTGCCTGCCCGCCCACGTGCGACCTTGTCCGAGGCCGCGCCGCGGAGGCGCAGCGCCGAGGGATTCCGAGGGTGGCCGCGGCTAGTCAATCAGCACGTCCACAAACCCGTCGATGTCCTCTCCGTTGATGTCGCCGTCCCCGTTCACATCTGCTGGCTCGATGGTGCAATCGGGGGGCGGTACGTAGCCCGTTGGATCCAAGAGGGCCTCGATGAAGAGGGGCAGGTCATTCGTGATGTCCACCTCACCGCTGCAATCCATGTCACCCGGGATGACGGCAATCGCGACCCACAGGGCCCAAGCGGCATAAGCCTTGCGGTTGCAGTTCAAAGCCACGCTGTGGGCACACGTGCACGAATACCAGTCAACGTCCTCCATATGGGTGTTCTGCCACTCGGTGGCCCAGTTGCCCAAAAGCGGCCCGCTCTCGGATTCGTAGTAGTCGCAGTTGTCGTGCGGAAATTCAAAGTACGTGCCGTCCGGATCGTAGCTCTCTATGTCCGCGAAATCGTACAGCACCTTGCCGTTGGTGATGCAGAAATCGCGGATCATCTGGTTCGCGGCCTTGTTGTCGCCGTCATCCCAATGATCCACGTGGCCGGTCATGTAGACAAATGTGACATCCGAGTAGTCTACCTCCAACTGGGCCATGGGGATCAGGTATTCATCATCGAGTACGCCAGCCGCGTACTTGCCGCCCACCTGTCCGCACCAGGACCAGATAATGACGTTCACATCGGAGTGGCTGGGATCGTCGAGATAGTCTCTCGTTTCGTTCACCCAGTTCGGGTAGTAGCCGCAGTCGTGATCCAGCCAGCCGGAGCCATAGCCGTCGCCTTCTTCCAAATCGAGGGCGCCCCCGCTTCCGCCGTTGTTCCATGCGAAGAAATCCGTGGGAAACGAAAGACCCAGCCCGCCGCCGTTCGCGAAGCCGATCAATCCTGTCATCCCATCTGTGAGCTGGCTGCCGTGCGAGGTATGCCCGTAGCCGATATGGAGCCTGGCCTTGGCATTGCTGATCGCCGCTTCGGAGAGGGCGGTGATATCGGTGTCGTTGTGGTCGATGATGATGGCATCCTGGGCCAAAAGATCGACGGCATGGAACGACAGGACGCATCCGACGGCCAGCCAGAAAAATAGCTGATTTATCATCGACCGGTTGCAGAGGTACATGCGTGCAACTCCTCTCATGACTCGAATTGTTGCGCGAGGTAAACCCAACCATCCTAGCAGGCACGCGTGTTCACGCGCATGATCAAGCTTACATGAACCGCATCGATCCGGTCAAGCCGCTTGCTGTGACTCGCGTGCGTGTGGTCCGTGACAGTTTAGGCGGGTGCCACTGGCAGCTTGCCTGCCAGTGTGGATGCCCCATGCGTCCGCCAGAGAGACCGCACGGGTGGACAAGCCGCCCAGGGCACCCAAGATCGAATGCCGCCGGAAGCGTCACGGACCCGCGTGCGTGAAAGAAGGCCGGCGAGTTCTTCGCAAGCCGGTCAGCTTGAGCAAAAAGAAATGCCCCACGCCGTGCCGCGATTCAGGTCGGGGCATCACAAGTTGGGGTGTGGAAGCAACCCCAGGGGTGTGCCTGCGGTACGGCGGGGGCATTGAGATTATAGCCAGGATGGTTGACAGTGCAAAGGCGAGAAATCGGCCTCTTCCTTCTGGCCAGGGGTGGCCGAATCGGGTTTCTGCGTCGGAATACCCAAGAATCCGCATTCGCCCCGTGATCGGAACCGCCCCGTTCACGCCTCGACCCAGCGGTCTGAGCCTGAAAACCAGCCAGGCCCTCTGCGCCGGGGCACGCCTAGTAGCCCGTGGCAAAACCGTGGCACCGGCGCCAAAGCCGGTGGTTTCCACGGTCAGGAACGGCGTTTCCGAACCGCTGTCTTCCCTTTCACCACGGGCTGCCAGATGGCCGGTCGGGTTCACGCATCCCGGGCTTGAGCCGAGACGATTTTTCCCCGTTAGGCGACTGTTGTGCTTGCGTTTCTTGTAGTGGGCAACAGAGGCACACGGGCCGGTATGACTGGCCGCCTCGATGCTTCAACGTTGCGTCCCAAGATGGTTCGAAGAGATTCGATGCACGGCGCATCGGGAATGTGTCCATGTCTAGTGGAAAGGGAGTCACGCAGATGTTGCTGAGGCCGAGGTTTTGGATAGTCGCTTTTGTCGTAATGGGTGTGGCCGCCGCAGTGCCGGCGGCGGCGGGGGAGGAGGACGTCGTTGCCCTTTTCAAGATTAAAGGGCCATTGACGGAGGCCCCGGATGCATTCGGCTTGGGCCAGATGCTCGGGGATGCCGCGCCGGTCAACATGTTTGACCTGCTCAAGAAGCTCCACCAGGCACGCGCGGATGACAACGTCAAGGCGGTGATCTTCGACATCCAGGAAGCCACATTGGGGTTCGCCCAGATTCAAGAGCTTCGGGTCCAGTTCGAGGCCCTGCGTGCCGCGGGCAAGGACGTCCTGGTCTTCTGCGAGTTTCTCGGCAATGGCACGTTGCTGCTGGGCTCGGCGGCCGACCAGTTAACCCTGATGCCGACCGGCCTCGTGGCGTTCACCGGCCTTTACGGCGAGGGCCTGTATTTCAAGAACCTGATGGACAAGGTGGGCCTCGAGGCGGACATCATCCACTGTGGGGCCTACAAGTCGGCGGGGGAGCCGTTCTATCGCTCCGGCCCCAGCCCGGAGGCCGAGGAGCAAACCAACTGGCTGCTGGACTCGATCTTCGAGCAGATTCTCGAAGGTGTAGCGGACAGCCGCGGGCTGAACCCAAAGAAGGTCCGCGAACTGGTGAACGGCGGTCTGCTCAGCGCCAAGGCGGCGCTCGACGCCAAGCTGGTGGACAAGCTCCAATACCGCGAAGATTTCATCAAAGGCGTCAAGAAGCGTTACGGTGAGGACACCAAGGTAGTCGCCAACTATGGCAAGAAGGACGAGCTCGACATCGACTTCGACAACCCGTTCGCAATCTTCAAGCTTCTTGGCGACTTGATGAAGGGCAAGGAGAAGTCAGACAAGGCGGCGATCGGGATCGTGTACGTCGTGGGGCCCATCACCAGCGGTGAGTCGGAGCCAAGCCTGTTCGGCGGGTCCTCCAACGCCGGCTCGACCACGATCCGCAGGGCCATCGCCGAGGCGGCCGCTGACGAGAGCGTCAAGGCACTGATCCTTCGGGTCGATTCGCCTGGCGGTTCGGCCATCGCCAGCGAGGTCATCTGCGAGGCGAGCAAGCGTTTCAAGGATTCCGGCCGGCCGTTCATCGTCTCGATGGGCAACGTGGCGGGCAGCGGCGGCTACTACGTGGCCACGCTGGGCGACACGATCTTCGCCGAGCCCGGCACCATCACCGGCTCCATCGGCGTCGTCGGCGGCAAGATTGTCACCAAGGGCCTGTGGGACTGGGTCGGCGTGACCGGCCACGAATACAAACGCGGCAAGTTCAGCGACATGATGAACACCAACCGCCGTTTCGGTGATGACGAGCGGGAACTGCTCGAGTCCTTCCTGTACCGCGTCTATGACGAGTTCAAGGGTCGCGTCATGGAGGGCCGGGCGGATCGGATCAAGGGCGAATTGGAACCGTTGGCGGGCGGGCGCGTTTATACTGGTAAGCAGGCCCTCGAGATCGGGCTTGTCGATCGGCTCGGCGGCTTTGCGGATGCGATCAAGTACACGGCGGCAGAGGCCGAGCTGGGCACCGATTACGAGCTGCGCGTCTACCCGCGGCCGAAGACGTTCTTCGACATCATCGCTGAGGCCCTTGGTGGGCAGAAGAAAGACGACGAGTTCGTCTCCTCGACAGCCGGCCTTGGGACCTCCGTTGGTTCGCAGTATGCCAAGCTGCCGGCCATGGCGGCGGCACTCGAGGCCTTGCAGACGGTCGATCCGGCAAAGGCGGCGAAGTTGAGAGAATTCCTGATTCAACTGCAACTTCTGTCTGCCGAGAACGTACTGTTGGTGGGACCGGATTTCAACACGGTCCTGCGATAGAAGCGTGCGGGGTCAGCTTGCAACGACCGTCGTCTGGGTCGTTGCGAGGCGGCCCTCGGTTGGAGGCAAGAACACTACTGCGGGCCGGCTTTCGCGGCGCGGCACCGAAAGGGTCAATGCCCGCGGACGTTGAACAATACGATGGAACATTCTGAGTAGCCGGCATGTCCGGCTCCCTCCACGAGCGATAGCGGCTTCCGCGAACGTGGAAGCCAGTCACCTGCTCCCACTCCACCCTCTGGCCTGGTCGCCCGGACTCCCAATCCGGGCGGCCAGGCCAACCTTTTGCGTGTGGTATAATGCCAAAGGCGAGATGGACTCGCCGATTGCGGATCTGCCAACCGAGGCTTCGTCCACGGAGGAGTCGCTCCTGTCGCGAGAAGCCACACGGGGCGAAGCCCACGGCTCATCTTAATCCGCAAAGTCCTCGATAACCGGTGCAGCGACCTCACCATGGCATTCGACCCCGAAGCACTTCCAGTTCCCGACCTCGGTCTTCGGTGCCTGAACTGCGGCTATGGCCTGGCTGGCCTGCCGCGGCATCGGTGCCCGGAGTGCGGCAGGGTATTCACAATCGATGAACACATCCCCAAGGGCGACTTCCCGATTGTGATCTTCAACGGCAAGGAGGTCGGCTCCAAGCCCGAGGTGGTCGAACTGTTGAAGCGATACCAGATCCCCTTCACGGAGATGATGGGCCCGATCGAGGCGATCTACGGTCTCGGCGGCGTCACGCACAGTCGAAGCAGAATCGCCGTTCCGCGAGCGAGTTACTTCGCCGTGATCGACCTGCTCCGCCGCCAGGCCCTGGGTGAGGAACTGCCGCCTGTAGAAACGTCCGACCGGGGCGACTGGACTTGCACGCGTTGCGGCGAGGAGAACCCCGGCAACTTCGAGGTGTGCTGGAATTGCAATCAGCCACCTTCGGACGGCTCATGAATTCGACAGGGTGGCGGGGCCGAGCGAAGCGCGGTCGCGAATCGTTGAACGATCCATCGTTGCGGCTTGCAGGGATTCAGTTAGACGAATCGCAGGAAGGGTGCATCCCCTGCGATGTTCTGTTGTACGATTCTATGCGGCATCCAGTTGAGGTCATTGCCGCCTGGTTTGACCGGGTCCGTGACACCTCCGGCGGCATTCGATCCTCGGTGCCACGGGCGGCTTGTCCGCCCGCGAGGTCTCTCCGGTAGGCGCAAGGGGCAGGCGAGCTGCCAGTGCCACCCACATAAACCGTCACGGACCCGTCTGGACTGTCATGGACGCGATTTGACCTGTTGTTGGGGGAATGTTGAGAGAGGAGGTAATCCCTATGCGAGTTTCTTTGCCCATCCATCTGTACGCCTTACTGGTGATCCTGCCCGTCGCGCCCGCCTGGGCGACCGGGCAAGCCGAGTCATCGTCGAAGGATGTCAGCATTGCGGCAACGAGGCAGACGATGAATCAGAGCGAGGCCGCGCGTGCCACGAGCGGCGCGCACCGCAGGATTCGTATGATTCCGCTCAAGTTCGCAGACGCCCCAGCGGTCGCCGCATTGGGAATGGACGTGTTTGCGCATGTCGCCGTTTCGGAAGCCCCGGCGTGGGTCCCCGACGCGCGGACCAACACGCTGATCGTGACCGCGTCAGAGGATCAGTTGAAGGCCATCGAGGCCATGATCGCGAAGCTCGACGTTGAGGAGACGGCGGACCGGATCACGCGCACGTTTGCGGTGGACTACGCCGAGCCGTGGCAGTTGCCGAAGATGATAAACGAGCAACTGCGCGCGACCCGTCGGGATCCGGTCATCGTGAGCTACATCAACGGGACGATGTCGATCCTGGTGACCGCCAGCCCACCGCAGATGGAGAGGGTCATGGCGATCGTCGAGCAGGTGGATATTCCTTCGGCCCGCGGCGCCAAGGAGACGAAGTTCATCAGGCCGAAGCATGCCAGGGCGGCGGTGCTGGCCGAGCTGTTGACTCGTATTCATCAGGCGGAAACGCCGCGACCTCGAGACGGTGTTTACCCCATCACCTACACGGCGGACGAGGACAGTAACACGTTGATCGTCACGGCGACCGCGAAGGACTTCGTGGTGATCATCTCCCAGGTCGAGCAACTGGACGTTCCGAAACCCTCGGGCCTTCCGGCCGTTCGCGAACACGCAACGCACGTTCAGATCGGCGTCTTCGAGACGCTGGTCGGTCGCGATCAGATCGTTGAACTGGACGCCACCAAGCTCGCCGAGGACGCAGCCACTTGTCAGTCGTTGCGGGATGCGTTGGGCAGATTCGGCCCGACGAAGATCCTCTACCGGGCCGACCAGACCGTTGAGCCCAGCTCGAGAGCGAAGCTGACCATAGGGGCGCGGAGGCCGTTCGTCCGCGGCACGCAGGCGAAGTCGGGTCAAGTCACGTCCCAAACCGAGTATGAGGACCTTGGCTGCGTCGTGGAGTTGTTCGGCTTGTGGGACGAACAAGAGCCCACGCGGGGCCATGTCAACATCGGGATCGAATTGTCCGGCCTTTCGGATTCCGGCATCGACATCGGCAACAACGTGCTCGCCCCGGTCTTCCACCGGGTCAAGCAGCAGTTTGAAGGCCCGGTGACGGCCGGTGAGCCGGTCGTTCTGCTGACGACGGACGCCAGCGGGGGCGCCGAGACCGCGGTGGCCCACGTCACGCGGATTCTGTTCCGGCGGGAACCGTGACCGTTACGTCGGCGACCGGCCGTGGCAAGCGCAATGGCTCCCATCACAAGGCGGGCGCGGACAGACAGCTGTGCCCGTTTTGTGTCGTGTGTGCGACGCGGCCGCGCAGGCGCGATTCCTTTCCCGGGCGGGTGCCACTGGCAGCTTGTCTGCCAGTGTGCGTGCCCCATGCCACCGGAGAGACCGTACGGGCGGGCAAGCCGCCCGTGGCACCCAGAATCGAATGCCGTCGGAAACGTCGCGGACCCCAGCCGTGCAGGCGCGATTCCTTCCCTGGCGTGCCCTTTGCGGGAGGTGCCTGAGGCGGGGCTCGTCCGTGCAACGGAGCATGTTCAGGCGGAGCCACGTCTCTCTTTTCACAGCAGCCCGGTTGCGACGAATCCGGCCGGGTCGGCTTCTTCCCAGCTCTTGCGAACCAGGCCCAGGCCGTACACGCAATACTCAAACTGGTCGCTCAATGTTTGCAGCACGCCTGCCGGCGGGGCGGTTCGGTCGCTGCTAAGTTCGGAGGCGATGGCATACGAACGCTTGCCTTGCGCGAAGTAGCTCAGAAGCTCGTCCCTGGCCTGTCGGCGGTGCATCTGCCTGAGGTTCTCCGGATACAGGCCGGTCCAGAACAGCGTGTAGTCGCCGATGTGCCGGTGGTAGAGCCGACGCCGTTCCGTGCTCGCGCTCCCAGATCCGATCTCCGCTTCGCACAGCATCTCCGCGATGTCCTCGACCCGCCGGCCGCTGCCGTCGCGAAGTGTGTTGATTCGCTCGATGTGGATAAACTCTGTCAGTAACTCCACCAGGTAATTCAGCACTCGCGGATCAGACAGGCCGATCTGCTGCTGGAAATTGTCCTCCACGAGGCCCGCGAACCAGCGGCGAATCGGATGGTTTTTGGGAATCGGTGCCATGCTCACCTCGCCCCCTAAGAATGCCTGAGCGCCCAGAACGGCAGTCGTACGCAACCACCGGAGACACAGACTCACCCTTCCCCATTACTTCGGACACACCCCCATTCGATCGTAGAACTTGGCCCGTCCCAGGTAAAGTTCCGCCTCCTTTGACGATCTGAATATGCTATTATCGGGCAGGATAAAAACGGGATATAGCCATCAGAACAAAGGACCTGCAGTACAACCTCCCCCCGGAACGAATCGCCCAACGTCCGTGCCAGCCGCGCGACGCCGCCCGCTTGTTGGTGCTGCATCGTGCGACAGGGATCGTCCAGCATCGCGTGGTTCGTGATCTGCCGGAATTCCTGAACCCGGACGATTGCCTGGTCATCAACCGCACGCACGTCTTGCCCGCCAAGTTCCTGGCCCGGCGCCAAACGGGTGGACAGATCGGCGGGCTGTTTGTTCGCGAGGAATCCGCGGGCCGCTGGATCGTGCTCCTGACAGGCGCCGGCCGCCTGAAAGAAGGCGAGCGGCTTGCCTTGGCCAGTTCCCCATGGTCGATGACCTTGCTCCAGCGTGGAGATCGCGGGTCGTGCGAGGTCCGGGTCGATCCGCCTGATCCGGCCCACGCCGTGCTGAATGTGATCGGGGCGGCACCCCTGCCGCCGTACATCCGTCGGTCGCCGGATGACCCCGCCGAGCTGTCGGCGCTCGATCGGGAGCGATATCAAACCGTCTACGGAGACGCGCCGGGAGCCATCGCCGCTCCAACCGCCGGCCTGCACTTCACCTCCGAGTTGCTTCAGAAGATCCGCGGCTCCGTTGGGACCTCGGTTGCGAGCGTCGTCTTGCACGTGGGGCTCGGCACCTTCCAACCGGTCGAGGTCCAAGACTTGGCCGATCATCCCATGCACAGCGAGTGGTATAGCCTCGCACCCGACAACGCCGCCATCATCCAGCGGGCCCGGGTCGCTGGCGGGCGTGTTGTAGCGGTCGGAACGACCTCTGTTCGCGTCCTGGAGACCTGCGGCAAGACTGGCGAACTGTTGCCACACGCGGGCTGGACCGATCTGTTGATCTACCCGCCCTATACCTTCCGCATGACCGACGGCCTGCTCACCAATCTCCATCTGCCCGGCAGCACGCTTCTCGCGCTCGTGTGCGCGTTCGCCGGCAGCCCGGCGATCATGGATGCCTACCAGGTCGCCATCAGAGAAGGCTACCGCTTCTACAGTTACGGCGACGCCATGCTGATCCTCTAGCAGCCCGTGGCAAAACTGTGGCAGCGGCGCCAAAGCCGGTGGTTTTTACGGTCAAGAACGGCGTTTCCGAACCGCTGTTTCTCCTTTTACCACGCGTTGTTAGTGCTCCAACACTGGTCGAGTGACGTGTGCCACTGGCGGCTCGCCCGCCAGTGCGCACGGGCAGGCAGGCTGCCCGTGGCACGCGAAAGGGCAAACCCGCAAGACTACGTGTGACGATGCACTAGGACGGCGTTTCACAAACAGAACGACTGTACGCTCTGCCGAGAATCCTTTCTCGGCACCGGCTTCAGGACCGAGAAGGGATTCTCGGTCAAGCAATCGTAGTCGC
>JAFGQA010000408.1 GCA_016935885.1 Phycisphaerae bacterium | reverse complement strand
GGAAAACAGCGGATCGGAAACGCCGTTCCTGACCGTAAAAACCACCGGCGAGACGCCGGTGCCACAGTTTTGCCACGGGCTGCTAGCGGATCCTGCGAGACTCGCCAGGTTGGTCACGACGACCCACCGGGTTCGAGCACGTCGGCAAGCAGGCCCGACTCCTCCAGGAAAGATGCCAGCGCATCGGCGGCAATGCGGTGGCCCAACACGGTCGGGTGCGTGCCGTCCACGAACAGTGCGCGCACCGCGTCGCTGCCGGTTCCTCCCTCCTGTCGGTAGGCGGACAGCAACGTGAGGCACAACACGGAATGACTCGCGGCAAACTCGGACAGGGCCTCCTGCGGATCCGCCGACGCATCAGGCCGTTCCAACTGGAGCCTGACAGGAAAGCAAACCAGCATCATCGGTACGTCTGCTTCTCGGCATCGCTCGATGAACAACGTCAACTGCCCCAGCACATCCTGCCAGGCATGCTTGACGTGTTGCGGCGGACTGTCCGTCAACGCTTGCTGATACGCGAAGTGTTCGATCTTCTCCGCGGCGGCCTGCGCGTCGGTCCCGAACCTGAGACGCGTTGCCACGGCGATGATCGCCCGGTGAAACCCACTCCTGCTCGTCGGCCGGACCGACTGGGCGATTTCCAAGTGCCGGTTCTGGTTCATCTCGAAGGCAGGATCGTATCGGGCAGTCACATCGTTCAAGCAGAATTGCAGCACGACCAGGTCGGGATCGATCGCAAGGCCCTCATGCTCGAACCAAAGGTACTTCTGACGCATGTCGTAGCCGCAAATCCCGCCGTTCATCGCTAACAATTTCGCACGCGGATGCCGCTCCTTCAGCCTCGCGACCGTCTGCCAGCCGTAGGCATCACGGGCCCGGTGGTAGTATCCGAGCGTGACCGAGTCTCCCACGAACAGGATTCGGGTCTTGCCGTCCATCTCTTCCGGCCTGGCTTCCTTCTCGACGCGCAATCCCCGCTCGTCGGTGCGCACCAGCGAGCCGGATAATCGCGCCACACTGTTCGGACGGTGCGCCCAGCCGCGCGTCGGGTGCAACTGGAAAATCGTCTTCTCCGAGAGCGGCCGCGGAGGCGGAAAGACAATCCCGACGATCAGGTCGGCGGACACCACGACACCCAGGAAAACCACAGCCGTTGTGATCTTGGGAAACCACAAAGGCATGCGCGGCCTGCGGTGAACGACCAGCGTCGCAAACGCAGCGACCAGGAGCATCGCCCCGTGAACGACCATGGCCTCGACCACCAGTCCCCTCCGCACCGGTGTCAGCGGGACCACGCTTCGCGGCAGGTTCCAGACGACGATCAGCATCGCCGCCGCCAGGACGATGTAGAATGTAAACAGCCCCAGCAGGACCTTCGCCATTCTGGCTGCCGACTGCGGTGTCAGCGACGTGTGCTTCCTGCGTTTCATCCGCCCGAACCTCCCCCGTCGCCCCATTCGGGAGTTCCCAGTTCCCTATTCACCATGGGGCAGGGCAAACCTGGCCTGCTGGCCCTTCGCCCTGTTCTTGCCGGCCGGCCGGAGCATCTGCTGATCTGGTTCATTCCGACTTCAGCGGCTCGCTCTGCTGAATCAGGTCTTTCAATTGTACCGTGGTCGGCGCGGCCATGAGGATGATTTCCAACTTTCGCGCGTGTCCGGTCAGCGATACGGTCTCTCCCTGCTTCAAGAGCGCCTCGATCTCGGACCAGGGCTTCGGCAGGAGATCCTCGTACTCCGGGGGGATTCGGTCATCCCTGTCGAGCGTAAACAGCAGCAGCATGGTATCGCCAGGCTTCGTGAAGTCCGCGAACATCTCATCGTAGTGCTTCTTGCCATGCGGTCGGCCATACCTGTTGACGCCGTCGGCAACAGACTGGCACGCCGCGTCAAACAACGGCTTTGAGCCAGATGATGGCGTCATGATGAACACGCTCGGGCTCGAATGGGAGCCTCGATATCGATGATCTACCTTCGGCTTCAGCTCCACATTTCCAGCCGCATCGAGTTCTCGAAGCACGCGCCATGCATCAACGGCTCGCGGAAGAAACGATTCCAACGTCTGCGCGTCGTCTTCGAGTGCCTCCTTCAGCAGCGGACGAAGCGCCAATCCAAACCGGTTGAAACACGTAAAGGCGTCCGTCAATGGCTTCTTCTGCTCCATGTCATTGGACACCCTCCGCAATAGAGGATCGGGACCGTCCGTCTCGGAGTGCAGGATTCCCGGGGCCAGGGCATAAGCGATGCCTTCGTTCAAGGTCATGTAGTCCAGACCGTCCACGTGCTTGACCGCCTCGTGCAGCTTCGACTCCTGCACACGTATGAAGGCGTGCATCGTCTCGTGCAGGAAGGTCGGATACACGTTGCGCGCCCGAGGAATCTCGAGCGTCAGCCGCTCACCGTTGTAGCCACCCCCACAGCTTTGCTCGTCAGGGTTCGCGATGATGAACATGGGAATGGCTGGCGGGGCACCCTGATAGAATCTGGCGAGCTTCTCCGAGAAGTCCCGAAGGTGCGGCAGTTCCTTCTGCAACTGCTGCCGAAACGCCTTGAGCGTCTCCATCTCTTCCTTCATCAAGCGATCGATTCGCGGGGCGAAGTGCAAGAGCACCTCCCGTTCTACCTCCGCCTGCTCGGCGGTCAGCCAATTGTTGCTGATGCCCTGTTTCAGGGCCGTCTCCAAGTCCAGCGACGTGTAGAAGGTCTGCTCGAGCCCCTCCCCCCACGGCCTCTGCTCCCGAACGGCGGCGTGCTTTGCAAGCAGCTCACGATCGCGATCCGTAAGCCCGGTCATGTGCCTTCCATACTGCTTGTGACAAAACTGGCTCCATTCGGAGAGTTGGTCGACCACGTGGAAAAGATGGGCCGTTCGGGAGATGTGCACTTTCAGTTTCAAGGGACCGGCATCCAAGACGATCGACTCAGGTCCCTCGCCGCTGGCTGTCAAAGTTGGGGCAAGAAGTAAGAAAACCACGAGCGAGATGCTGAGTACTTTCATTCTGGCGCTCCTGGAATCCATGAGGCCGTAGTATCCGCGGCAGTCATAGTGTTCACCGTGCATACCAAGCAGCCGAAGGCCCCCCCCGTGGGCCACGATCCCCGCGCACACAAGCATAGCCGGAATCGTCCACACGGCCAACCCTGTACGGCCTGGATGCGGCCGCTCCTCCAAGCATCTCCTCTCAGCACTTGAATGACGGAAATACACCGGGACCTGAGGGCGGCGACAAGGATGATCAGGGCGATCCCGACAAGGATCAGGCGGCTCACAACCACAGCGTCAGAGACACGCCGCAAGTACATGCTTCTTCCTCCAGAGTTGATGTGTGCATCCGGGTGCGCTTCCCGCGACCCGGCCTCATCTTGGATTGGGCTCGAGAGCACCTCAGCGCTCGCTGCTCGCCTTCCGTCTCCTCAAGCAGAAAGCAATCGCGCTGACGATCAACAGCGCCGTCGCAGGTTCAGGCGTGAACAGAAGACCTTCAGGCCGATACAGTCCGCCGCCCGTGGCAAACGTGTCGATGAAATCCCCAGTCTCACCGTCATAGCGCAGGACACTGTCGGTCTGACGACTGCTAACGTACAGGTCCCCATCCGGGCCGAACACGATCCCACTGGCCCTGTCCAGCCCACCGCCATCGGCAAACACGTCGATGAAGTCGCCCGTCTCCCCATCGTAGCGCGCAATGCTATCGTAGCCACTGTATGGGTCCTCGCAGCCTATGTACAGGTTGCCATCCGGGCCGAAGACCATGCTGCCACCGTTGCTTCCAGTGATGAACTCATCGATGAAGTCGCCCGTTTGCGCGTCAACACGCCAGATGTCTCCGAGAAGGACATATAGGTATCCATCGGGCCGGAAGATCAAATCCCAGGGGGCCGTATAACTGCTGCCGGTATCGAAGAAGTCGTCGATAAACGCACCCGTCTGCCCGTCGTAGCGCTGGACCCTGCCGAACAAGCCGGGCGTCGGGCCATACGTAACGTACAGGTTCTGGTCTGGCCCGAAGGTCAAGCCATGCGGGCGGTGCATCCACTCGCTGGCAAACGTGTCGATGAACGCTCCGGTCTGGCCGTCATACCGAAGTACACTATCTGTGGTTGTGCTCGCCACGTAGAGATTCTCGTCAGGCCCGAAGACGAGCTGCTGCGGGCCGTCCAGCCCGCCGCCGTCGGCGAAGACGCCGAGGAAGTCGCCCGTCTCGCCGTCGTAACGCAGAATCTCGTCACTGGCCGAACTCGCCACCAGCGAATCGTACTCCGCCTCCGCCTGGACGACTGAAACCCCAGCGGCACATACGACGACCAGCGAAACCAGTAACCTGCCCGCAGCAAAGGATCTGCACACCGTGCCCATGATCCGTCGACCCCCTACCCCCAGAGCATGATCAGGCCCAAGATCGCTTAGTTTACTACTCAAGAATACATCAACTCACAGTGCCCGTCAAGAAGCGTCGCATAGTCTCACAGTGTGGACCCGTTCTCCCCCCGTCGCAAACAGGTCGGGGGCCCAGGAATTGGCCTGGCACGGCGATCCCAAGTTGACGTTAAACGCCTACCGCAAGTTGGGCACCCATGACCTGGCCGGCGTTTTGGACATCCTGCCAAGCGCAACCGGCGAAGCACGTCATCGCGGGGTCCGCGACATTTCCGGCGGCATTCGATTCTGTGTGCCACGGGCGGTTTGTCCGCCCGTGTGGTGTCTCTGGTGGACGCATGGGGCATCCGCACTGGCAGACATGCAGCCAGTGGCACCCGCCTGAACTGTCGTGGACCCGTCAGCGCAGGCAGGGGCCCTGACAGCCCGTGGTAAAAGGGAAAACAGCGTTTCGAAAACGCCGTTTTTGACCGTGAAAACCACCGGCGAGACGCCGGTGCCACAGTTTTGCCACGGGCTGCTGAGGGCGACCGGAACGACCCAGACTCGCGCGAAAGCTGAGAAGTACCCCGCCTGTGCACTCAACAGTTGCAGCGCGAAGCGGTCCGAGACAATGCGACATTGTGCGGGGGTGCCAAGCTCAGAATGCAATCGGACGATGCACACAACCGCTTGTCAGCCAACAAGGCAACGCGAGGGGGCGCGATGTGGTGCGACGAGAGGCAAAAACGCGCCCGGCAGGACTCGAACCTGCGACCTACGGTTTAGGAAACCGTCGCTCTGTCCTTCTGAGCTACGGGCGCAAACAGTGTTTTTCCCCTTGTTTTCTGCTGTTTCTGCCGTGTTCGCAACGACTTGCGAACGCTGGCTATTATCACCTTTCAGTCCACCCGAGTCTAGCGGAGTCTGCCCGCGCTGCTCGTTTTGCGCCAAGCAACACGCCAAACGTCTGACCTCTGCTGTCGCATTATCCGTGCCCGTTGCGCGGGCCTTCTGTCGGCTCGGTCGCGTCAGGTCCGGCAGGCCGGCCAGCGCCGCCGCTCGGTCCGCTACTACCGTGTGCGAGTAGAGCTTCATGGTCAGGTTCACGTCGCCGTGTCGCATTAAGTCCATCGCTACCTTGGGTGTGACACCCGCCCGTGCCAAGTTCGTACCGAACGTGTGCCGCAATGCGTGAAAGTCCACGATTCCTTCGTCCGTTTCCGGCTTCAAGAAGCCTGACCGTTCCCGCTCTGCACGCCGTTCCGGCGTCTCGGATTCGTCAAGCCAGGCAGTCCGAGCCGCCGCCAAGTCTGCCCGGAACATATCCGCCACATCATAGATCGGTGGCATGTTGAACGCCACCGCGTCGGGCGCTTTGAGTGCCAGGAACATCCGCAGATCGTTCGCAAGTTCGGGCGTCACTGGCTGCTCCACTTCGCGCCTGTTCTTCGTCGCTGCTGGTTGGAGCACGATTGTCGGCGGGTGGTCGTTCAGGTGGAAGCTCGTTCGTCTCAGTGAGCCGAGTTCGGATGCCCGGAAACCCGTCCCTATCGCAGTTCGGTACAGCATCGACCTTGCGGTGCCGGTCATGCCAAAGCGTGTCGGTTCGGCCTCCGTTGTCACAATCAGCCACCGCTGCTCCTCAATCGCTAACGCCCGCCGTCGCATGGCATCGGTCACGGTCAGCGGTTCCGCGCCTGCCAGCGGGTTTTCGGTGAGCATCCTTTCCCGGACTGCCCATCGGCAGAATGAGCCGAGCGCTTGCAGATAGCCGTTGCTCGTTCGCAGGCTGATCGGCCGCGAGCCGTCGGTGCCGTCTCGCATCTTCGCGAGCACCGCTTCAACCTTGCCGCGGCGGATGTCGGTCAGTCGTTGGAATCGACACAACGCACAGAGCCGCCGCGCGCGCTTGCATTGCTGGTTGGCTTGCTTCCCGGTCGTGCCTTTCGCGAGCAGTCCCGCGTGCCATTGCGTGATAAGTTCATCGGGCGTCCGGCCCGCCGTCGCGCGGTCGATTTCGAGAAGCCCGACTTTCACCAATTGTGCGCGCGTCCGCTCGGGTAGGCCGCTCGCCCAGCGGTTCAATCCCGCGTCGTGAAGCCGCCCGTTTACTTGCACGTCGCCTACCAGCCTCACAAGCCCGCGTGCCAAGTCTTCCGTCGCGCTCTTGGATGTGAAGCCGACGAACCGCCGCGTGGTTTCCAGGTGGTCGCGGAGTTCGATGTACCACTTGGCAGCTTCGCGCTGTGTGCCGTTGCGATCACGGTACGTCGGCTTGAACAGCCGATAGCCTTTGCGTTCGCACTTCGCGCTTCTCATGCGTCACCGTGCCTTTCCGGTAGGTTCTCCCACGGGTTGTAAGACGATCTTGAAACCGAGTCCGGCCGCTATCTTTTCCGCCGTGCGGCAATTGAGGCCGCCGCCTGCCATAAACTGCTGTGCGATGGAAACCGGCAAGCCGGCTCGCTTGGCGATTGCGTACACGCTCAGTCCAGACTTGCGGGCTGTTTGTCGGATTGTGTTTGTAAGGTCCATATCCTGAATATACATCATGAACGGTATACAGTCAAACCGATTTCCACCAGAGCCATTTCAACCGTCTCGGAGTCACCGATACCACCGACACCGACACAACCTCAGTTTTTGATAGCACCACCGGGGGTTTCGTCGGTGTCGGTACTGTCGGTGAGAACAAAACGCAGGACTTGCCGACCGCCTTGGGGGCCAACGGAATCGGCAACCCAGCATCCCAAACCGACCGATATCAGGTCGTCAAGTGCCGCTTTCGCTTGATCGCTACTGTGATACTGCGATAGGTTTTTGAGGAGATCGCGGGCCGTCACCGATCCGCCTCGTTTCCGAATCCAGGCCACAAGCTGTCGCCGCTGTCGGTTTTCGCTGGATTCGGCCATCGCCGCGTACACCCGCCGCGATTCGTAAGCGAACCAGTCCGCCAGGACCGTACCCCTCCGGATCGCATCCCCGGATACCTCCACCACGTGCGGATCGTCCGCTAGGGCGAAGATCAAGGCGAATCGGGCCGCGTAGCCTTCGATCTTCGCCAAGGCCGCCGCCTCGGCATCGCTCGGGGCTTCGCTGATTCGTTCCGCGTGCGTGTTGTACCACGCCTTCCAGACCGGCCGGGCGTCGGCCGACAACTCCAACCGGAGCGGTTCGGGGCCGTCGCCGTCGTCCGCATGTTCAAGCCGTAGAAGCCTCTCTATGAGATCCCTGTAGGCGTGAACCGTCTCGCGGGCTGGAGTTCGTTCAGTCCACCGTTTGCGAAGTTCTGGAGGCCGAATCAGGAGCAGTCGCGCGGCAAGCCCATTCTCAATGTGTTCACCACTCAGGACCGACGCGACCACGCCGGGCTGAATCGTGCCGCCTACCGACACCGCCGCGCGCGGTATAAAGATCGTTAGCTTGTCCGCCGCTTTTCGATCAACAACCAGACAACCGCCTCGGTGTAGTTCGAGCCATGCCGGGGCGTCACCGCCGCGACCACGGGCTTTATACTGATTGAAGCCGCACAGCCACGCGCTCAACTCGTCGCGAGCCAGGAGTAAGCCTCGCGGGTTCTTTTCGAGGATCGGGGCTAATGCCTCAACCGTGCAATCCGAAACCACGAACCGCCGGGCGACAGGCGGATCAGGAGGTACGCACTTCTCAGACTTTGCCGCTAGGACCGCCGCCGCGTGTTCCTTCATCGCCGCCTGATGTTCCCTCATGGCGTCGGCTTGCAATCGCAGTAGAGGAGCCGTCGCCGCGTCCAGGGCCGGTGATTTTAACGTGCCGGATCGCGCGATGATTGCGCCCCAGACAATTGGAGGTTCCCGCCAGGATGCTTTCAGCTCAACTTCGCGCGTCATGCCGATCGCCGACGCGACCACCGTCAAGACGGGTAAACCGACGAATGACTCGTCGCAACCGATCGCCGCAGCCGTCTCAGTGATGAATCGCCGTAACGTCTCGGGATACAACTCAGTCGGGAACGGCTGCCACGGATCGGGCCGGAATGATTGATCTTCGGGACTATCTGGTATCGGTTCGACCACGCGGGCCGCGTCGGTGAGCTGTTGCAACTCCCGGAGTGCTGTCGCCTTGTCACCACTGAAGCGCGAGAGCCAGTCGGCGATATCCTCACCATTAGCAAGGCCAGGCAGTTCCACGATTCGCACGGTCGCTGGGGGGTCAAGACGATGAAGTAGTCTTGCAACGTCGGCCGCGTAGTGCTGCCCCGCTTCGTCGTAGTCGGGGAGAATTGTTACGGACCGCCCCACAAGCGGAGTCCAGTCGGTCTTGCCCGCCGCCCTCGCGCCGCCGCTGGATGTCGTGGCGAGCAAGCCGAGACTTGTCAGGACATCAACGCACTTCTCTCCCTCGACGACGTAGACGGTCGTAGATATTCCTGTATCGCGGATGTCCGGCAGCTTGTACAACGGTCGAGGCGTCGGCATTCCACCGATTCGCCACCGATCTTCGTGAAGAGAGACCGGCCTGATATCCTTCGTATCATCGGGACGATCCCAACGGACGACAATGCTGATCGGTTTGCCTTGGATATCGCGGTAGGCCCACAGTGCGGACCGCTTCCCATGTTTCGCCTCGAGCGCGAGCACAGCGTCGCGCGCCCACCGGAATGTACTCCGGGTATCGCCGCCGACCTTGGTAGCCTTGGTGCGTTTTCGCCGTGGTGGTCTAGTTGCCGTAGCATTGTCGCCGGCCATCAGGTCGGCCATCGCCAAACCCAACGCCTCGACGATCGCCTCGACAGCACAACCGGCGTGGCAACACAGGAGTGCCCGCCCGTCGTCACCCTCGGAAATCGACAGGCTCGGTCGCCGGTCATCGTGGGCCGGACACTGGGCAATCCAGCTACGACCGTTTCGTTTGGCGCTTGCGAGCTTGGAAAGCACGAGGTTAATTGGATTCATTGCGCCCTCCCGCAGAGCCGGGTTGAAAGCACCAGCGGTCTCCCAAACCGCTGCTCTGACGACGTAACACCAGCCGGAACCGCGAGTTGACGGGTCTGGACTGACACGCTTGGCGTCTTGCTTGGCGCATTGTCGATAAACGCGACCGCCGCGCTGTAGTCCGTGACCACCACGCGCGCCGCCTGATACAGCCATCGTTCGACAAAGCGCGCCGCCGCCTCGTGGGAACCCGCCAGCCACACTGGTAAGCTGTACTGTGCCGTCCATGCTGCCAGGCTGCCCAGCACGTGGGCCGGCTGAAGCTTGCCCCGCCAGTCGCCGCGCTCAAGTGTTTGGGCGTCAATTTCCACGACAAGTAGGCGAAACCTGTACGCCCGCAATCGCTGGAGTTCGCGCCTGAAGCGCTCGCGGTCGCGCCCGCAACAGGCCAAAAGATCGGTGAGCGTCTTGCGTTCGACGGCGATCAAGCGCTCCAACCCGAGGATGGAGTAGTCCCCCGTATCAAGCGTCGCGCGCTCGCTCGGCAGGTTCGCGAATGTCAGCGGGTCTTGCTCGCGGGTGTCGATAATGACGACAGGTTCTATCTTCACCACGCGCCCCCCATTGCGATAGCGTCCAAGATCGCGACACACGACGGACAAAACCGACGTGGAAGGTCGAAAGCCGCAACCTCCGACCAGGGATGCCAAAAGCCGCAGAAGGCGCACCAAAAACCCTGGCACACTCGCTGTTCGTCTTCGTCGTCGTATAGCTTGTGTGCCAGCGCTTGACGTGTTTTCTTGAAGTGTGTATAGTGCATGTGTGCTTTGATCCTGCCCGCCGACGCCTCACCGCGCGACGGGCTTTTTTCTTAACGCCGGGTCTTCGTCCGCTCCCACGCCAGCCGGTCCGGGCAACCGGCTTCGAGCCAGGCTCCAAGCTCCGAAACTCGCCAGCGCGGCGCCTTGATACCGAGTCGTACTGGAAGCGGGATTTTCCCCTGACTGTGGAGCTTGTAAAGCTGTGCGCGCGAGATGCCGAGCAGCGCCGCGGCGTCGCTTGCGGTCACTGCAAGCTTTTCCGGTTCGATGATTGTCCTTGCTGTAGTCATAATGCCCATATTCAACTACAGCGCAAACGCTGAAACTCGACGTGCAACTGAGTTTCATGTAATCGCGAGTGAGTGAACCGGGCGATATGCGATAACGGCCGCGCTATCGGCGATTACGACGAGGTAGGTTCTTAAAAGAATTGGCAGGACACTTGGGACGTGCAACTGTTTCACGCGATGTTTCATCGCTCTTGCTGCCGACAGTGCGCTGTTCACGGCGCGCGTCGTAGTTCGTCGCGAAAAGTTTAGCGTGCTTGCGAGTCACAAGGACATGCCGACCAAAGCGCCTGTGTGGCAAGTAGCCAGGCTCGTCAGGTTTCTTCTGTGCAGCGCGCGTCCATGCCGACTTGGATGCGCCAGAGTCGCAAAACTCGCGATATGCTTCAGCAAGCGTCATCTCGTTCGGCCGCTTGGCGTCGTCTTGCCCGTCACCTTGCATCCTCCATTCTGCAAGAGCGCCCCTCCCCTTCAACGTCAGCCGGAAGTGTGTGTCGAGTGGATCGGGTTTGGGCCGGGACCTTTTAGGCGGGCCGTACAAGCCCCGCTTTGCTGCCTCGCGTCCCCGCCGCTCCATGTCTTCTAGCAATGGGTTGTATTCTTCGATGAAGCCGCGCGAAAGCGCAATCATGCGCTCGTCGTGGAAGCCGTCCTTGGGAATTGGAGCGGGTTCAGTCCGAGCTAGTTCGAGAAGGCGGAATAGCGAAACGGGCTTCGGAAGGTCGGATTCAGTCGGCACGCTGCACTACCTCATACGGGCTTCACCGCTCCAACGCCGTCCCGGTAGTGCGAAACACGACGATGGAGCGGTGCGTTAAGCGGTTGGCCACCGCCGCCCGTTCTGATCCTAACGCACATCACGCGCGAAAGGAATGCCCCCGCCGGTGTGTTCGTCCCGACGGGGGCGCGCAGTCCCGAAACACTATCCTTGATAAGCTGTTGCGGGATTCTGCTGTTCGGCAAGGTCCCGGAAGGCCTGGACTGCGTAGTGTCTGTTATCAAGGCCCGCTTGTCTTAGAGCATCGTCAAGCGAGACTTCGGCCTCGCGGGCCGCGTCGGCAAGGGCCCGGATGTGAGCCGGAATAATCTCGTATTGGTCCACGGCTCGGAGTTCCTCGATAGCTTGAGCGAGCCGTTCGCGTGCTGGTGCTAGGCGCCGTTCTCGTTCCGCCTTCTCAGCCGCCGCAAGCCGCTGGCCTTCACGCCGAGCTACTCCCCGTCGCGCGTCAAGTTCTGCGAAGCCCACCGCGTGCTCCAATTGCAATCGCGGAAACTCTAGCACGGGGCCCGGTAGGTCGATCAGCCGCTTGATAAGTGCCGCTATCTTCGGGTCGCGTTTCTCGACTTCGGCCAGCACGTCACCGACGCCAGTCTTGATCTGCTTCGACATCGAGTCCACCACCTTTCAATAAACCACGCCGCCTACTTGCTCGATTAGCCGCCGCTCGGCCTCAAGTGCGGCCAAGCCGTGCGGTTCGCTCAAGCGGATGCTTTCCACAAGACGGGCGTCCGCGCCCGCTTCAACAGCTTCCCGT
>JAFGQA010000407.1 GCA_016935885.1 Phycisphaerae bacterium | reverse complement strand
TTCATTCCTTGCAGTCACTTACAATCAACCACAACCCACGCCAGTTCACGGCGTTGGGTGCCACTGGCAGCTTGCCTGCCAGTGTGTGTGCCCCATGTGCCCACCGGAAAGACCGCACGGGCGGACAACCCGCCCGTAGCACCCAAAATCGAATGCTGCCGGGAGTTTCACCCAGAATCGAATGCCGCTGGGAATGTCACGGACCCGGGCGACCCTAGTACGGCAGCGCTACACTGCTTCGTAGATCCTCGCCGGAACCGCACGGACAGCAGTCGTCACCTTGACCCACGACTCGGCGAAACCGGTGCGGCGATACTGGAAACGAGGCTTGCCGTCATGGAACCATCACTCCTCATCTCGGTTTTCAGCCACGCCATGCGCTCGGCAGCTCGCCCCCCGAGGATGTGGATCACACTGAGGACAGCAGTCCGTGGGCCGGCCGAACCGCGGTTCCGACGTCGCGATCGACGTCCAGCAGCCAAGGTAGCACCGTCAACTTGGAAGCTTCTTCAAAACCCTAGGTGGCACTGGCGCCAAAGCCGGTGGGTTGGATGATTCACTGGGCATTCTCTCGTTTGTCTCCACAACTCTGAAACAGCTTCTTAGGGAATCCCCACAACACCTGTGGCGCGCAGGAGGCCCCCGCCCGCGCCACCACCGTCGAGATGGTGATGCCGCGGTGCGTTAGATCAGGACTCCTCCGTGGCGTCGCTGCCGGCGCCGAGAGTGTCTTTGATGTACCACCTGTGGATCGGCGAGGTTAGCCTTCTGCCCCGATCGGCTCCCACTCCACGCCAATGATTGGTGGTTGCAGGCCGGTCCAGTAGTACCACCCGTAATAACATCCCGACAACGAGACAATCAACAGAAGAGCCAGTAGGATTCCCTTTGTCCTGTTCATAACAACCTCCTGATAATATAGACGTGTGTCTTAAAGTTGCCACAGGCCGCAGAGCCCCGAACCAGAAACTACGCAAGGGTGCCCGTCGTTGGGTTGCTAGCAATCACCGCCGCCAAGCACCGTCTCATGACAGGACCTTTCCAACAGATGGAGGCCGTGCCGTTCGGTGTCGGAAAGATAGGACAGAACGACGACAGACTGACACTGCATCATGAATATCGGCGTCAGCGACGGTGATCGGCTCGCTCTTGACGAGAAAGAAATGCTCCGGTCAACCTCAGACCGGCCGCGCCGCCGGGCTTTCCGACCGCCGGGGTACCCAGACCCACCGGCGGGCAAAGCAAAGCTCTTCTCCAACCGCCTGTCGCAGGCGCGTTTGCCCATGACCTCAATACGATTAAGTATGCCCCAATACCTGCCGTTTGTCAACGAGTTCATGACAAAAAGATGATGGCACGTCGCAGGGCGCGCATCCGTTGGCCATCCCCACTTGGGAGCGGGGGGACGGACTTCCTTTGCGGCACACATCGCAGGCCAGGCCGCGGTGCTCCTTGCCCGGCCGGTCGAAAGCTAGGCTTCACTGCACAACTGACGCCTGCTCGCACGATCGTCGAAGCTCCATCATTCGATGCCTTCTTTGGACCTGACGTCTATGGTGCTCGTATGTCGGTGGCTGCGTCGGGTCTGCTCGGTGGGGCGGTGGCCTCCGCCTCGAATGTGCTGCAATGCCTTGCGAAGAATGACGTTACACGCCCTTCTGGAATTGCGGCCGTCCGTGGGTGATGTGCCGGGCCCGTGGCATCGCCGTGGTCCGTAGCGAGGAGCCGGGGAATATCACCGCCGGCAGAAAGGGTCGCCCGCTGATCCTCGGCGTTGGTGATGAGGAGTCCATTGGCGCCTCGGGGGCGGCGGTCTCGCGCGGCGACGACGTCGATCAGCCGCCAGGCCCGACGAAGCCGGTGACAGTGACATGATTCGGGCTACTCGGATTCCGCGGGCCGGTTTGTCGGCCGTCCTGTGGATGGGGGCCTCACCTTGCTCGGCCCGGCGCGTTCGAGGGCGTTGATCACAACGCCGGGCGTCAGGATTTCAGGCAGTTTCTGCGGGTTGTCCGGGGCGCCGGGTCCGTACACCAGGTACAGAGGCACACCGGCCTTCTCGAATCGCCTCAGGTCTTCCTTGATCTCCGGCACGGGTAGCGTGTAGTCGGCCTCATACGGGATGACATGGTAGTCCTTCATGAGAGCGATGACTTCGGGATGCTCAATCGACGTCTTCTTATTGACCTTGCAGTTGACGCACCAGTCGGCGGTGTAGTCTACGAACACGGTGTAGCCATTCCTGACATCGCCGAGGGCGAGCTCACGCTTGTAGTCCTGCCAGGGGATTCCCTTCGACCAGTCGAGGATCCTGCCATCGCGAGCGCGTCGGCCGTACGCCAGGAGTTCTCTGTGCTCGATCTGGGCGCTGGTGAGCTTCTCAACGGTGGCCATGACGCGAAAGGGAAGGACCCAGCCGAGCACCAGGATCGCCAGGGCCGCGGCGTGCAGGGTTGCCCTTCTCACGGGCGGGGCGCCAAACTCGGCTTTGCCCTTGACCCAAACGGCGATCGCAACGGCAAGCAGGAAGATCAGGCTTAGAAGTAGACCGTAGTCTCCGAGTTGCCCGCGGAGCGGATTGAGCAGCCAAATGACTGCCCCGATCAGAAGGAAGCCCATCACTGCTTCAAAGGTGCCCATCCAAGGGCCGGGCTTGGGCAGGAACCTGAGCCAGCCGGGATTCACCGAAAGAACAAGAAACGGCAGGGCCATCCCGACGCCGACGGCGAAGAAGATCATCGCGCCTTGGGACGGTGGGAACCTGGTGGCCGCGCCCACTGCGGCGCTGAGGAACGGAGCCGTGCAGGCCGTACCGAGGAAGGTCGCCAGGACACCGGTGAAGAACGACGACGGTAGGCCCTCTCCTTCGGCCTTCTCACCGAGTCGGTTGATGACCTTCGGCGTGAAGACGGCGAAGACGCCGAACAGGCTCATGGCAAACGCGGTGACGATCGCGGCCAGTGCCAACACGACGTACGGGCTTTGGAACAGCTCTCCCCAGCCTTTTCCCGTCGCCCAAAAGAGGATGGCGATGAAGCCAAAGAAGACCAGAATCCCCGCGCAGTACGCGAGGCCGAGCAAGAAGACACGGGCTCGATCCTCCTTGGCCTGGCGCACAAAGGAGAGGACCTTCAGCGAGATGACCGGCAAGACGCACGGCATGAGGTTCAGCACGACGCCACCGATCAGGGCCAAGGCCAGCACGCCAAGGTAGCCAAGACCCGCAAGCCAGTTCTCGATCCGCCTCAGGACGCCCCCGCCGTCGGAGCTGTCCGCCACACCGGGGGCCGCGACCACGGAGCCGTCCGCATCCTCTGTCTTGGTGGTGGGCCCCGCGTCGGCTACAACGGGCTCAGGCTCCACCATGACGCCCTCGGCCGTGTCGGTCGGCTTCGCTCCATGCTCTATCCGGACAGGAATGGCGAACTCGACGTGCTGCGGCCGGAAGCACATCCCGCCATCCGTGCAGACCTGATATTGCAGGACACCGCGTATCCAACGCGGGGCTTTGCCAGCGTCTTCATTGGCCTGAGCTGGGATCTTGAATGTGATCTTGCCGCCGTATTCGCTCAGCTTGCCCAGGATCTTGTCTTCCCGTTCATGCGGCTTCGGATAGTCAACCTCGCCTATATCTAGCCCCTCCGTCCGCTCGACGAACACGACCGCCGGGATCAGATATTCCTGATAGGGCTTGTGCGACTGCATGTGGTGCTTGGCCTCGATCTCAGCGGTCAGCGTGGCAGTGAACCTGTCGCCGGGCCGAACCACTTTCTTGTCGATCGAGCCACTGAGCTTGACGTGCTCGGCCTTGGCCGTCGGCTCTGGCAACGCTCCGCGCGCCTCTTCAAACAAGGCCTCGTTGGCCAGCGGGGCCTTGGTCCCTTTCGCCACGACGGGCAGCGTCAGCGAGACCTCGGCCTCGCCTGGGATGCACTGTCCTTCGTTGCAGACTAGCCAGCTCGCCTTGACGCGGAACTCGGCCTTCGTGCCCGGTGCCGCCGTGTTGGGCACTTGGACCGATGTGATGAAGAGGCTGGTCCCATGGTGAACATAACTGGTCACCTTGAGCACCTTGTCGAACTTGGCCTCCGGCACCGGATATCGGATACGGCTAACCCGGTATCCCTCTGGACCGTTCCAGCGGATCTCCGTCGGCAAGCCGACGAGGCCTCCCGGGTTCTGCCAGTAAACGCACCAGTCTTTATCGGTCTTGAGCGAGACAACCAGATCAAACGCGTCGGATGGAGAGATCGCCTGACGATCAGCAAAGGCCTGGACGACGACGTGAGCGGTGTTTTTGGGCTCGCTTTCAGGGGGGGCGCCGATGGCCGGGTTGGACGCGGCGGCGACAACCGCCACGATGGCAAGGACGCTCGCGATCCCCTGAGAGATGTGGGGATTCACAGGCATGGTTCTAGAAAGACTCCACATAACAGGATTAGCCAGCCTTTCCCCGTCGCCGGGATGGCGGTTTCTCGGTTGCGGCCAACGCAGAATGCCGAAAGACTCCAGGAAAGCCGATAAACCAGCATTGCTCCGGTGCGCGTCGGGGGTGCGCCGGTTCGCCATTCTAGCCGCCAACGGCAAGGAAGCCCACTGGCTAGTACGTCATCGGGAGGTGAGATTCCGGAAAACCGGCACACATGAATGGTTGACGGATATGAGCAGTCGTTTATACTGGTGCGTGGTAAGGGTGCGAACGCACGCCCTTTTGACATAGATTCTTGTGGTGTTTTCCGGCGATGGGCGAGGCCGGGTGGAGGCGCATGGGCGCGGCCGCACGCCAATGCCTTTCGCCAAGAAAGGAGTTCGGTTTCCTCTGCTGACGTGGCGGAGGGCCTGGGGGCGAGTCAGACATGTTGGGCTTCACGCATCGACCTCGGTTCTCGGGCAGCCTGACTCAGCGTGTGAGCGGCTGCGGTGAACCGTAGGCTCGATGTGTCGTCGGCACATCTCATGGTGCTGAATGAGACGTCGTGATATCAGCGCAATGATCACAAGCGGAGGCTTTCGGAACCGACTTAAACGTGAGTCGGCTCGTCAAACAGCGATTGTGATTCGCAGTTCGCTAGATAGACCGTTGGGGCACCCTCGCGGCGGGAGCAGAGCACTTCTCAGATAGCTGCCGGGTCTGCCCATCGGCACGATAGACGTGGGTCGTCGACACTTGCTGAGCTTGTGATCGGCGCGTGCGAAGTCTGCCTGCATCGCCTCCGTCCTCCGTTTCCCCGCACAGCAGAATCCCGGCATGACATCGTTGGGTAGCCGCGTGGTGCAAGCGTGCGCTGTCTGCTCGGTCTGTGGGCTGTAGCGGTTCGGCGTGCCGAGGGCGCGGATGAGTTGACATGATGCATAACAGGCGATTCAGAGAGGTGAGATTAGATGGGATCTGTGATACTGGCACAGGTCTCGACCGCAGGGGTGTTCGTCTTCGCGATTGTGACCTTCGTGTCGGGAGCGGCCGTGGCGTGGGTGTTCCGCTCGCTCCAGGCCAAGGCCAAACGAACGTCCGCAGAGAACGAGGCGGATCGATTGATCGCGGAGGCCCAGAACAGGGCCCAGGAGATCGTTCGAGCAGGCGCGGTCGAGGCCAAGGCGACGTTCTTGCAGCATCAGGAGGAGTTCGACAAGCAGACGGCGGCGACGCGAAACGAGATTCGCGAGGCTGAGAAGCGGTTAGACAAACGGGAGGATCAGATCGAACGCCAGGTCGACATGCTTCGCATCAAGGAGCGAAACATCGAGAAGACCGAGGTCCAAGTCAAGGAGAAACGGGAGGAGACGGACAAGAAGGCCCTTGAGGTCGGCGAGTTGCTGGCCAAACAGCGAAACGAGCTGTTGAAGGTCTCTCGACTGTCGATTGATGAAGCCAAGAGCCAGCTTCTCAGCCGGCTCGAGCAAGAGCTGGAGCAGGAATGCGCCGAGATCGTCGCCAAGCGGATCAACGAGGCCCAGGAGGAATCGGAGGAACGCTCCCGGGAGATCGTGGTCACCGCGATCCAACGCTATGCCGCTCCGCATACCGCCGACGCCACGATCAGCACGATTGACATCCTCTCCGACGAGATGAAGGGCCGGGTTATCGGACGCGAGGGGAGGAATATCCGCGCATTCGAGAAGGCCACCGGCGTGGACATCATCGTGGACGATACGCCCGGCGTGATCGAGGTGAGCTGCTTCGATCCGGTCCGCAAGGAGAAAGCCGTCCAGGCGATGAACAAGCTGCTTGTTGACGGACGGATCCACCCGACGCGGATCGAGGAAGTGGTCAAGGAGGTCGACGACAATGTGGAGAAGCAGATCAACGAACTCGGCAAAAAGTCCGCGATGGAAGCCAATGTACAGGGCCTCAACCGGAAGCTCATCAACCTGCTGGGCAGGTTGCACTTTCGCACGAGCTATGGCCAGAACGTCCTGCGACACTCGATAGAGGTCGCCTATCTGTGCCAGGTGATGGCCGACGAATTGGGGCTGAACGGGACGCTGGCCCGCCGTTGCGGGCTGCTGCACGACATTGGCAAGGCGGTTGACCGGGACATTGAGGGCGGGCACCCGGCGATCGGCGAAGATATCTGTCGCAGGTTTAATGAGCGGTCCGAGGTTTTGAATGCCATTGCCGGTCATCACGGTGATGCACCGGCGACCAGTCCCTACACGCCCCTGGTGGCCGCGGCGGACGCCATCAGCGCCGCCCGACCGGGGAGTAGACGTGAATCACTGGAGCGCTACGTCAAGCGCCTCCAGCAATTGGAGGATATTGCCACCAGCTTCGAGGGCGTCAGACTGGCCTACGCAATCCAGGCGGGGCGTGAGGTACGCGTCATCGTGGATGCCAACAACGTGGACGACGCCAACGCCATGCGCATCGCCCGGGAGGTCGCCAAGAAAGTCGAGGCGGAGATGCAGTATCCGGGCGAGGTCAAGGTGACGGTGCTGCGTGAAGTCCGTGCGGTCGAATACGCAAGGTAGAGTTGGTTGCCTTCTCCCTGCCTATGAGATAAAGTCTTCCTGTGTGCACGTAACTGCGTGAGGCTGGCCAGTCATGTTTGACGGGAGGTGGTCGCCGTGAATAGCCGCGCTTCATCACATCTGCTCGTTCTGTTGTTGACGTTCACGCTGACGGTCGGTACCGCCGGGCCGTTGGTATCCAAGGTCCGGGGCGCTCCATTGTCTGGCGAGGACCCACCTTCCACGAGAGCCAGAGAAGACAAAGACAAGTCACAATCCAACAAGTCGTCCAAGAAGAAGCGCGAGAACAAAGAGAAGAAGGACAACAAGAAAAGCGGCAAGAGGAAGGTCGACACCTCCGCGGTTCCCGCGGACAAGAAGGCGGAGAAGAAGGCGCTCAAGGCGCTGGGGGAGTCTGAGAAGAGCTTCAAGATCAAGCACTCCAAGCACTTCTCGATTCTTTACGACACGAGCGAGGAGGATGTGGAAATCTTCAAGTCCGCCGTCGAGAGGACCTATCAGCAATGCGTGAGGCGCACGCAGCATCTCGGCATCGATGTCACGCAGCCGAAGAAGAAGCTGGTGATCCACTACTTCAACGAGCTTGAGGACTACAGTGGGCACTCGGAGAGGATGGGGCATGGAAAGAAGGACGAGAACGCGGCGGGCTTCTTCGTGTTGCCCGTTCCGGGCGTGCCCGGATCGAACATGAGCTACTTCTACAACTTTCGGAACTCCGCCACGTTCAAGGCCCACCGCGAGCAGGCCGAGGCGGAGTTGAGGCAACTCTCGGATCAGATGCGCACGGCCAAGACGTCGGCGGATCGCAAGAACCTTCGCGAGAGGATGAAGGAAGCTCGGCGGGCGGTCAATAGCGCCAATTCGCTCGGGGGCGGCATCAGCGAGGAGGTGGTTCAGCACGAGACCGCGCACCAAGTGCTGTATAACATCGGCTTCCACAACCGCAAGAGCGTCGCGGCCAATCCTCGCTGGTTGGCGGAGGGGATGGCCCAGAAGTTTGAGCCTGTCAGCACCGGCACGGGCAGCGGTGCCGGCCTGGTCAACACGAGTCGGCTCGTGGCTTTCCGGCAATTGGTGGAAGCCGGCCAACTGGTCCCCCTGCGCGAATTCATCTCGACAAGCGCGTTTTTCTACAGGCCCGATGCCGGCGCCCTAGCCTACCCGCAGAGTTGGGCACTGCTCCATTACATAAGCCGCGTCAAGCGAGACGAGCTGACGCGCTACGTCGAGCTGGTCAACAAGAGGCCCAAGGATTACGAGACGACGCCGGAGAAGGAGATCGAGACGTTCGAGAAGGCATTCGGCAAGATCGACGAGAAATGGGAAAAGAAATGGCTGAATTGGATGAAGAACGTGCGGTAGCTTCTCGGAGGGTTCCAAGGAGTCGCGTGGGATGAGGTAAACGGTTGCTCCGCCAAACGGCGAGCCGGCAGGCCAGCCAAGTGGCACAAGACTCCGCAGAAGGGGATTCCTGGTGGAGATAGGTGCGAGAAGGGATTCTCGCACCAGCTGAGAGAAGGGATTCTCGCACCAGCGGCAGCGGGTCCCGCGCGACGCCTAAGCGTCCAAGGGCTGAGTTGCCTGCGAGGGGGGTCGTCAACCGAACAGATCATCGAGGAAATCGGCGAAGCTGTCGTCGGTGCCGTCGTCACCGGCGTTGTCGCCCGATTGGTCGCGGGATGAGTGGTCAACGTCCACGTCGGCGTAGAAGTTGAAGATCGAGCCCCCCACTCGGATGTTGACCGTGTCGCCACAGTCGAAGTCGATGTCCTTGCGAAGCTTGACGTCGGCGTCGGCCTCTCCGAGCGCCAGGCCGTTTCCTTCACGGAATTCCACACCACGGAGGAGAATCCGCTCCAAATCGCTGTCGCACGGCAGACGGATCGTCACCGTCTGGTTCGGCAGGATCGCTCCGTTGATGCCGAAGTTGCTGACGCGGTCCTCCTCGGCAACGAGATCCTCGAAGACGTTGTCGCTATCAGTGGTATAGAGTTCCGGAACGGCCGTGAAGGCGGAGGCGTTCTCGATGACGACAGTGACGCCCGACCCGAAGAGTGCAGCGATGTCACCGAGGCCCAGGCTGTCACACGCCAGGGACAGACAGGCCGGGACCACGGCGAACAGGCCTGCCGCTCGAAGTGCTCGTCGTTTCACGTTTGGGTCTCCTTGCTCGCTGCCTTTGGGATGCGACCGCATCTCCTCGCGTTTCTGCGCATCCTATGCAGGCCAATAGAGTTATCGTCTATCAGGCAAGGCCACATCACACGTGGGCCACACGTAGGTCTGCGGGAGATCCGCATCGGAATCCACGAGCTACTGGAGCATCTCACCGAGTGTCCCCTGAAAACGCTATAATGAGATGGCCGATAATCCCCGTGACCGGCCCGGTATAGGTGCTTGGCGGTAGAAAGGGTGGACATTTGGGTAGGTCCGTATAGAGTGAATGCGGGATGAGCCGCAATGTGAGGTTGTCGGTGATTCCGCCCGGATGGATTCCTGGGTCCATGCGGAACTTGCCGTCGAAGGGCCGCAAGGGCTTCAGGCCCGTGGCCTTTCATTCGTTCTGAGAGGGATTCCCATGACGGTTTCCGGTCGACGATTGGCCGTTGCCTGGCAAGCGGTTCTCCTGCTGGCCTGGACCACGGCGCCTGCTTGGGCCGAGATCAAGGAGATTACCGGGTCCGCGACGACGACGATCGTCCAATACAACGGGATCCTTGAGATTCAGAAGGACTTCAACCGGGAGGCCGTTCCGTTGACGACGCCCGCCCCACCGGCGGTGGCGCGAGCCCGCCTCGATCGTCTTCTGGAGAATGGTGAGGTGACCGCCGCTGGTCAGGCGGTCGCGCTTTTCGATGCGCCGGTTTTTGGGGGAACCGGTCCCCCGAACGACGCGGGCTTGGACCTGGGGGCATTCTCGGACGATTCGTTCACGAGTTGGTTCGTCGAGGGGACGGTCAGCGAGAAGCGCACGATCGTTCTGAGCGCCGCGGACGTGTGGGAAGAGCAACCCCAGGGGCAACTCCCGACAGAGCCGCCCCCGGGGGAGTCGGCCCGCGTTGAGAGCCGCGTGATTCTGTCGGGCGTGATGTTGATCACGGCGATGGACCCACACAGAGACTTGTCTGGCGTGGAAGTTCGCCTCACGTTCAGCGTGACACATCGTCCGGAAGAGGAAGAACCATTCCCCGTGTTGGAGGGCGGGGTCGTGCTGGTCGGAGGACAGGACGGCAGGGTGGAGGTCCGCGAGGCGACCGGTGCCCTGGCGGGCGTTCCCTTACCAGTGATCGGGCTCCCGGAATTGGGGGCGGAGTTGCCGCTTGTGGGAGCGATCATGTTCACCGGTATCGAGTTGCCTTACACGTATGACGTCGTCTTCGGAGAGCCGTTCGATCTGACGCTGGCAGTGCAATCGCAGGTTCTGACGATTCCTGGCGGCACCGGCGCGGCGGCGGTGTTCGGCCTGCCTCAGGAGGGCTTGGCGTCGGTCTTCGATCGCGTCAAGAAGGACGACAGAGGACAACGGTTGGCCGAGGCGATCTCACAGCACGTGGATACGACGGGCCAGACGTATCAGGAGCAGGGCGGCGTTTCGCCGGCACCGTTCCCGTTCGTGTTCCCGTTGTGCGGTGGGATGGGCTTTGAGGTGGTGGGGCTGGCGATCATGGGTTGTTGTTTGACGCTCGGTCGCGCCGGTCGGCGCCGGCCGACACGATGCTCAAGAGGGAAATGAAAGATTGATGCCCACGGCAGAATTCCCAAGGGGCGATGTGATCGTCCTGTGCCTGGTGCTGATCGGCGCGATCTGCGCGCTGGCGGTGCTGGTGTGGGCGGTTCGTCGCTGGGTGTTTTCTGTTTCACCGTCCGGGCATGGCGAAAGTTGGTCACTGCAACATCTGCGCGACATGAGGGCCCAGGGTCAGATAACCGACAACGAGTTTGAGGCATTGAAGGTGAAGATGTTGGAGGCATCTCACCGGTCCATCCAGCGCAAGGACGGCGCGACGTGGGCGGACGGGAGTTAGTGCCGCTTTCTGTTAGCCGGCGTGAACGGAAGAACACACCCGTTTCGTTGGGGGCGGGAATGAGATCAAGAGAGCAGCAGACGGCAGTCGATAAGTTGCGTGCCAAAGGACGTGTCCTTCACCGAATCGGTCACGGTCAAACGTAACCGCCCTCAGTCAGGCAAGGAAACAGAACATTGAAGAACAGATCGAGCAGCGGCGATGGATCGGGTGACGGTGGATCACGCGGCGGCCGGAGTGGGCCCGGGGGCGTGAAGCGCCGTCGCACGAGCACGTGCAGTTTTTGCGGGAAGACGCATCGTGAAGTGGGGCCCATGGTCGAGGGGCCCAACGATGCTTACATCTGTTCGAATTGTGTGGATCTGTGCCGGAACATCATCCGCCAGGAGCAGCGCAAGGCCAGCGGGCTGAGGCCGCTGTTCCACAAGGTCCCGCCACCGCGTGAAATCCTGGAGTTCCTGGACCGCTACGTGATCGGCCAGGAATATGCGAAGAAAGCCGTGGCGGTTGCGGTTCACAACCACTACAAGCGGCTTGCCTACACCGAGCAGGCGGACCCCGACGACATCGAGATCGACAAGAGCAACATCCTCCTTATCGGCCCGACGGGTTGCGGCAAGACGCTGCTGGCGCGCAGCCTGGCGCGCGTGCTGGACGTGCCGATTGCAATGGGCGACGCGACGACGCTGACGGAGGCGGGCTACGTTGGGGAGGACGTTGAGAACATCTTGCTCCGGTTGCTGCAGGTGGCGGATTTCGATCTGGAGGCCGCCCAGCGTGGGATCGTCTACATCGATGAGATTGACAAGATCGGCCGCAGTGCCGGGAACGTGAGCATCACGCGCGACGTTTCCGGTGAGGGCGTGCAGCAGTCGCTTCTGAAGATGCTCGAGGGCACCGTCGCGAACATCCCGCCGCAGGGTGGCCGCAAGCATCCCGAGCAGCAGTACATCCAGATGGACACCACGCAGATCCTGTTCATCTGTGCCGGGACCTTCTCCGGTCTTGAGGAGATCATCAAGCGGCGCATCGGCAAGAAGAACATCGGCTTCATGACCGAGGAATCCGCCGAGAACGATGCCGCGACGGAACGAAGCGAATTGCTCCATAAGGTCGCGCCGGAGGACCTGATCGAGTACGGCATGATTCCCGAGTTTGTGGGGCGGCTTCCTCTCGTGGCGACGGTCGGTCCGCTGGATGAGGCCGCCCTCGTGAGGGTGCTCACCGAGCCCAAGAACGCGTTGGCTCGGCAGTATGGCAAGATGTTCGAGTTGGCCAAGAGCACGCTGGAGTTTACGGACGAGGCGCTGCACGAGATCGCCCGGCGGGCGATGCGCTGGGACACGGGCGCGCGGGCGCTCCGCGGCACCGTGGAGGAACTGATGCTCGACGTCATGTACCACCTGCCCGAACCGGGCATGCAGGGTCGATACGTCATCACCGATGCCGTCGTTCGTGGCGAAGAGCGGGCCGTGCCCATCAAGCACGAGCGCCGGAAGGAATCGGCTTGAGTGCGGCCTGGCTCTTCTGTGGCACGGGCGCCGAAGCCCGCATCGCCACCGCCGCCGCGGCCATACCACAAGGTACAACAGAAGATACAACACTGCCGACACGGCGGTGCCATGGGGGTCTCGGGAGAGTCCGTGACACTCCCGGCGGCATTCGATTCTGGGTGCCACGGGCGGCCTGTCTGCCGACAGGCAGGCTTGTCCGCCCGTGCGGTCTCTCAGGTGGGCGCGGGGCATACACACTGGCAGGCCACATGCTAGTACGGCGTTTCACGAATAGAACGACTGTACGCTCTGCCGAGAATCCTTTCTCGGCACCGGCTTCAGGACCGAGAAGGGATT
>JAFGQA010000406.1 GCA_016935885.1 Phycisphaerae bacterium | reverse complement strand
TCGGCCCATCGCATCCTGGGGCTGTAGGCGGTCCCAAGGGTTTGGCTGTTCGCCAATTAAAGCGGTACGCGAGCTGGGTTCAGACCGACGTGAGTCAGGTCGGTCCCTATCTGCCGTGGGCGCACCAATCGTGACGGGAGACAATCCTAGTACGAGAGGATTGGATTGTAGGTACCGCTAGTGCACCTGTTGTCCTGCTAAGGGCAGCGCAGGGTAGCCAAGTACCGAAAGGATAAACGCTGAAAGCATCTAAGCGTGAAGCCCCCCCGAAGATAACGATTGGATGCCTCATTTTGAGGCGAGAGACCCCTTGTAGACCACGAGGTTGATAGGCCAGGCGTGTAAGGGCAGAGATGTCCTCAGCTTACTGGTACTAATGGTCGATTGCTTGACCGCATCGATGATTCGCTGTCCCGACGCGGCCTTGACGATGGCATGCCTTGCTATCCACTCTATTCATTAGGAGTAGATGAGAATCGCGGGTTGCGAAGCGCGCGGGAGCTTTGTCAACAGGGCTTCCCGTTATCCGTGGTCCGCCATTCATCATTGAAGACGCGTCCACATCCGGCCGAGAGGTCGCATGTGGCCTTGCTGGTGCCGATACCTGAGGGGAAACACCTGATCCCATTCCGAACTCAGAAGTGAAGCCCTCAGGGCCGATGGTAGTCCAAGTGGGCGAGAGTAGGTCAGTGCCAGTTTATCTGAAGCCCGGTGATCGCAAGATCGCCGGGCTTCGCCTTTCTCATGGTTCTCGTACACGACGAGTGTAAGCAGCCTATGAACCTCGCAAGCTTGCGTCGCGGGGCTTCCGTGGCACGGGCGGCTTGTTGTCCGCCCGTGCGGTCTCGCCGGTGGGCGCGTGGGGCATACACACTGGCAGGCAAGCTGCCAGTGACACCCGCCTAAACTGTCATGCACCCCGGAGCCCGTGGACTGGCCTTCCCACGATAGCGGAAGGCGAGCGTGGTCCAACCATCACGAGCGGGGGGGGGCTTCGCGGTCGCTGAAGAAACCGTGAACTCTCCTCGCCGCCCAAATCACTGATAGGATAGAAGGCACGATGGACAAACGGACGGCGGAACTGGATAGGCTGTACCGCGAGGTCGGCCCTCAGGTCTGGGACTACCTGCGACGGCGGGTCTCGGACGCAACCGTGGCGGAGGAGGCCCTCCAGGATACCTTCCTTGCCGTCGCGAAGGACTTCGACGCCCTCATGGCGGCGAGGTCCAAGCGCGCCTGGTTGATCGGCATTGCTCGTAACCTCCTCCGCGAGCACGTGCGGCGCGCGGCGCGCCGACGCGCTGTGTCGCTGCCCGAGGAATACCCTGTCGCTGACCCGCCGGCCGAGGACTTCCGTGTCGAGGCGATGCGACGGGCAATCGACCGACTGCCCGATGCTCAGCGAGAGGTCATCGAACTCCGGCTCGGTCATGGCCTGACCTACGCGGAGATCGCCGAGGCGATGGCGATACCGATCGGCACGGTTCGTTCGCGGTTGCACAACGCCGTCGCCACGTTGCGTGCCTGGGCGGCCGACGTGGGCGTCCAAAGGACGGTAGAAACATGAAGACGAAGACACTCGAACAGCTTCTGATCGACCGACGACTTGGCGAGTTGTCACCGGATGTCGCCACACTGCTGGACGCCTACCTGCGATTATGTCCGGACCGAGGCAGCGCCGCTGAAGGCGTGATCATTACCATTGATCTTGCCGAGCGAGCCCTGAACCGCCCGCACGCACGACCCGAGCACGCCATGCCGCCGCCTTCGCGCCGGCTCGCGATGCCCTCGCCCGGGCGGCGATCCCTTTGGGGAACATGGCACCGCCGTTTCGCCGTCGCCGCCGCCATTGCACTCGCCTTTGTCCTGGGGAATCTCAGCGAGCTGAGACAGGGCACGATCACTAGGACCGATACATCTGTGACCGGTCTGTCAAACAGCGTACGAAGATCCAGCGGATTCTGGTCGTTGGAGCGGCTTCACAAGCCCCCACGGCCCCGTCCAACGGGAAACTCGCAACGTCTGGAGTGGACAACACCCTTGAGCCAACCACGCATCGGAGAACAAACATGAAAGCAGCAACAGCACTTGTCACGACAGTCCTGGCGGCCGCCCTCATCGCCGGTTGCATCCCCGAGAAGCGCATCGTCTGGTCGCCGGACGGCAAGCGTGCCGTCGTCGCCACGCCGAAGGGTCTGTTTCTGATCGACGGCGATGGCAACGTCCTCAAGCCTCGTCTGACGGGTTCGCCTACCCGGTGTAACTGGTTCCCCGACAATTGCCGGCTGGCCGTGGTCCATAAGACGACAGCCAAGAAGTGGGCGGACGTCGAAGACATGTTCAACTCGGAGCAGACCACCAAGATGAAGGCACTCGCCAAGACGTTGCGTGAGCGTGCGCTGGCTTATGAAGGCGACTGGGACGCGTTCAAGGTCGATCCCGACGACACGATCCCATCGTCCATCGAGGTGGGCGCGTTCCTGTACTTGCGAGACCATCTGGCCGAAGGGCTGCCCGAGAAGCTCGGGGACAAATGGAAGGAGGTCAAGGAGCTGAACCCGGACATCTGGCAACTCCAGATCTTCACGGTCACTCAGGACGACCTCGAGCCCGGCGCGGTGCTCGTTCGCACCTTCCACGAGATTCACGAACCGAGGGTTGCCCCCAACGGCAAGAATATCACGCTCTTGATGCCGCTCGTGGAGGGGACCGACGACAAAGTCGCGTTGCAAGTCGTCGCGTGCGAGGGCGGCGAGGCCCGGGTCGTTGCTGAGGACGTCGGGTTGGGCCACGATTGGAGCCCGGACGGCTGTTGTCTCGTTTTTATCCAAAGCTCGGCACTGGGGATTGAGGCGAGTGCCCAGGTTCAACTCGGGTCACTCGTCACGATGAGGATCGCGAAGGAAGACGGCTCGCTGTTGCCGCAATGGGAGACTCGGGAAGAGCTGGTTGGTCTGCTCTTCAATCCCCTGCTGTCGGTCCGCTGGATGTCTGATGGCAGGCTGCTGTTCTCCTCCTTCGAGGCCACTCTGCCCGCGACAACGAGCGACATGCCTCAGCGGTGGTCGCTTTTCGTGTTCGACCCCAGCATGCCTGCCAGTGTTCACCGCGTGCTGGGCCGCGATTTCGCCGAGCCGTTGGAGGCGTCCATGCCCAGTTTTGAGCTAAGCCCTGACGAGAAGCGCGTGCTTCTGCCTGGTCCGAACGGACAAGTTGTTCTCCATGATTTCGCATCGAGAGAGACGAAGCCGCTCGTCGCCCCAGTGTCCCCACATGGGGAGTTCGAGTCCCTGCCAGCGTGGCGAAACAACGCGGAAGTTTGCCTCGTTAGGCCCGCCGAAGCGGATCAAGGCGGCAAGCAAGTCGCGCTGTGGAAAGAGGGAGAGACCAAGACCCTGAGCGGCAACTGGCCGGAGGAGATGAAAGAAGACTGGCTTCTCGACAATCGACCCGAAGGTGCCAAGCCACCGCGCTGAGACGAGAAGAACTCCCGAACTTGCTCGTCCATCGTGTCAGTCGATCTTGTATCGCCGGACGTCAAACGGGAACTCGTTCACGAAGTAGGCATAGTTCCGGTCCGCGCCGGGGTACAAGTACATGCCTCGCGGGTGGTGGAACTTGCCCATCTTGCCCTCGGTCCCCACCTCCTCGAACGCCGCTGTATCGCCATTGGGGGTGTACACCAGGATGCCTGACGCCCTCGCCTCGTCATCCCGTCCGGAGATGTAAACCTTGCCGGTCTTACCCACCAGCCCACGGTCGGCCTCGGCCAGCGGCGGCAGTTGCCGGGCAAACGCAGGATCGCCCGATCGCAGGTCATACACGCGGCACCGATAGCTCGTACCCTCCCTGTCTGCCTGATCCGTGACGCACAAGTGCCCGTTTGCACACCCCAGCGCGTAAGGCCCGAAGAACCGGAATCCTTCGTCCAGCATCGCCTTGAATTGCCCCCGTGGATCGAGGATCTGCACACGGTTGTTATTGAAGTCGGCCACATACATGTTTCCATGGTCGTCAACGGCAACATCGGCGGGGGTGTAGAACTCGCCCGGCTCGTCACTGGCGTAACCCGGCCACCGTTTCCGATTCGGCACCAGTTCAACCAGCTCGCCGCGATCGTAGAACGCCAACACGTGGTTGACGGGGTCAGTTGCGATCATGCGCCCGTCAGCTCCAAAGGCGAGGCCTGCGAGAGCGGGTACGTAGTCCTTGAACCGTTGCGTGCGAACGCCGTAGGGCTGCATCCCAACCGCGCCGTCCCAGTAGATCATTTGACACGGGCCCTCGCCGGTCAGTGTGATGTAGGCAGCTTCGAGATTCATCGCCAGCTTGACGCTGTCCTTGCCGTACGCCAGGAAGCCTGGTACCGATAGTCCGCTTTCACGTCCCTGCCGGTCCACGGTGGAAACCGCGTAGAACGTATCGAGCGAGTAGGGCACGTCGTGCCAGAAGTCCTCGAAGTATGCCCCGTCGGCGCGGGGAATGAGCTTGCCGTCCTGCTCTCCCACGGTCGTCATCAGCATCCACGGTCTGGCATCATCGCCCGCGAAGCTCGTCCGGCGGTAGACACGGAATTCCTCAACGGAATCGGGGGCCGTATCGGGCGACATCAGCCACCGGATGTACATCGGCGGTTTCTCCCCCGTGCGATCCTCGATCCTCACTGCGGCATACGGCGGCGCCGCGGGCGCATCTGGCGCAGCAAACTGCGTATGCAGCAAATGCACGTATTCCTTCGTCGTCCCCCGGACGTATGCGACGTTGCAGTCGAACAGCCGCAGGAAATGAAACTCCTCTTGGCCGTCCTGCCGCAATCGCAGCAACAGCAGGGCATTCGATCCGTCTGTGGCGATCTTGCCAAACGGATTGGGCCGCAATTCATAGCCGCCGGCCGTCTTGTGCGACGGAGCCGGCAGATTCAAAAGCGTCAGGCGGCCGTCCGCTCCCGTTTTGGCGGAACAAATGGGGTCCCCGCGGCCACGTCCAGTGATCATCCCCGCGTGCTCGCCCTCAGACATCATCTGGAACATATCCACCTGCACACCCGATAGCGGCGTGCCGGCGTTCGAGCGCGCCTCGACCGAGATCTTCTCCGGAACTTGATACAGGCAATCGCCACGGAAGCCTCGAGGCCGCCCCCTCACGTGGTTCAGGAACGCCACACTCCGCTCGTCAAACACGAAGCCTCCCGCCGTGTACATCATCGTCCGCTGCCAGGGGAACAGGTGGCGGCGCTGCGCGTATCGCCCATGCTGATCCAGCACGAGGCACTGCCCGATCTTCGTGTCCGTTGCGGCAAGGTCAATCAGCCCCAGGTCCTCGGCCACGCGCCGCAATCCCGCCCAATCCACTCGCAACGCGTCGTAAACGGGAACGTCCTCGTCGCTCAGTTGCCCCAGGACCCACAACGCGGCATACTCCGCCACGCCCTCCGCCTTCCCGTCCTTGTGCAGGTCCGGCTCCCAACGCTCCCGTTGCGCCGGCGCCATCGGGTTATCCACAACCACGATCCGATCACATCGCACCCGCTCCTCGATTCCACGTGGTGCCGACGCGTACACCGACGCCGCGAACAACCCGTTCATCGCGCTGATTTGGTATTGAATCCAATCCTCGAAACAAAACGAATCCGCGATATTGGCGACGTCCTTAAACGCCTGGTAGCGATCCGACGCCACCACGACCGTGACGCCCAACGCGCCGATCGGCTCCACGAACGTGTTGTTCCAACGGACGAGCTCCCGCGCCTTCCCACCGCGATCCACGTCGACCCGCAGCGTATGCTGGCCCTCCTGCCACGACCATCCTGCCTCCACCACGTGCTCCTCACCTGGCTCCAGCGGTGGCACCGTTGCGGTCTTCACCTCGCTCTCGTCGATCATGACCTGACAGACGACCTTACTCGATGCCGCCGCGCCGGCGTTCAGCACGTGCACCCGGAAGGTCACCGTCGAACCGACGGCGGGATGCCAGGACGCCTGATCGATCTCAACATCCGCCACATCCAGCCCGTCCCGCTTGACAACGTGCCCGTGCCAACTCGGATCACGCGGCAAACGCTCGACGTAGCCCACCGTCAAATCGGCTAACGCCGGTCTCGCGTTGTGCCGCTCGTATCGTCGAAACTCAAACCGCTCAACCTCGCCAACGTCGAACACAACTGCCCTGCCGTCGGCCTCAAACAGCAGCACTTGGTTCGCCCATTCCATGGCCTTGCCCAGGCGTTTGGAGCCGTTGGCCAACGTCAGGATGTCCTCATACCGGAGGTGGCCCCGCTCGAAGCGATACGAGAACACACCATCTGCCTCGCCGACCTGCCGTGCGTCACCCCAGGGGGACGCCACATTGGCCGCCTGCGCGGCTGCCGACGTGACCGTTATCAGATAGACAAGCAGTATTCGCATCATGGATTTCCTCCCAGCGCGGCCTCCGGCCACAGTTTTCTTCGCGAGCCGCAAAGTTCCTCAACAATAACAGTGTAGGGTCACGGCAAACGCCGTTCCCGTGACTGTAGCGCCTATTACGGCGATCTGCCTGTTTAGCCAGACGAGCCGCGGGCATCGGGGCGTGGCCTTGGCCCCTGGGGCAGAGCTGCCGTTCCGAAGGCCGCGCGGGCTCCATGACCCACAGCTCTCCCACACTCTTACTTGGAAGAATGATCCCTGTACTAGCGCAATTCGGCAATGATCTTGGATTCCATCGCCTCCGCCTCCCCCTCGGCGTAGCCAACCGTGTTCCAGCGGAAGCCGAGCCCATCGCCTTCCCGACGCGGAATCAGATGGAAGTGCAAATGAAAAACCGCCTGTCCGCTGCAGCGACCGGTGTTCTGGAGCACATTCATCCCGCTCGCACCGGTGGCACGCATGATCGCTCCGGCCAGCTTCGGCAGATGTGCCGCGATGGCGGCAAGAACTTCCCCAGGTACGTCCAGGATACTCTCATAGTGACGCTTCGGAATCAGCAAGGCGTGGCCGGGCGCTAGCGGCGTGACGTCAAGAAAAGCCAGGAAATCCGGGGACTCCAACACGCGACAAGATGGAATCTCGCCCGCGGCGATCTTGCAGAAGATGCAGCCCGACTCGTCCATCAGTGCGTCCCCGACACCGCGCCGTGTAACGTACGGTGCGTCCTGAACCTCCTGCGGCATTCAACACGAGACGGTCAGACCGAAAACGGCACGAGCCTCCCCGCCTCCTGCCACGACACCTACTCCTGGTCGGCCTGCCCCTCGGCGGCCGTCTTCGGAGCGTCGTCTTCGCTCCGAGGCGTGTCTTCCGCCTTCGGAGTCGTCTCCACCTTCTCGGCTTCCGATGGCGACCCTTCATCTGCCTTCGATGGGATCCCCTTGCCGGCCCGGTCCCGACCACGGCCCTTACGCTTACGGCGCTTGCCTTCGAGGAAGCCGATTCGGTCCAGCGTCTTCTGACGACGCAGGCCGACAGCCGTTTTCTTGACTCGTTCGGGCTTCTCCTCCTCACCGACAAGCTGCAGCAAGGCCAGATCACTGCCGTCGCCAATGCGGCGTTTCATCAATCGAATAATCCTCGTGTACCCTCCCGGGCGGTCACGGTACTTCGGCGCGACCTCGTTGATTAGCCTGTGAACCACGGAATGGGCAACAAAGGGGATCTTCTTCTTGTTATAACTCGTCGGGACTCGGCCGGCACGGTGCCGCCGCCCGGACCGCGCCCGGAGCACCTTGTGCCGCCGCGCGTCGTTCATGGCGTCATACTGCTCTTGCTCGTCCTTCGTGAGAACCGCCCGATCCTCGAGCATGGCGGTGATCCGCTGCCTGCTCTGAAGAGTATCCTGGCGGGCCAGCGTAATGAGCCGCTCCACGAATGGGCGCACTTCCTTCGCCTTGACCAACGTCGTCTCAATCTGCCCATACTGGAAAAGGCTCTGGGCCATGTTCCGGCGCATCGCCTTGCGATGGGCGGATGTCCGTGATAGATGTCGTCCAGCAACACGATGTCTCATGTCAGATCACACCTGCTTCAAACGCTCAGGCCCTCCTGCGTTGGCCCGCGACTCTCCGGCGTCGTCGCCGGTAACACTCATCTCCTCGTTCTCACTTGAATCATCCGTCACGATTGAATCGGACGAGGGCTCCTCGTCAGACGCTGGGGGCTCCTCGGTGGGCTGTACGGGTTCCTCGGCGCGCGGTGGGGATACCCGCCGCTCCAGGGGCAAGGGGGGGAGCACACCAGCGGGTGCCGACAGCGAGGACGGTGTCGGCGAGGAGGGTGGCCGGGATGCCGGCGGCGGACCAAGCGTACCAGCGTCGGTGTCGGCCCCGTCGAGCGGAGCCGACGATGCCCGCGGAGCCGAAGAACCAGTGGTGCCCGTCCTACGAGCATGACTGCCTGCCTCGGACGGGGCACTCTCCGGATCAGACCTGAGCGAAAGCCCGATGTCTGCCAGTTTTCGCTTTACCTCCCGCAGCGATGTCTTGCCGAAGCTCCGGAGCTTCAGAAGACTCGCCTCATCCCATGTGATCAAGTCTCCCACGGTCGCGATCTCCGCCGACGCCAAGCAGTTGTCCGCCCGCACCGAGAGATCGAGACTGCCGATGGGTATGGCCAGCTTGCTCTCAAGAGACCGATCAGCATCGGCGCCACGCTCACCGGAATCTTCTCCGGTCCCCTCAAGGGCAAGGCCACTGCCGAGCTCGAAGTACTGAACGAACGGGTTCAGGTGCTTTCGCAGGATCTTCGCCGCCTCTACCAGCGCCATCTCCGGCGTCACCGTCCCGTTTGTCCAGATCTCCATGATCAAGCGGTCGTAATTCGTCCGCTGTCCCACGCGCGTGTCCTCGACACGATAGCGTACCCGCGTCACCGGCGAATACACCGAGTCAACCGCGATTCGCCCGATGATCTGCTCGCCGTCTTCCGCCTTGTGGTCGTCCGACGTGGCGTAGCTCCGCCCACGGCCAACCGTCATCTCCATGTCAAACTCGACTTCGTCGGTCAGGGTCGCCAAGAGTTGGCCCTTGTTGATCACGTCGATCGCCGCGTCGGCCTCGATGTGATCCGCCAGAACCTCCACCGTCTCCTCCTTCTTGCCCGTAACGCACACCCGCATCTTCTTCGGCTCATCCGCCGTCGACCGCACTATCAATGACTTCACATTCAGGATGATCTCGGTCACGTCCTCGACCACGCCTGGGATCGTCCTGAACTCGTGGTCGGCCCCCTTGATCTGCACATGCGTGACCGCGGCACCTTCCAGACTCGACAGCAGAATCCGCCGCAGGCCGTTCCCCACTGTCGTTCCAAAGCCCCGCTCGAAAGGCTCTACAACGAACCTCCCGTATGTTGGCGCGCTGGTCTCCTCGTTCCGCACAACGCGGGTCGGCAACTCCAAACCTCGCCACCGTATTCGCATTACATCGACCTCCCAGGAGTGTGCCCCGAATCCACGGAGACCGGGTTGTCCGTCACTTCACACATGAAGCCTGCGCTCCCCCCGACTCAGGCGAATCGCTCCCGCGCTGCGCGCATCGCACTCTGCTCAGCGGCTGCAAAACTCAATGACCAACTGCTCTTCAACCGGAATCTGCACGTCATCACGCGTCGGCATCGCCACGATGCCACCCTCCATCGCCTTGTCATCCAGCTTCAGCCATGGCTGCACAAGGCGGTTCGGGTCCAGCTCCAGTTGAGACCGGACAATCTTCTGGCTGGCCTCGCGCTTCCGGACACCGATTCGGTCGCCCACGCTCACCAGGTAGCCGGGCTTGTCCACCCGGGCATCGTTCACCGTGAAATGGCCGTGTCCGATCTCCACACGCGCCGCCTTGCGGGACGGCGCATACCCCAGCTTGCACACCACGTTGTCCAGCCGCCGCTCCAACAGACTCAGCAGCACCTCTCCCGTGTTCTCCCGCGAACGCTGTGCCTTGCGAAAGCACGTGCGGAACTGCCTGTCGAACAAGCCGTAATACCGCTTGACCTTCTGTGTCTCCCGCAGCCGCTTGCCATACTCGCTGCTCTGACGACGCCGGAACGCCTTTGCTCCACCGGGAGGCGCATTGCGACTGGGCTTCTCCATGGGGCATTTCGCACTCTCACAACGATTCCCTTTTAGCATCAGCTTGATGCCTTCACGCCGACACTTCCGACAGCACGGTCCCAAATCTCTTGCCATGACGTTTCCTACAGATCTCCGTCTAGACCCTGCGCTTCCGCGACGGGCGACATCCGTTGTGAGGCAACGGCGTCACGTCCTCGATCGACATGATCCGAAGACCACCGGACTGTAAGCCCGCAATCGCCGATTCCCGGCCGCTGCCAGGCCCCTTGACGCAGACCTCCACCTCGCTGATCCCGAACTTCCTCGCCGCGCTCGCCGCCGTCTCGCCGGCACGCTGCGCGGCAAACGGCGTGCTCTTCCGCGTGCCTTTGAAACCGACCGTCCCAGCTGAAGACCAGCAGAGCGTCTCGCCGCCCAAGTCGGTAATCGTAACCAGCGTATTATTGAAAGTGGCCTTCACGTGGACGATCGCCCGTGCCACGTTCCGCCGCGTCTTTCGCTTGCCTGACTTTGCCACCGCTCAATGATCTCCCATCATTTTCTCGCCACGCCCGTGTCACACGGGCTGCGTGCCTAACTCCGAAGCTCCTTCACGCCTTTCTTGCCCGCGACCGTCTTCTTCGGACCCTTCCGCGTCCGCGCGTTTGTCCGAGTCCGCTGGCCCCGCACCGGAAGGCCCCGCCGGTGCCGAACGCCGCGGTAGCATTGGATGTCCCGCAACCGCGCCACGTTCTGGTTGATCTGACGTCGAAGCTGGCCCTCAACAACGTAGTTGCGGTCGATCACCGCGGCGATCCGGCTGATCTCATCCTCCGTCAGGTTTTTCGCCCGGATGTCGTGGCCAATGCCCGTATCCTTCAGAATCTCTTCGCTGTGACGCTTTCCAATGCCGTAAATGTACGTCAACGCGATCACCACGCGCTTTTCATTCGGAATGTCAACACCGGCTATACGTGGCATCAATTGCCTCCTCGATCGCGGCTAACCCTGACGCTGCTTGTGGCGCGGATTCGTCGAACAGATCACACGCACCACGCCCTTGCGCTTCACGATCTTACAGTTCTCGCATATGCGACGCACACTGCTGCGTACCTTCATCGCTCAGGACTCCTCTGGCGGGCCCCCGTGGGGCTTGCCTCCGTACAGGCTCGCCGTTTGGCGGATCATCCCGCGTCCGCTACCGTCATCACACGCCTTATCGCCCGTCCGTCAGCACGTCCGCGCCCGACGGCGTCATCGCGATCGTGTGCTCAAAATGGGCCGACCACCGGCCATCCTTCGTCACCTGCGGCCAGCCACTCGCGTCGCCAGCCCTCACCGCAGCGCCACCGGCATTCACCATTGGTTCCACCGCGATCACGAGACCCGGTTCTAACCGAAAATCCCCTTTGCGATGTTGCCTATTCACGAAATTCGGAACCTTCGGCTCCTCGTGCATCTCTTGGCCGATGCCGTGGCCCACGAACTCCCGTACCACCGAAAACCCTGCCGACTCCACGTACGCCTGCATGGATGCCGCAATCTCGCTCCAATAGCGCCCGGGACGCATCTCCTGGATCGCCAAACCCAATGCCGCGGCTGTCACCTCCAGCAGCCTCCGGGTCTCCTTGCTGATCCTGCCAACAGGTATCGTTGTCGCAGAATCGCCGCAGTAGCCCTTCATCCGAACGCCGCAATCGATGCTGACGACGTCGCCTTCGACCAATACGCGTTCGCCAGGAATGCCATGAACGACTTCCTCGTTCACGCTCGCGCAGATCGCCGACGGAAACGGGAACCTCGCCGCCGGCGACCGAACACCCTTGAACAACGGCTCGCCGCCCGCGGCAACGATCATCTCTTCTGCAATCTCGCCGAGCACACCGGTCGTCACGCCTGGCTCGACCAACGACCGGATCCTCTCCAACACCTGATGCACGACGCCGCCGGCGGCCCGCATGAGATCGATCTCGCGAGGGCTCCTCAATACCGCCATACCTGCTTCGGTCTCGAAAGGCCGCCTTCGTGTTCGTTCCCTGCTCACCCTCATCAGGTCTGGCAAACCTCCTTGATCCACGCGAACACCTCGTCGGCCTCGCCGCTGCCGTTGACCGACCTCAGTACGTCACGATCACGGTAATACGCGATGAGCGGCTCCGTCTCCTCATGATACGTCCGCAAACGCTGGCCAACGACCTCCGGCGTATCATCCTTCCGCCGCGTCAACGCTCCGCCGCAGTCGTCGCAGACCCGCGGCTCGGTGGGGGGTGAAAACACCTCGTGGTATATCCGACCATCCTGCGGGCAGGACCACCGGCCCGTCAGCCGCCTGGCCACCTCCGCGTCGTCCACCTCGATGTTCACCACCACGTCAATCCGCCGATCGCGCTCGGCCAGCCGCTCGTCAAGCCCCTTCGCCTGGACGACCGTCCTCGGAAAACCATCCAGCAGGAAACCCGACGCGGCCTCCGGACGCAAAAGATGATCCATCATCATCGCCAGGATCAGATCGTCCGGCACAAGGACGCCGCGGTCCATGTAATCCTGAGCTCTTCTGCCAAGTTCCGTCTCGGCCTTGCGCTCGGCACGCAGGATATCACCGCTCGACAAGTGAACGAGCGAGAAGGCCCCACAAAGCCGCGCCGCCTGCGTACCCTTCCCGGCACCAGGCGGGCCTAACAGAACAAGGTTCACTACCGTGACCCCTTAATCCTTGAACCACCGCCGTCCCCGAGGAAGCCGCCGTAGTTCCGCATGATCAGGTTCGCCTCGATCCGCTGCACAAGGTCAAGCCCGACGCTCACGACAATCAGCAACCCCGTCCCGCCAAGGAACGACGAAACCATGAGTGGTATGTCCAACGCGCCGGCGATCACCTGCGGGATGATCGCAATCGCCGCTAGGAACCCGGCGCCCACGTACGTGATACGCGTCATCACCGTCTCAAGGTACTCAGCGGTACGCTTGCCCGGCCGGAGCCCCGGGATGAAGCTCCCGTAGTCCCGCAACTGAATGGCCATATCCTTGGGCTGAAACTGAACGGTCGTCCAGAAGTACGCGAAGAAGTACACCAGCGCCACATAGCTCGCCGCGTACAGAAAACTCGATCTGTTGAACTCCGACGCCAACATGCTCAGAAAGCCGCTGGCCGGGAACATCTTGGCGAGCCAGTCAAGAAACAGCCCCGGGAAGATCAACAGACTGCTGGCGAAGATGATCGGCATCACGCCGCCATGGTTCACACGCAGCGGCAGGTACTGACGCTGGCCGCCGTAAACCCGCCGACCACGCGTCTGCTTGGCCTGCTGAATGGGAATCCGCCGCTGCCCCTGTGTAATCAGGATCGACCCGGCCACGACACCCACGAATGCGAGCAGCAGGAACACGATCTTGCCCGGACCGAATTGGGCCTCCCCGCCCACGTCGATCGACGCGTTCTGGATCACCATGATCACCGCATTGGGCATTCGGGCCACGATGCCCGCCATGATGATCAGGCTGATCCCGTTCCCGATCCCGTATTCGTCAATCTGCTCTCCCAGCCACATCAGGAAGACCGTCCCCGCCGTCATCCCGATGACGCCGATCAGCCAGAAGCAAAGCGTGGGCCAGAAGCTGCTGGCGATGTCGCTGTACTCGGCGTAGACCATCTGGCCGCCCTGGATGAATTTCAGCCAGAACATCGCCTGGATCAGACAGATGCCCACTGTCAGGTAACGCGTGTACTCCTGAATCTTCTTCTGCCCCGCCTGTCCCTCCTTACGCAGCTTCTCCAACGCCGGAACCACGGTCCCCAACAACTGCAGAATGATCGACGCCGAAATGTACGGCATGATCCCCAAACCGAAAATCGTGCTCTGCTGAAGGTTCCCCCCGGTGAACATGGCGAAGTACTCGGTCAACTGCTGAAGACCGCCGCCCCCGCCGCCCCCGAGATTCTTGAAGTAGGAGGTCAGCGCGTCCTGATCCACGCCCGGAAGCGGCACGTAGAAACCGACCCGATACACTGCCAACAGGCCCAGCGTGAACAGGATCTTGTTGCGAAGATCCGGGACCTTGAAGATGTTGATGAATGCCTGAAACATGCTGCCACCGTATCCCGTCTGCCGCCACAAACCACACGTATCGCTCTTGGCCAGATGAGGTCAGACAGCTTCAAGACCATCTGGCCAGAACCGACACGGTCCGCCGCTAGCCCGGCTCTTCCGACCCTCCTTCTCCCTTGCCTCCTTCTTTCTTCTTCTTCTTCTGTTCCTTCCCTCTGCCTTTGCCCTTCTCGCCCTGCGTCGAGGCCTCTGCCTCTGCCTTTGGACGCTTCACGAACTTCTTCTTTGGCTTCGGACCAAGCCACGTCACCGTGCCGCCGGGCCCTTCAATCTTCGCGGCCGCCGATGCACTGAACCGGTGCGCCTCCACAACCAACTTCTTCTTCAGTTCACCATCGCCCAGGATCTTCACCAGATCCTTGCGATCGCCAATCAACCCGGCCTCCTCTAACGAACCCGCGGTCACGTGGCCACCGTCATCGAATCTCTCGTCCAAATCCCCCACGTTGACGATCTGGTATTCCGTCCGGAACTGGGCGTTGTTGAAGCCGAATTTCGGCAGGCGGCGGAACAACGGAAACATCCCGCCCTCCCTAAGCGTTTCCTTGCGCGCGCCGGCCCGGGCGCCGGCCCCCTTATGACCGCGCCCGCAAGTCTTGCCCCGGCCACTCGCCTCACCCCGGCCCACTCGCTTGCGATGCTTCTTGGCGCCTGCCTTCGTCGTGATGTCCGTGATGTTCATGGTACTCTCTGAAGGTCTCTCAGCTCGCGATCGACACGCCCCGTAGGCCCTCGATCGTCTCCCGGGTACGCATGGACCTCAGGGCGTTCAACGTGGCCTTGACCAGGTTCTTTGCACTTGTCGAACCGTACGACTTCGTCAGGCAGTCATGCACGCCTGCCAACGCCAGGACCGCACGCACGCTCGCCCCCGCGATGACGCCCGTACCGGCACTGGCCGGCAGAAGACATACCATGCTCGAACCGAAATGTCCCGTAACGGCATGGGGGATCGTCGGCCCTTGAAGCGAGATCGGCTGAAGCGCCCGCGTCGCCTGCTTCCGGCCCTTCTCCACCGCGGACGGCACTTCGTTCGCCTTGCCGTAGCCAACTCCCACGCGGCCATTCCGGTCACCGACCACGACCAACGCCGCAAAACTGAACCGACGGCCACCCTTCACTACCTTCGAGCAACGGTACACCTTCACGACGACGTCGTCGTACTCCGGGCCTTCGCGAGGCTCCTTGACGTCACTTCTCTTTGGTCCCCGGCGTATCGCCATCAGTTACACCTGCGATTGTAGAATCCAACCCGCCGCCGCCCAGCCGGCGCCTCGTCAAAACTCCAAACCGGTCTCTCTCGCCGCCTCGGCCAGTGCTTTCACACGCCCGTGAAACCTGTAGCCGTTGCGGTCGAACGCCACCCTGCGAATACCCTGCATCCGGGCCCGCTTCCCAAGCAACTGGCCCACAACCTTCGCCGCCTCGCAGTTGCCCCCGTACTTGATCTGAGCGGCCAGCGATTTGCCATTCGTCCCAGCGGAACAGAGCGTGCGACCGCTCATGTCATCGATCAACTGCGCACACACGTGCTTCAGGCTGCGGGAGACGGTCAGCCGTGGGCGATCCGGCGTGCCGAACACCCTCCGCCGAACACGACGCCGACGACGCCCACGTCGCGCCAACTTCAGTTCGCTCGTTTTCATTGCCTCACCACTACTCGGCGTGCGTCCTATGACTCCTGCGGCTCATGCATCTCGCGTATCTCGTCACCGCCTTTCGCGGCGGTGTCACAAGCGTTTTGAAAGCCGCGCTTAGCCACCTGCGCCGGCAAAAGCCTTGCCCGCCTTCCTGCGAATCTTCTCTCCCGCGTACCGGATTCCCTTACCCTTGTACGGCTCTGGGTGCCGGACATCCTTGATCGTTCTCACGAACTGCCCCACGACTTGCTTGTCGATCCCGGTTACCGTCAGCCTGGCCGGGGTCTCATCGCCTCTCGTCGCCGGAACGTCTATGTTCACCTTCACACCCTGGGGGATCGACAGGCGCACCGGATGTGAATATCCACAGTTCAACTCCAGCGTCGGACCCGATACGGAACAATTGTAACCCGTCCCGTAAATCTCCAGCTTCCGTTCGTAGCCAGTACTCACGCCGACCACCATGTTGTTGATCAACGCACGCGTCATGCCGTGCAGCGCTCGGCACGTCGCCGAATCCGAAGCTCGCGTCACACGCAAGACGTTCGCACTCCCATCGTGGATCACCGAAACACTCGCCGGGTGCGACCAGGACAAGGACCCCTTCGGCCCCGCCACACTCACCATCTTGTCCTTGATCTCTACTTTGACTCCCGGAGACAGCGGGATCAGTTTCTTCCCGATACGCGACATCTCTTGTCCCTCACGCGGCCGATTCAATAGACCGTACAGAGCAACTCGCCGCCCACGCGATGCTCGCGACATTTCCGGTCGCTCATCACGCCTCTGCTCGTCGACAGAACCGCGATGCCAAGCCCATTCAAGACCTCCGGGATCTCGTCCACGCCGACGTACTTCCGGCAACCTCCCTTACTCTCACGCTGAAGACGAGTCAGCACCTGCTCGCCTCGCGGACCGTACTTCAACGTGATGCGCAGCATCCCTTGCTTGTTGTCCTCGATCTCCTCGACCTCGGCAATATACCCCTCCTCCTTCAGAACCTGGCAGATCGCCAGCTTCAGGCCGCTCCGCGGCGCCTTCACACTCTCGGCACGATTGCGCACCGCGTTGCGTATGCGCGTTAGCAAATCGGCGACCGGATCACTCCACATGCTGCTCTAGCCTCAAGCGTCTCATCTATTCCGACGTCTCAACGCCTCCACATCTCGGCGGTTTGACGTTTCGATGTCTCGACGTCTCCCTGAATCACCAACTTGCCTTCCGAACTCCAGGTATCCTTCCCTCAAGCGCCATGGTCCTGAAGCAAATCCGGCACAATCGGAACTTGCGGTACACCGCCCTCGACCGACCGCACACCTGGCACCGCGTGTACTTACGCACACCGAACTTCGGCTTCTGCTCCGCCTTGATCCTCAACGCCTTTCTTGCCATACGTGGCTTGCTCCCAAAACGCCAATCAACCCTGACAGGTCCGCAACACCCAGAAGACGGTACCTCACGGGCCGGCGCTCGCCGCCCCCGCGCCCCCTGGCCGCATCAAGAACGCGCCTCATCTTTCCGGAATGGCATCCCGAGCAGTGTCAACAGCCGGCGAGCCTCGCTGTCGTTTCGGGCGGTCGTCACCAGCGAGATGTTCATGCCCTGTTGAAACTGAGCCTTGTCCGGATCCACTTCCGGAAAGACCGTCTGTTCCGTCAGCCCCATGCTGTAGTTCCCGCGACCATCGAAACTGTTCGGGTCCAACCCGCGAAAGTCGCGAACACGAGGAATCGCCACACTGATCAGTCGGTCCAGGAATTGGTACATCCGCCCGCCGCGCAGTGTCACCTTTGCACCGATCTTCATCCCCTGGCGCAGCTTGAAGTTCGACACGCTCTTGCGGGCCGGACATACGATCGGCCGCTGGCCCGTAATCAACGCCAGTTCCTTCTGTGCCAACTCAAGACGCTGCTTCTCCTGGATCGACTTGCCCAGCCCCATCGAAACCACGATCTTCTCCAGCCGCGGCATCGATAGCACGTTCTTGCGACCCAGCTCCGCCTGCAACGCCGGAACAACTTCTGACTTATACCGCTCTAAAAGCCGAACCATGGCTGTCCCTGCTAACGGCCTCCGCCGACCTTCTCAATCTCCGCGATTACCTTCGCGACGTCGGCTTCACATCCTCCAGGACGGTCCCGCCACGCGTCACACGACGCCTCGACACGACCTTGCCCTTCTCGTCTCGCTCAACCTCAAAGTGCACGCGACTGCCATGCCCCGTCTTCGGGTCCACCGGCAGAACGTTCGACAGGTGGATCGACGCTTCCTTCCGGATCCGGCCCCCCTGCGGATTCTGACGGCTCTGGCGCAAGTGCCGGTACACCAGATTCACCCCTTCGATCAGAACACGTTGCTTCCTCGGATCGATGCGGAGGACTTTGCCTTGCTCGCCCTTGTGGGCCCCGCTCATCACCTCGACCCGGTCACCTTGTCGAACCTTTGCCGCCATGCCGTCTACCCCGGACTACTCGCAGCACCAACTCCCAACCAACACCAACACTCGCCGCCACCGCCCGCCAACAGCCCCTACCAGCCCGTGGCCAAACTGTGGCACCGGCGTCTCGCCGGTGGTTTCCACCGTCAGGAACGGCGTTTCCGAACCCCTGTTTTCCCTTTTACTACGGGCTGCTAGACCACCTCACTGGCCAACGAAACGATCTTCATGAAGCCCTTCTCGCGAAGCTCGCGGGCCACGGCGCCGAAAATACGCGTCCCTTTCGGGTTCTTCTCTTCATCAATGATCACCGCGGCGTTGCTGTCAAAACGGACGTAACTGCCGTCCCGACGCCGCACCGGCGACCTCGTCCGCACCACCACCGCCTTCACCAATCGCCGGTTCTGGCGCTCCTTTCGGGTGTTGCCGGCCATGTAATCGCTGTTCGGCAACGCCTTTTTCACCGTACAAACCACGATATCGCCCACACCGGCGGTGCGACGGCTAAACCGCTTCCGGCCAGTCGAGCCACCCAGCACGCGGATTACCATGGCCCGCTTCGCCCCTGTGTTGTCGGCGATATCCAATACGCTCTCAGCCTGTATCATCTTCCAACTACCTGGCTACGACTTGGCGAACCTCCGAATGATTCTCGACAAACGCCACGACTTCGTCTTGCTGATCGGCCGGCACTCCATAATCTCCACAACGTCGCCGTTGCAAGCCTCATTCTTCTCGTCATGGGCATGAAGCATGCTCCGGCGCTTCAAGTACTTGCCGTATTTCGGATGCCTCATCAACCGATCGATACGCACCTTGATCGTCTTGTCGCGAACGTCGCTCTCCACAACGCCGATGCGCAGACGGCGCAGTGTCCGCTTGGTCGTCGCGATCTGCTCCACGGTCTCACCCTGATCTACATCGCTCATCGCTAAATCGACTCGCCCCCAATCACCACATCAGACCATACCCATCGTCCGCAGGCCGCGACGCTACGATCTCTTCGCTACCCCAATCGACTCCAAATGGTACTGCTTCTGCTCGATGTCCTCTTCCCCCCGCTCCTTCAACACCGTGAAGAGGCGAGCGATATCACGCTTCGTCTTGCCCAACTGTGACGGATCACCCAGCTTCTCCGTTACCTTCTGGCTGCGCAGGTCGAACGCGTGACGCCGCAGCCGGTCGAGTTCCGCGTGCAACTCCTCGGTCTTCAGTTCGCGAAGGTCGGAAATCTTCATCGCCTCAACACCTCTGACTACAACCCGTGACGACGCTTCACAAAACGACAGTGATACGGCATCTTGTGGGCCACGCGGGCCAACGCCCGGCGGGCCACCTCCTCCTCAACGCCCGCGATCTCATACAGAATCGTCCCGGGCTTCACGACGGCCGTCCAGTATTCGGGCTCCCCTTTGCCCTTGCCCATGCGGGTCTCCAATGGCTTGCCTGACACACTCTTCTGCGGAAAAACCCGGATGATCACACGCCCCTGCCGGTGAAGGAAGTGCGTCGCACACATCCGACCCGCTTCTATTTGCCGTGCGGTGAGCCATCCCGGTTGCAGAACCTGCAAACCGTAATCCCCGTAGGCCACGAAGTTCCCCCGCGTCGCGTTCCCGCGGATCTTGCCACGCTGCTGCTTGCGGTACTTCACCCTGGCTGGCAACATTGCCATGACTTCGACTCCCTGACGCCTTCAGTCGCTCGCCGGCGCGACGGGCTGGCTTCCTCGAAACCTTCACTACAACCGCCGCCGCCCCCCCGGTCTTCGCCGCTGATCTTCCTCTGGACGGACCTCCTCTCCGTACCGCCCCTTGTAGATCCAAACGCGAACCCCGATGGTGCCGTACGTCGTCCGACTTGCTGTATACGCGTAATCCACGTGCGCCTGCAATGTTTGCAGCGGGATCGAACCACGCTTCTGTTGCTCGGTCCGCGACATCTCCGCTCCGCCAAGGCGGCCCTTGCAGATGATCTTCACTCCCAACGCGCCGGCAGCCATCGCCGCGTCGCATCGCATCTTCATCACACGCCGGAAACTCGCTCGCCGCTTCAGTTGCTCCGCGATGTCCAACGAGATCAACTTCGCTTCCAAATCCGGATTCTTGATCTCCTTGATGTTGACGCTTACCTTCCGGTCGATCATGTCTTCCAGCGATTCCCGCAGCTTGTCCACCTCCGCCCCTCTCGGGCCAATCACCATACCGGGCCGCGCCGTCGCCAACGCCACCTTGACCTCGTTACGCGTCCGCTCGATCTCCACCTTGGCGCAACCGGCGTACGGCGGCGTACGGTTCAGCAGCTTGTCCACCAACTCGCGGATCTTGTGATCCTCGATCAGAAACTCCGCAAACGCCGCCTTCGGGGCGAACCATCGGCTCCGCCACTCCTCCGTGACACCGATGCGAAAACCCGTCGGATGTACCTTCTGTCCCATCGTACCTTAGTCCCTCGGACCTTCGCCGACCGCTATCACAATGTGGCTGGTCCGCTTCATGATCGGGTGCGCCCGGCCACGGTCCTTCGGTCGAAAACGCTTGATCGTCGGCCCCTCGTCCACCCGGGCCTCATGAATGTACAACGCACGCACGTTTGCCTCTTGTTCGTCGGCATTTGCCATCGCCGAACGAACCACTTTATCCACAAACGCGCTCGCCCGCTTCCCCGTGAACCTCAGCAGTTCCAGGGCCTCGTCAACGTGACGCCCCGCAACCAGATCCGTCACCAGCCGGGCCTTCCGTGGGCTGATCCGGGCAAAACGATGGGTCGCTTTCCAAACCGCCATCCGCCGTGGCTCCATTACGCAACGCTGCCGCTACTTCTGACGCTTCTTGGCCGGCGTATGTCCCCGCCATATCCGCGTCAAGCTGAATTCGCCCAGTTTATGACCAACCATGTCCTCAGTCACAAACACCTTCATGAAGTTCTTCCCGTTGTGCACCTCGAAGGTCCGCCCGACAAACTCCGGCGGGATCGTGCACCTTCGAGACCACGTCCGGATCGGTTCGTGGCTGTTCGCCGCCGACGTCTTCTGGATCTTCTCCAGCAACCGCGGATCGACGAATGGCCCCTTCTTCAAGCTACGCGTCATCACACATCCCACTCTGATCGCGCCACAACCAAGATCGTGCCACCATTCTCAAACCTACTTCCGCCGCTTCAAGGACACCTGCCCATAACGCCGACTCTTGCGACGCCGCAAGATCCGCCGGTTTGACTGCTTCCGTGGCTTCCGCGTCCGGCCACCCTTGGCCGGGATGCCTGTCGGGCTGCACGGGTGCCGGCCGCCACCGCTACGGCCCTCACCGCCTCCCAGTGGATGCGCTACCGGATTCATCGCCACGCCACGCACGTGAGGCCGACGGCCCATGTGCCGCGTACGACCCGCCTTGCCCAACTTGATGTTCTTATAGTCCAGATTACCCAACTGACCGATGGTCGCTCGGCACTCGATGCGAACCTGCCGCATCTCGCCCGATGGCAGAATAATCGTCGCCCAGTTACCTTCCCTCGCTGCCAGACGCGCCACGCCCCCTGCCGCACGCACCAACTTGCCCCCCTGCCCCGCAGCCATCTCGATGTTGTGGACATCCAGACCAATGGGGATGTCCTTCATCGCCATCGCACAGCCGATCTTCGGCTCAACCCCGGGACCGCTCTGCACCACATCGCCCACCCTCAGCCCGTGCGGGGCAAGGATGTAACGCAACTCGCCGTCCTCATACTTCACCAGCGAGATGAAGCAATTCCGGTTCGGGTCATACTCGATCGACTCCACCTTCGCGGGAATCCCATCCTTGTTCCGCTTGAAATCAATCACGCGGTACAACCGCTTATGACCGCCACCGCGAAACCGGGCCGTGGTGACGCCCTGGTTGTTCCGACCGCCCGTCTTCGACAGAGTGCGGCATAGCGACTTGACCGGCCTCCGGCGCTTGTCCGAAAGCTCCGCAAAGTCGCTCACGCTCGCCTGTCGGCGGCCGGGCGTCGTGCGCCCATATATCCTGATGCCCATCTCGCCTTCACCTTACCCAAACCGAACGCCTCCCACAAACGCGAGCCCGGGCTTCAGCCCGCACGGCCCTTCATGTGATCGTCTGTGCTCGGCTCCAAGCATCCTCACTAGAACAGATCTATGTGGTATTGAGGCTTCAATACCACGACTGCCTTCTTCCAGTGCCGCGTGATACCACTCTTGTACCGGTAACGCCGATACTTGCCCCTCCGCATACTCGTCCGCACGTCCTGAACCTTCACGTTGTAAATCTTCTCAACGGCGTCCTTGATCTCGATCCTGTTGGCGTCCGGATGGACCTCGAAACTGTACGCACCGCCTCGACCGGGCCGCGTCCTGGTCCTCGCGTACGACTGCTTGCTCTGATGAGTCCCCTTCTCCGTCACCAGCGGCCGCCTGACAATATGGTACACGTCCATCGCTGCTCTACGCCTCTGTTGACCGTCCCGGCGATTCAGGATTCACCGTCAACGCCTTGAACGCCTCGGGCGTGAACACCAGGTTTCGCCGCCGGAGAACGTCGTACGCGTTCACGTCCGCCACCAGCTTCATCTCAACATTCGGAATGTTCCGGACCGACTTCAGGAGGATCGGGCTCTCCGAGGCAACCGCCAGCAGCGCCCCGCGATCCGTCCCGGTCGCCTTCAAGATCCCGAACATCCTCGATGTCTTCGGCACATCGAACCGCAGCCCCTCCACGATGAACGCCGTCCCAGACAGGGCCCTCGCCAGAATCGCCGAGTTCCGCGCCAGCCGACGCATCTTCCGTGGGAGCTTCTTCGAGAAGTCACGCGTCACCTTCGCAAACGTCCGACCACCGCCCACGCGCAACGGCGTGCGCAGGTTCCCCGCTCGCGAGCGGCCCGTGCCCTTCTGCCGGTACAGCTTTCGGCTGGCCCCATGCACCATCCCTCGACTCTTGGTCACCGCCGTTCCCTGCCGCCTGCTCGCACGATAGGCCACCACCGCCTGCTTCAGCAGATCGTGCCGCACGCGGCTGCCAAATGCGGCCGGGTCCAGCATCTCGCTGCCAATCCTCTCGCCCTTTGTGTCCAAGACCGGAATCTCAATCATGGCTCGTACTGCAAAACAAAGAAGGCCGTCGCGACCCCGCGCCGACGACCACCTGACCCTCACGACTTCTTCTTCGCCTTTGACACGATCACGTAGCCGCCATTCGGCCCCGGGACCGCGCCCTTAATCAGCAGGAGGTTCCGCTCCACGTCAATGGAGACCAGCCGCTGATTCTGCGAGGTCCGCCGGACGTGACCCATGTGCCCCGGCATCCGCTTGCCGCGCTTGATCCCGCGGCCCCTGCCCAACTCGGCCCCACCGCCGATCCCGCCCGCCGAGCGGTGCTTCCGCTCCACGCCGTGCGAAGCGGGCTGTCCACCGAAACCGTGGCGCTTCATCACCCCCTGGAAGCCCTTGCCGATCGTCGTGCCGACCACGTCCACATACTTGACGCTCTGCTCGGAAAACAACGCCACCGTCACCACGTCGCCGGCCTTCTCCTCACCGACCTCCGATAGCCGAATCTCACGCACGAACTTGTGCGGTACCGTGTTGGCGAGTCGCCCGTGGCCGATCTGCGGACGCCGACAACGGCTGGCCTTGAGCTTGTCAAACCCCAATTGCACGGCCTTATAGCCGTCCGTCTTTTCTGTCTTCACCTGAAGGACAGGACAGGGACCCGCCTCAACCACGGTGACTGGAATGGCCATGCCATCCTCGTCGAACACGCGCGTCATGCCTACCTTCTTGCCGAGTATCGCCGCTCTCATTCCAACTATCGCCGAATTCAAGAAAAGACCACACCCGAGGCACAGATCCCTTTCCTGCCCTGTGCCTCCCACTGCCTTACGCGCGATGAAACTCACGCGCCACGTTGTCGATGACTAAGGGGGCCTATGAGACCATGACAGAGGAACCGAGATGACGCAGGCCGCCACTGGTTCATGTCCTATGCCTTGATCTTCACAAACACGCCCGCCGGCACAACCAGCCGGTTCAGCGCCTCCACCGTCCGCGCCGTCGGCTGGAATATGTCGATCACGCGCTTGTGCGTCCGCATCTCGAACTGCTCGCGCGACTTCTTATCGATGTGGGGGCTTCGAAGAACCGTGTACCGCTCTATCCGCGTCGGCAGTGGAACCGGACCACGCACCCGGGCGCTGGTCCGTTTCGCCTGATCCACGATCTCCTGCGCCGAACTGTCCAGGGCGCGATGATCGTACGCCTCCATCCGGATTCGTATGCGGTCTAGTGCCACGCCTTCTCCTCAGTGGTCGCCACCACTTCGATACACGCCCGACCGGGCCGGGCAAGTTTGGCAATGCTACCATCTATTCCGCATCTGTCAACCCGCTGATTTCTCATTTTTTGTCTCTCCGATCCAGCCGCAACCTCATCCTCCCGCAACGCTTGCCCGACTCGCACCCACCGGCCCCCGAGCCTGCAACCGCCGGCCACGGCCGGGGGACACGCCCGCACACGGGTCGCGAAGCCGCCCACGGGCCCGATCGGGGGCTCTTGGGGGGGTCAAAGGACATGCTGACATCTATGCCATCACCCGGCGGAAAACGTCGGTATACCACGACACCACCGCTCGGCCGGAGAATCGACGCCAAGCCCGATCCGCAATCGCCGCGCGGTCGTACTCCCCAATCCGCCCAATCAACGCACACAATCCCGCTGCCAGCGACCCGGCATCGCCGGCCTCCACCAAGACCCCATCACCCTCCCCCACGAAGCCGCCACATGCCGTGCCTCGCGTCGTCACCACCGGCAGGCCCATGCACAACGCCTCCGCCACGACCATCCCGAACGTCTCCCCGTGCGTCGGCAGCACGAGGAGATCGCTCGCCGACATCAAACCGGCGACGGTTGCCCGGTCGCAGGTCCCATGCATGTGCAGGCGGTCTCGAAGGCCCGCTGTCGCGAAGCGGGCCCGCACCTCCGACGCCATCGGACCATCCCCGGCAAAGTGCCAGTCCACCTCGCGGGATCCTTCCAGCAGCACCGCCGCTTCGATCAACTCGGACAGCCCCTTCTCTACGGCCAGCCGTCCCACGAACAACGCACGCGGCCGACCCTCCAGCCCATCGCGTGGCGCGGCCGGGGCCTGAAACGACTCGGCCACGGGGTTGCCGCAGACATCGATCTTCCCATCGATGCCTGCGTCCCGCATCTCCGCCCGCAACGTCTCGCTCACCGCCACCACCGCCGCCGCCTTCGCCAGGCCTGCCCGCACGTATCGCTCACCCGCCCGTGGCCTCATGACCAGTGAAAACGGCCCGGTGTGCTCCGTCACGACCACCCGCCGGGCCCACCGGCTTCCCAGGTGAGTACACGCCCATCCCGCCGGGATCGCGCACATCGCGTGCAACACGGCCGGCTCGCCATGGCGTGCCTGATAGGCACGCAGGCCCCATCGCAGCCAACGCCGGTATCGGTACATCTGCAAGCCGGGGCTCCCAAACGCCGTGTGCAGCCCCCGAATCCGAATCACCGGCACGCCAGCTACGTCCTCGTGAGAAAGCCGTGGCCGCCACGGAATGGTCGTGCCGCCGCGCCAGTAACGCACGCTCACAAGATCCGGGAAGACCACGCCCACCTTCGCTCCCGCAGTGGCAAACGCCCGGGCGTAGTCCGTGCAGAAGATGCCGCCCATCGGCTCCTCCGGCGAAGGCCACCACGCCGGCACGATCACAACGTGCAACCCTGCCATGGGCCGGCTCGACGTCACATCTGCCACGCCATCCTCCCCCACGAGCTGTCAGGCAACACGCTGTCTGCCATCCGGCATTCGCTATTCGCCATTCGCCATTCGCCATTCGCCATTCGCTATTCGCTATTCGCTATTCGCTATTCGCTGTTCGCCACCATACCGATGGACGCCCCGTCTCACAAATGTTTCAATGCGGAACGTGACCGACAACGCCCACATGACGAGCCACAGGCTCCTGCTGGTCTCCTATTGGTACCCGCCGGCCATCGGCGCCGCGGCCGAGCGGATCCACGCCTTCGCCAAGTACCTGCCCGACCACGGCTGGCACACGCACGTCCTCACCGCCGGGGCCCCCGACGCACGGGCCTGCTCACACGGCCCGCGCTCAGGCCAGGAGCCAGAAGGTGCCACCCTTTGCACCGTTGCGGACCCCCTCGCCCCCAAGACACCGACCTTCCCCGACTACGACCCGACGGCGAGACCCTCCACACTCAGGACATGGCTCCGCGAGCTTGTCTTCCCCGACCGCTTCATGCGGTGGCAACGGGCCGCCTTCAGGCCGGCCTTGAACATCATCCGCCGCCGCGGCGCGGACGTTTTGTTCGCCTCCTTCCCACCTGCCAGCGTCGTGCTGTTGGGCCTACGCCTTCATCGCGAGACCGGCATCCCCTTGGTCATCGATTACCGCGATCGCTGGCTTGGCCCTGGCGGCTACGAACCGCGCCTGAACACAACACGCCGCAGACACGCCCGGCTCGAACGTGACGCCATCGCCCACGCCACCGGCATCATCACCGTGTCCGACGCCATGGCCGACGCCCTTGCCGATGAACAAGGCTTCGACCGCGGCCGGATCTTCGTCATCCCCAACGGCTACGAACCCCACGAACCCACCGACTTGGCCGACTCTCCTTCCGGTCAGGAATCCGCAAGCACCAATCGTCAATCGTCAATCGTCGATCCCCAATCGCCCGGCCCCCTGACCATCGCCCACGTCGGTACCGTCATCCCACGCAACCGGCCCGACCTGTTCTTCGAGTCCATCACGGCTCTGAAAGGCCGCGGCGACCTCAGCGACGTCACGTTCAAGTTCGTCGGCAACCTGTCCCGTGACTACCTTGACGACGCCGGCCTGACGTCAATCGTCAAGACGACCGGTTTGCTCCCTCGCGATCAGGCTTCCCAGCAGATGCAACGTGCCCACGCCCTGTTATTGCTGACAGGCAGCTACGTGGGCCGGTGGGGCCGGAACGCCAAGCTTTTCGAGTACCTCCAAACCGGCCGCCCCATCCTGTGTCTGGAAGAGGCCCCCGACAGCAACGACCGCACGCTCCTGGAACAATTCGCGAGAAACCGCGTCTTCTTCGCTCCCATAGATGGCCCGGAGGCCATCGCCGCGCAGATCACGAAACTCCGGCACTACGTTGGCGAGAACCCGACACCGGCCCTCGAAATGGACCCCGCGTTCCGCGATTACAGCCGCCCCAAGTTGACCGCGCAGTTGGCACTGTGCCTGGCTCGACTGGTTGGCTCAGAATGAGGCGCTCAAATGACGTCGAGTCCTCCGTGTCCGCCGCTTCGGCGAGCTGCCTTCGCTCCTCCGGCGGTCGGCACGACACACCAGACTCCCACATCGCGGCAGTCCAGCCGGTCTCCGCGTATCGCGCACCTATACGTGTATCCGCCGGATGGACGGTCAGAGACGCGCATAGCCAGGGCGAGGCACAGGACCTCGGAGGGCCGGCATCGATTTGAACCCTGGCAGGCTGCCGTGGCACACCATGTTGTTGCAGTTGGCACGCAAAATGCACGTAACTCCTTGGAGCCTAGCTCCCCGGAGGCTTGGCTTCGCCAAGACGGTGGAACGGAGCCGGTTAGCTCGGTCGGGAGGGGCAGCCGGGGTGATACCTGTAATATGACCGATGGTGAGCCATCGGTCAGATAACATGGGGAACTCGATGTCATGGCCGAGTCCACGGTTGTCATAGAGCCTGCCAAGCAGCAGTGCCGGAACCTGGAGGGATTGTTCTCACCGCGGTCGATCGCAGTGGTCGGGGCCTCGCGTAAGGAAGGTTCCGTAGGCCGCGCGATTATGCGCAATCTGGTCGTCGGCGACTATCAGGGCGTCGTGTATCCGATCAACCCAAACGCGAAGAGCATCCTCGGCGTCCGATGCGTGCCGGAGATCGACGCTCTTGACGAAACGGTTGACCTGGCCGTGATGGTGCTCCCGGCAACCGTCATAGAGGAGGCCATGATCCAATTGGCCGACCGCGGCACCAAGAACTTCGTCGTCATATCGGCGGGATTCAAGGAGGTCGGCGGCGAAGGCGTCAAGCGCGAGACACGCCTCCGCGAACTGGCCCGGCAGCGTGGCCTCGCTGTGCTCGGTCCCAATTGCCTGGGCGTGATCAATACCGCCTCCGATGTCAGGATGAACGCGACGTTCGCAACCGGTATGCCGGACGCCGGTAACATCGGGCTGCTCTCACAGAGTGGGGCCCTTTGCACGGCGATCCTGGATTACGCGAGGGGCCGCAACATCGGGTTCTCGCGATTCATCAGCTTCGGAAACAAGGTCGACATCAACGAGGTTGAGCTACTCTGGTCGCTGGCTGAGGATCCGAACACCCACGTCATCCTGATGTACATCGAGGACTTGTCAGACGGCCAGGCATTCCTCCAGACCGCCTACGAGATTACACACCGTTCGAATCCCAAGCCCGTTCTCGCCATCAAGACCGGCCGTACGCCGCAGGGTGCCGCCGCGGCCGCCTCGCACACGGGCTCCCTGGCGGGCTCGGATGAGGTGTACGACGCGGTCATGTCCCAAGCCGGCGTGGTTCGCGTCGAGTCAATCCAGGAGATGTTTGACTTCGCGGGCGTCTTCTCTGACCCGGTCATGCCGAAGGGGCGGCGAACGGCGATTGTCACCAACGCCGGCGGACCGGGGATCATGGCTACGGACGCCTGCATCCGATACGGGCTCCAGCTAGCGAAGTTCCGCGAATACACGACGAAGTCGCTCCGATTTCAGCTTCCGCCCTCGGCCAACATCAACAACCCCGTGGATGTCATCGGAGACGCAAGACACGACCGCTATCGTTCCGCACTCGATGCCGTCTGCGCCGACGACGGCGTCGATCAGATCGTGGTCCTCCTAACGCCGCAGAGCATGACCGACATCACCGAAATCGCCAACGTCGTCGCCGAGACGAAGGAGTTCTGCGACAAACCCATCGTCGCCTGCATGATGGGGTCTGTAGATGTCGCCCCGGGCGTCGAGATCCTCAAGCACCGCGGCGTGCCGACGTTCGTCTTTCCGGAGGACGCGATGCGATCCCTGGCCGCCAAGTGCCAGTTCGCGGAATGGTCTTCCGCCCCGACGCGCCCCCCTCGCCGGTTCGAGGTGAATCGCGGCGAGGCCGAGGCCCTGCTGGCGAGTGAGATCGAGGCCGGCCGGAGCCAACTGATCGAACTGCGGGCACTGGAGGTCCTCAAGCACTACGGCATGCCGCTGGTGCCCTTCCGGTTGGCGAAGGACGCCGACGAGGCGGTCGCCGCGGCAAACGAGATCGGCTATCCGGTCGTGCTCAAGATCGTCAGCCCGGTTGTGCTGCACAAAACCGAGGTCGGCGGAGTCAGGCTGAACCTGGAGAACGACGATTCGCTTCGCGAGGCGTACGAAGGCATGATGGCCGCGGTACGGTCCAAGATGGGATCGGAGATCGACGTCTGGGGCGGCCTGGTCCAGAAGATGCTCCCGGTGGGCAAGGAGATCATCCTCGGCATGACGCGTGATGATCGCTTCGGGCCGCTCCTGATGTTCGGTCTGGGCGGCATCTACACCGAGGCCCTGCGGGACGTCGCGTTCCGCCTGGCGCCGATCCGCGAGAACGTCGCGGCCGAGATGGTAAAGGACATCCGGTCGCACAGGCTGCTCGAAGGGCTACGGGGCGAGCCGCCGTCGGACACCGGGGCCATCGCCGAATGCCTGATGCGGCTGTCGCAACTCGTGACCGATCATCCGCGGATCAAGGAACTGGACATCAACCCGCTGATTGTCTATCCGCACGGCAAGGGCGCCGTGGTGGCCGACGCACGGATCATCCTCTCGGAGGAGTAAACGGAGTAAACAATGACTCAGCACTGGCGCGACCGATACGCTGACAAGTTGCTGACGCCCGATAAGGCGATCGGCAAGATACGGCCTGGCGCGAGGGTCTTCATTGGCTCGGCCTGTGGCGAACCGCAAGCGTTGGTTCGGGCGTTGGTCGTGGGCGGCGAGGGTCTGGCCGACACCGAGTTGCTTCAGGTCCTGACGTTCGGTGTGGCCCCATACGCGGACCCGAAGTACGCCGACCGCTTTCGCGCGAACGCGTTTTTCATCGGCAACAGTGTTCGCAACGCCGTGAACGAGGCTCGGGCGGATTATACGCCGGTCTTCCTGTCTCGGGTGCCGGCGTTGTTCACGACGAAACAAATCCCGATCGACGTAGCGCTCGTGATGGTTAGTCCGCCGGACCCACATGGGTACTGTAGCCTTGGTGTTTCGGTGGACATCACGAAGTCCGCCGCCGAGTCGGCCAAGATGATCATCGCGCAGGTCAATTCGCACATGCCCCGCACGATGGGCGACACGTTCCTTCATGTCAGCAGGATCGGCTACCTGGTCGAGTGCAATGAACCGCTGCTGGAATGGCCCGTTGCCGAGGCGCCCGACGCCGACAACGTCATCCGGGAGATCGCCGAGCACACCGCGCAGTTGGTGCCCGACGGCGCCACGCTTCAGTTGGGGATCGGCCGTTTGCCCGACGCGATTCTCTCATTGCTGGAGAGCAAGATCGACCTCGGCATTCATACGGAGATGTTTTCCGACGGCGTCATGAAGCTGGCCCAAGCAGGAGTCATTACCGGCCGGCGCAAAACGCTGCACACCGGGAAGATCGTGGGCAGTTTCGCGGCGGGCACGCGGGAGCTGTTTGACTTCCTCGATGACAACCCGCAGATCGAGATGCACCCGTCCGAGTACACCAATGATCCTTTCATCATCAGCCGCCACGAGAACATGGTGGCGATCAACTCGGCGTTGGAGGTCGATCTGACGGGGCAGGTGTGTGCCGACTCGATCGGGCAGTACTTCTACAGCGGCCTCGGCGGGCACGCCGACTTCATTCGTGGCGCCGCCTTCTCCAAAGGCGGCCGGCCGATCATCGTCATTCCCAGCACGGCCCACACGGAAGACGGCATCCTGTCACGCATCACGCCGGCCATGCGGGAGGGCGCCGGCGTGGTAACAACGCGCGGTGATACGCATTACGTCGTGACGGAGCACGGCGCGGCATACCTTCAGGGCAAGACGTTGCGGGAACGCGCCATGGCGTTGATCGGTGTGGCCCATCCGGACTTCCGCTCGGAGCTCCTTCACGCGGCCAAACGGCGACACATGGTCTATCTCGATCAGATCCTGCCGCCAGCCAAGGCACCTTACCCCGAGCATTTGGAATCCACGGCCACCCTCAAGGACGGCACGCAGGTGTTGGTGCGCCCGGTTCGCCCGCAGGACGAGCCGATGATGAAAGATATGTTCTACTCGTTCAGCGAGCAGACGATGCGGCTGCGTTTCCACAGTTACGCCAGGGCGATGCCGCATCAGAGGCTCCAGGTGTTCTGCAACGTTGACTATGACACGGAGATGGCCCTGATCGGCCTCGTGGGGCCGAGAGGACACGAAGAGGTCATTGCCATCGCGAGCTACATCTCCGACGCCACGAAGACCTGCGCCGAGGTCGCCTTCGTCGTCAGGGACGACTGGCAGCGAAAAGGCCTCGGCAGCTACTTGTTCGCGCAGCTCGTCGAGATCTCGCGATCGAAGGGAATCCGTGACCTGGAGGCCTATGTCCTGACCGAGAACGCCGCGATGCTGAAGGTCTTCCACGGTGCCGGCCTCGAGACTGTGACCTCGACGGAAGACGGGGTCGTTCAGATTGTGATCCACGTGTAGAGGCGAGGTCGTCATGGCGGGGGGGGGCGAACGTGTCCCGCAAGAAGACGCTTCGGTCTCCCCATGGCATCGGATAGCCAACCGAAACGCCTCCAATCCCCCCTCAGCAGAGCTTGCCACTGCTCCGCCCGCTTGCTTGTGCCACCCCAGCTTGGGTGGAACGGATTGTGCCGAACTGGTACAGTATACGGTTGTCACCCACGGCGAGCAGGGGGGGCGCGATACTCAGGAGAGGCGATTCTTTCGGTCCACTTGCAAAGGGATTCCGCATGAGAAGATTCACAACGTTGACGGCGTTTGTCTACCTGGTGGGACTGGCGGGGTGGCTTGTGCAACCATTGGTTGCCGAACCGCCGAAGCCAGCGACGGACGGGGAAATCAAGGACATGATCAAGGCCGCAGGGGAGGCCAAGGACTACGACGACGCCGCGATCGTGTACGTCCTGGACGAGGCGGACGTCTACGTCCAGGACAGCGGCCTGGCGACAACCGAGAGCTGTCAGGTTATCAAGATCCTGACAGATGCGGGCATCCGTTCGGAGTCGGTCCTGCGGCAGGAGTTCGACCCCGACACCAACCGGGTGAAGTTCAAGGCGGTGTGCATCCATCGCAAGGATGGCGCCATCGAGGAAGTGCCCGTCTCCGGGACGATCACGCAGCCCGCTAAGCAGCACATGATTTACTGGGGCAACGAGCAGCACGTCCTTGGTATTCCGAGGTTGGAAATCGGCGACAGCCTCGAGATTCGCATCAGTAAGATCGGCTTCAACATTGCGTACCTCGCGGATTCGGGCGGCATGGCGAGCGGCGGTTCCGCGGAGGAGACGTTGGAGCCGCCGATGCCGGGCCACTGGTATGAGTCCACGCTGTTCCAAGGCAGCTATCCGATCATCAAGAAGCGCTACTCGGTACACATGCCGAAGGACAAGCCCGTACAGTACGAGGTGTACAACGGGGCGCTGAGGTCGTCGCTGTGGTTCGGCAAGGATTACCACGTGTACACGTGGTACGCGGAGGACGTCCCGCCGGTCAAGGACGAGCCCCGGATGACGTCCCACGACGACAACGTCACCAAGCTGGTCATGGCGACCATTCCGGATTGGCCTACGAAGTCACGGTGGTTCCACGAGGTCAACGAGCCGCAGTTCGAGGCCGACGACGCCGTTCGAGCCAAGGTCGCGGAGATTACGGAGGGGCTGCAAGACGAGGAAGCCAAGATCGTGGCATGCCTGCACTGGGTGGCCGACAACATCCGCTACTACGGCACGAGCCGCGGGCCGCGCGAGGGCTTCACGCTGCACAAGGGCGCTGAGATCTTCCACGACAAGGGCGGCGTCTGCAAAGATATCGCCGGCATGTTGATTACCATGCTGCGCGTGCTGGGGCACGAGGTCTACCCGTCGTTGACCATGGCGGGCTCGCGGGTCGAGAGGATCCCCGCCGACCAGTTCAACCACACCGTCTGCGTCATGCGAAAGAAGGACGGCACGTTCCGCATTCTTGATCCGACATGGGCGTGGCGGAGCGCCGAGGTCTGGTCAAGTTGGGAGACCTTGCAGGGGTTGGTGTATGGCACGCCGGAGGGGCAGGACCTGACCTTGTCACCGTATTTCCCGCCGGAGTACAGCACGCTGGCTTACCAGGGCGAGAGCCTGATCTGCAAGTGCGGCACGCTGAAGACTCGGATTGTGGTGGACGCGTCGGGCTCGCCGGGGACTTCTTACCGGCGCAGTCTCGCGACGACGCCGGAACCGGACCGGCGGGCGCACTTCGAGGAGGCATTGCACATCGCTCCCAATGCCCGCCTGGAGAAGCTGGATTACACGGATCCGCTGGATTACTCGCGTCATTCACAGGTCAAGATGGAAGTATCGGCGGCGGGTTACGCCATGGGCACGCAGGGCTTGCGGATGTTCCGCCTGCCGGTGATGTCCCGGCCGTTGGAGAGTTTCATCTCGCCGGACCTCAACTACCCCGTTGACCTCAAGGAGCGGCAGTTCGGCTTGCGATTGCGGGCGTCACGGCTGCTCAAGATCGAGGAAACGGTGAAACTGCCGGCCGGATGGAAGGTTGTGCACGTGCCGGAGGCCAAGGAGCTGAAATCGGGCCAGGTGGTCTTCAGCTTCGAGGCGACACCCGGCGAGGGCGTGTTGACGTACCGATTGGAGATGACCATCAAGAACAACATCATCCCGCCTGAAGACTATCCGGGTTACAAGGAGGCGATAGAGACGTTGCAGGGGCTTGCAGACGAATGGGTCGTGTGCGAGGTAGGAGGTGTTGATGCCGAGACAACTGCGATTGCTGCCGTTGGAGCCAAGGAGGTGGACCATGACTAATTGCACGAAGCGACCGCGAATGGTGTTGGGTGGAATGGTCCGAGGCGGAGGCGTTGTCGGCCGGAGCTTGGCCACGTTGATCGGCGTGTTGGCCGTCGTGGCGGTGTTGGGAGTGGCGGTGTCGGACGCCTGGGCGCAAGACGACAAGACCGCGGTTCCTAACATGAAGCTCGGCGCGGCCGAGTTCCCCGGGGAGGATGCGATCATCCTTCGTTGGGAGCAGTATTTCACGCTCGAAAAAGACGGTACGGTTCGTCGGCGGGATCACAAATGGCTGAAGCTGTTGACACCGCGGCCGATCCGAGCCGTGGCCGACCCGCGCATCGATTACTGCGTCGGTCAGGACGAGTTGAAGATCCGCACCGCGCAGACCATCCTGCCGGACGGCACGGTGCTGCCCGTGCCGGATTATTCGTTCAACAAGGCCGGACCGGATGACGTAGCCGGCTGGCCCGAATACACGAATTGGGAGCAGATGGTCATCTGCTTCAGCGGCATCGTGAACGACTGCGTGCTCGAACTAGACTACGAGATCGTTACGAAGCCGGGCGTCATTCCGTGGCTGGAGGCGGATCTGCGGGTGATTCAAGACTATCCGACGGCGCAGCGCGTCGTGTCGATCACTGTTCCGGTGGGCACGGAATTGAGATACAGAAGCGACAATCTTTCGCCCGCGCCGAGGCCGGAGATCACGTCGGCCGCGGACGGGAAGACGACCTACCGATTGTCGTTCGAGAACGTAGCGGGCGCTCCCGGCGAGCCGCAGTCGTTGCCGTGGCAAAAGCGCTGCGGCCGCCTGCGATTCACGACCTGTCCGCGTGCCGCCGACTGGGTATCGGCCCTCGTCAAACGCGTCGATGGAGCAGCGAGGGCGCACGCCGCGATCAAGAAGTTCGTCGAGGCGGCCGCCGAGAAGGAGACCGATCCGCTGGAGCGGGTCCGTAAGGTCGCCAAGAAGCTGCGTGATTCGTTCAACTTCGTGGACTCGGCCAAGACCATGCGGTCGTTTGAATGCCGAAGTGCCGCGGAGGTTCTGCATTCCAACTACGGCAATCCGCTGGAGGCGGCGGCCTTGCTGGCGGCGGCACTGCGATCGCTGGGCATGAAGACTGTCATCGAGGTGGCCGTTGACGCCGACGTCTGGAATGACGCTGTCCCCACGAGTACGGCATTCACGGAGATGGTCGTCTTGGTCGATATCGACGGCGACGTGGTTCACCTGCGCCCGCAGCACGGCGAGTTCAGGAATCCCGGGGAATGGGGCCGGCACTGGCTGCTGGGGCTTGATGAATCGGGCAAGCTGCGGAAGACCTACGTATATGCCCGGGGCGAGAAGGAACCGAGCGAGATTCAGATCGACGGCAAGGTCACGGTGGATGCGGACGGCAAGGCCGCCGGTGACTTGCGATTTCGTCTGACCGGCGCGTTTTACGATCCCACCAAGCTTGAGACCAGTGGCCAACAGGAGAACCTGATAAAAGACGTCGTGGGGCGGGTGCTGAGTGAGTTCGACGTGAAGAGCCATTCCATTACGATGCTGTCGGACGAGATGCTGAAGGCCACGGCCAAGGTGACTTCCAACGGCAAGCTCCAGAACCACGGCAAACGCAACCTCCTCCAGCTTGGCGGCGGCCCTGCGTTCTTGCCCACCTTCCCGGTGCCGCTCGGTTGTTCTTACCGAAAGACTGACGTACAGATGTCGGGCCAGATCCGCGAGAACGTGGACCTGGTCGTCGAGTTGCCGGAGGAATGGGGGGCCGCGGTCGTCCCGGTCTCGCTGCCGCGTACGAGCGGCAAGTGGGGGACGGCGGAGCAAACCGTCGCCGTGGACGGACAAACCGTTCACCTGCACCGCACGATTGCGACGAACACCGACACGATCGCCTCCGATGATTTCGCCGCGATCCGTGAGGCCGTGAACAGTCTGAGAACCGAGGCGGCGCGGATGTTGGTCGTGGGGCCGCGCGAAGGACCGGCCGAGAAGCCCAGCGAAGAGCCGGCCGAGAAGACCGCCACAGCCGGTGGGGTGTCGAACGAGGGCGGAGAATCTGCCACCGAGGCAGCCGACGACATTGGCGAGGAGACGCGGACCCGGACGACTGATCTCATTTATGCCCGGATTCGCATCGAGATGGAGAAGGCGATTACCAAACGGGCCGCACTGCTGAAGGCCGGCACGGCCCCGTCGGATCCGCAGATTCGCAAGCTTGAAGGCATCATCCTGAGGGCCCGGGACCTGCTCGCTCAAGCAGGCGAGGTCGTTGCGGATGTCGAGCCGCCTATTGCGGAACCGGCTTCGTAATCAGTGACGCGGCGACCCGGTGTCCTGCGCGAGTTGCGGTTCCCGTTTGGCTGCGCGGTCGTCGGTGGCCGTCGCGTCCAACCCGTCCATCGCTTCGTTGACGTCGCCGCGCACGTCGAAGAAGTTGTCCAGCTTCGTCGTGTTGAGGACGCCGGCAACGAACGGCGTCAAGTTCGCCAGCACGATGCGCCCGCCCTGGCTGTTCGCGTGGGCGGCAAGGCGGACCAGATCCCCCAGGCCGGCGGAGCTGATGAATGCCACACCGCCCATGTCCAGCACGATCCGCGCGTTCTCGCCTTCCAGCAGGGGCTTCGCCTTTCGCACAAGGAGTCCATCGCTGGTGATCGTAAGGTCGCCTCTCAGCCGGAGGACCGACACGTGCGAGTGGTCTTCGATGTCAATCGTCAGTGCCAAGACGTACTCCTATTTCGGGACCATGAGTCCAAAGGCGTCACCCACAGTAGGATCGGTCGAAAACACTGGCGACTGTGGTGCGAAGAGTGCGTCCTAGAACCGTTCAGCCACGGCCCCAAGACACCTGCGGCTGCGTACAACGGCTGTATGAGCGGTGCCCAGACGCAGCGGGCCACTCGGGCGAGAGCCGTCGCCCACGCAGAAGTGAGACCCGCCTTGCGGCCTGTAACGTAACATCCGCGGGACGCCGGTGCCACGGGCCTTGGGGTACGCCCTCCGTGACCGGGCCGCTTCACTGTTCGCCCCGCTGCTCTTCTTGCCTCTTCTTCAGATCCACGGCGCTGCGGCCGTCTCTCCATCCCTGCTCGTAGCCGTCCCGGTATTCCTGTTCCATCATCCACAGCCACATCCAACCGCCGTGCATGTCCGTCAGGGACCACTTGGCGTCGCGCACGCCGTCCTTGTAGCCCTTCGAGTATTGTCCCGCAGACACGGACATCCGGTTGGCGGATCCCTGCCCATTGTGATTCTCGCTGCAGCCGGATCCGAGCAGGAGCAGCGCCGCCAGCATGACGGCGGACCAGCGGCGGCACCGGCGCGCCGAAATCAAAACGCCGACGCAACGCACGGCACGGGAAGGCCCGATTGTGAACAATCGATTGTACGTCATGGCAGACCACCACCATCAAGGATTATCGGCCGGCGCGCTCATGCCCCTTGTGATCCATCGGAAGATAGACGCCCCGCTCGCAGGCGACGACGAACGTCTCGGCCGTCGTCTTGAGCCGTTCCCAGCCCAATCGGATCCGGTCCGCTTCGCTCGGATCTATCGCGCCGTCATCGGCCACCGATTTGCTGACCTCCCGCAGGAGCCGACTGAATGCCATCACGAGGTGCTGCGTCGACTGGAGCAGGTCCGTATCGATGTCTTGGCAGGTGGCCTCGGGATTGTGTACGAAGAACCCGTTCGCTTCATGACAGAGCCAATTCACGACCGGCACGTGTCCGGTAAGCTGGACGATTTGCCGCAAGCGATCCAATGGGTTCCTGGTTCCACTGGTGTCCGGATCGGTCGAATCGGCGTCCTCGCACCACTTGTAGATCAACGCCGGGCTGAGTCGCAGTTCTCCCGCCAGGGCCTTCACGCCGACCTTCTCCGCCGCCTCTCGAAGCACCTCGTGGGATCGCATGAGCGTCTCCTTTCTCGCCGTCTAAGCCCACGTAAGTATCCTGTCCTATGCGGGGCCAACGGCCATTATAATCAACGCGGTGCTCTGGAGCCCCATCTTGATTGGATAGGAACACGGAAACAGGCTTTCAGACCAAGACGGCCCTGCGGCGACTGTTGGACGAAGCGGGGATTTCGCCGCGCAGGCGGCACGGCCAGAACTTCTTGATCGACCGCAATCTGATGCAGAAGCTGATAGACGCCGCCGAGTTGGGGACGGCTGATTACGTTCTGGAGGTCGGGGCCGGCACGGGAAGCTTGACCTCGATGCTGGCACGGTCGGCCGGCCGTGTCGTCGCCGTGGAGATCGACGGCCAACTCGCCCGAATCGCCGAGGAGCAATTGGCGAAGCTCGACAACGTGATTCTGATCAACGCCGACGCGCTGGACAACAAGTCCACGATTGCCCACCAGGTGGACAAGGCCGTCCGCCGGGCGCAGGCCGAGGTCGACGGCCCGCTCAGGATGGTCGCCAATCTGCCGTATGACATCGCCACCCCGCTGGTCATGAATCTGTTGCTTGGTGATCTGCCAATCGGTCGATTGTGCTTCACAGTACAGAAGGAGGTGGCTGACCGTCTGCTCGCCGAGGCCGGTACCGCCCAGTATGGCCCGGTCAGCATCGTTACCCAAGTTCTTTGCACCGGCCATCGCATCTGCAAGGTCCCGCCGCAGGCCTTCTGGCCTACTCCCAAGGTCCACTCCACCATGGTCCGGCTGGACGTCCGGCCCGCCGCCGAGGTTCCGGTCGACGATCCTGCGGGCTTCGCGGCCTTCGTTCGGGCGTTCTTCCTGCACCGCCGGAAGACGATCGGCCATTCCGCCCGGCAAAGGGGGCCCCACGAGGGAATCCTGGCCGCCATCACACGGGCCGGGCTCGATCCCGGTGTACGGCCCGAGCAGCTCAGCACCCGCGAATGGGTCAACCTCCACCAAGCCACACGACGCTGACGGCCGGACGCCTATGCTCTATACTACGCAGTTGTAGTTCCGCCGCGCACGGTTGCCGCGAGGGAGCCAGGAAAGCCCCCGAGCTTGGACGTGTTTGGCGTTCATGCGGTGTGGCTGGGCGAACGTACCCCCGGCCAGATGCGTGGTTACCGGGATGGCATGGGTAAGCGAAGCCGCCAGCGGCGGCGGAGCTTGCCCGTGGGCATCCATTCGAGCCTGTTCCCACGGGTAACGAGCGACCCGCCCCCGTGGGGCGCGTCGCTCGTTACCCGTGCCGCCCCGTTTTGAACGCCAAACACGTACCCGATCAGGGTCGGGGGCCTTTACGTGTGGAAACGAAGGGGCCTGCCATGCCTCCAGAGGATGCACACAACCGAGCCATCACGACAACATATCTCGTGAAAAGCGAAGACCTCAACCACCACAAGACGCTGTACGGCGCGCGGTGCGTCGATTGGTGTACCCACGCGGCGTACATCGCCGCTCAGGATTGCTTTGATGAGTTTCGACCGATGGTCTTCATGTCGGTCCGCAATCTGTCCATGCGCGACCCGGCTCGCCTCGGGGAGATCGTCCGGCTGACCGGCCGCGTGGACTACGTCGGTGAGTGCACCATCGGCATCCGGGTGGACGCTCGGAAGCTCCAGCCGAAGAACGACCCGGCCCTGGTGGCCACGGGCACGTTCCTGTTTTGCACGGTGGACCCGTCCGGCAAGGCGATCCCGCACGGTCTTCCTGCGCTTGTTCCAGAGTCCGCCGCCGCCGAGAGCCGTTGGAAGAAGATGGTCGAGGAGGAGGCCTCTTACCACGAATGACGTGGCGGGCTCGGCTGCTGCTTGGCCCGCGCGCGGGGCGCACAGCCGTCCATCGCGGCACACTCGGGGACACGGTCGGCTTCACCGCGGCGTTCTTGTCCCGAACGGTCACGGCGCTGTCTCAAATGCAATCTATGAACCTCGACGACACCATCGTCGCCATCAGCTCGCCACTTGGCCCCGCTCTCCGCGGGATTGTGCGGCTCAGTGGTCCCGATGCGATCCGGATCGCCGGCCGGCTTTTTACGCCCGACGACGGGACCACATCGGCGGGTCTCACCAAGGGCGCGAGCCCGTCTCAGAACGGTGTCACGGGGAACGGTGTCACCGGGAACTGTGTCACCGGGGACTGTGGCACCGGCGTCCCGCCGGTGTTACGTCACAGGCCAGACCCCCATGCCACAGCGCGGCCTCCGGCCGCAACCAAAGTGTGGCACGGGCGTCCCGCCCGTGACCCCACCGGCGAGACGCCGGTGCCACAGGTTTCTTCGCGAGACGCGAAGATCCCAATCATTAGTAGTACAGGAGGTTCTGGAGTAGTCCCCCAGTATACTCACGGCACCGTTAGGCTGGATGATGTCACGCTACCCGCTGCCGTTTACCTGTTCCGTGCCCCGCGCAGCTACACGCGCGAGGACGTGGTCGAGTTGCACCTGCTCGGCGCGCCGGGCGTGCTTGCCATGACAGTAGAAGCATGTCTGGCAGCCGGGGCCCGCCGTGCCGAGCCGGGCGAGTTCACGGCTCGGGCCTACCTCGCGGGAGCCTTCGATCTGTCGCAGGTGCACGCCATCGCCGGGCTGATTGCCGCCCGCTCCGATCACCAGCTCCAGGCCGCCCAGCGGTTGCTGCACGGCGCCTTGGGCAAGGCCGCCTATGCCGCCCGCGAGGAATTGGCCGATCTGCTTTCGCTGGTCGAGGGTGCGCTCGATTTCTCCGACGAGCCGATCGAGTTCATCACGCCCACGCAGCTTCTCGACCGTCTCGGCATGGTGTGCAAGGCCTTGAAGGCCACCGCGGCAGCCGGTCTGCTCGCCGAGCGTTGGGGGCAGCTTCCGCGCGTCCTCCTTGTCGGCCCGCCTAATGTTGGCAAATCCAGCCTGCTCAACGTCCTGACGGGACTGGACAGGGCGATCTGTGCCCCGGTGGCAGGCACCACGCGCGACATCCTCTCCGCGCCGCTGACGATTGGCGAGACGGAGTGCTTGCTGGTCGACGTCGCCGGCATCGAGGAGGCCAGGACCGAACTGGACGCCAGGACTCAGGTCGCCGTGCGTCGGGCGATCGAGGACGCCGACCTGATTCTGCACGTGATTGACATCAGGAATGCCTGCGACGCTCGTTCCACTAAGATCGAAGCCCCCGGTATCCTCGTCGCCAACAAGTGCGATCTTGCCTCGCATGAACATCAGGCGGCCGCCGTGGAGGAGCTGGCGTCCTCCTGGCACCTGCCCGTCTGTGCGACCAGCGCCGCGACTGGCACGGGCTGCGACGTTTTGAAGAACGCCATCCGGCGCGCGCTGGAAGGTCGGCCGGTCGACGTTCACGATGCGGCCATCGCGCTGATGGCCGAGCACCGCGAAGCCTTGCAGCAGGCCATTGGCGCCCTGGAGAACGCCATCGATCTGGCCGCCGGCCGTGACGATAGCCTGGATGACGCCGAACTCGTGGCCGAGGAACTGCGTACAGCGTCGCGTGCGCTCGGGATGCTCGTGGGTGAGGAACAAACCGAGGACATGCTCGGTCGGATTTTCTCCCGGTTCTGCGTCGGCAAGTAGCAAGTGATCGGCGGTTGCATTCCGATGGAATCGCCGCGAGGATGGAGACGCGGCGCTGATCTTTGTTGGAAGCAGTGATACTGGTCTTTGTTGGAGGCAGTGGCCACGTTTCAGTCTGTCGAGGCGGCGATTGCCTGACCCACCGCGGCTTGGCCGTTTGGCGGACCGATGACGAACCGGGCGAATCGGCATGGTCTTCCTGTGGCCGGTACGAGGAAGAACGCGATGGAACTGGACGGGATCTTAATGGACCTGTACGGGACGCTAACGACGGGCGACCGCGAGGCCGTCGAGCGGACCTGCGGCTGCATCGTCAAGGACGCCGGCGTCTCCCTCACGGCAGGTCAGCTCAGCATCATCTGGGGTGAGCGATTCCTGTCGGCACTCGAGTCCATCAATGGTGACAGGTTTCTGACACTGTTCGACTTGGAGGTGAAGACGCTTGTCGAGACGATGGCGGAACTCGGCGCCGAGGTGGATCCCATTCCATACGTCAGGATGCTCGTGGAGTACTGGCAGAATCCGCCGCTACAGCCCGAAGCGAAGGCGTTTCTGGACGGCTTCAACATACCGATCTGCATCGTCTCCAATGCCGATCACGCCGATGCCGAGGCGGCCTTGGCCAAGCACAGCGTCAAAGTACACGACCTGGTCACGTCCGAGGAGGCCCGGTTCTACAAGCCCGACCCACGGATATTCGAGGCAGCGCTGATGAAGACTGGCTGGCGCCGAGACCGCGTCATCCACGTCGGCGACTCGCTGCACAGCGACGTAGGTGGCGCCATCGCCGCCGGCATCCGAAGCGGCTGGCTGAATCGGACGCACCGAATTCACGATATCGGTACCGAGGAGCCGGACTACGAATTCGAAGACCTCAACGGGCTGACGGCGCTGCTGCGACAACCGTGACCGAATAGGCGTTGACACAACTCGCCACCGACCTCTCCCGCCCGATATCCGGCTCGCTGCACTCAGGAGCGCAGACAGGCCGCTTTCCGGCCGCTCGGGCGTTGGACCGACGACGACAAGAAGGCGTCTTCTGAGTCAAGTCACACGCCGCTCCGGCCGATGCGCGGGGGGTGGAAGCACCCATCGTGCTTGTCGCGCAGTCGGCTCAAGCACAACTCGTCTCTCTCTCAGAACGCTTCACATTTCGCCGAGTGGAAAGGAAGCACCATCATGTCTTTGCGAACGCGCTGCCTTGTCGTTGGATTGTGCCTGGCGGTTATCGGTGCGGTCTTCAGTTGCGACGCGGGTCTCCCGGGTGGACCGGGCGATGGCGGTTCCGGCGGAACCGTGCTATCGGGGCAGATCAAGGCCCCCGATGCGGCAAGAGTCAAGGCCGGCTCGCAGGAGCGTGCCGTGGATGAGGGCTACGCCGTGATAGCGCAGAGCGATGAAACAGGCGAGATCTATCGCGCCGAAACCGACGCATCGGGCAGTTTCGAACTCGACATCCCCGCCTCCGAGACTGGCAACTCCTTCATGGTCACCATTCTCGGGTCAGACGGACGAGCGGTCGGTCCGGTTCTGTTTGGGACGGCGGACGGCGAAGGACTGACCGGTTTGGCAATGGACCGAGACGCGAACCTCGGCACAATCAACCTCCCGGCCAATCCGGATCAACAAGCCCTGAATCCAGGCAGCGACGGGGACGTGGCGGACCTGGTCGATTCGGACCTGTCCGTGCGGCTTGATGGCAACGGCATCCCGGTGGGCCTTGCCTCTGTCGGCAAGGGCGACGAGGCCCGCGGGCAGTCGGACGCGCAGCGGGGCACCGACAAGGACGAGGACGGCCTGATCGACATGCTCGACGCGGACGACGACGGGGATGGCATCGTCGATGATTTTGACGGCGACGGGGCCGGCAGCGGTGCTCCGGCGGATGTTCGCGTCAACTTCTTCATGAACCTGAAGATCAGCGCCGAGCAGGCTGAAACATACTACAGCGGGAGCGATGCGGAGATCAGCGCCGCCCTGTCGACCGACACCGTCATCACCTTCGAAGCGATGATGGAACCGGGCGCCACGCGCAGTATCACCGCCGTCGAGTTGCTCGAGACCCCGGGGCCGACCTACCTGCCGGATGCGGACAAGACCGACGACAGCGAGCACGGCCTGGCCCACACCAATTGGGCGAGCATCGACTATGCGTTCGACGAGGTCACCGACCGGTTCGAGGCGTTCGTCCGGCCGAACGACGAGATGGACGCCGGCGACACCTTCACCGCCGAGGTCTCCTTCGACGACGGCACCACCGAACAGCACGCGCGGATGATCAACTACGTCTTCAAGAACATCCCGAAGCTGCTCCAGTACGGCGTTTCCGGCACGCTGACCGACTTCGACGTCACGGACGCCACGGTCAACGGCACGCCCGAAAAGCCGATTCTGTTCGACGGCACCCAGGACCTTGTCCTGGTCTTCAACCCGCCGCCGGATGAGACCGGCGCGTACTTGACCGGCTGCGACTACACCTTCCAGATCTTCTACGAGGCCGAAGGAGACGGGCGACAGCTAAACGGGGAAATGGATGCCGCCGCCACCTGGGCGACGTCGCCGACGGGCTTCGAAAGCGAACGAGGGACCTTCGTCGTGGCGAACAGCGACCTGACGCTTTCGGCGGCGAGCACCTACACCGTCACGCTGCCCAAGGAAATCTTCCCCACGACGGTGGAAACGGATTCCGGCACCGTGACGGTGGCCTCGTACAAGATTGACATCACCGCGGAGGCGCCGACCGGCAACGCAGCGATCATGCTGGGCTTCAAAAAGCAATAAGGCATCGCGCAGGCGCGACACGAGAGACTGTGCCGCTTGGCTGCCTTGCTGCTCACTTGCTGGCTTGCCGTTTGGCGGACCTGCCCGCAGGCAGGCGGGCCAACCGTTTACGCGCTGCGCCTGCCGCTTGCGCCGTTTGGCTGGTTCGTTGGCTTGCCGTTTGGCGGACCTGCCCGCGGGCAGGCAGGTCAACCGTCTGCGTGATTCCTGCGCGACTCCAGACGCCGCAATCGCCGCGAGGCTGGCCGCGTGCCACTGTCGTGTAAGCAGCGCCGAAGGCGCAGGAGACATCCGCGCCGGACGCGGGCCCACGGATGCCGCATGTGTTCAGCGGGATTGTATGGGCAAGCGGAGCCGCCAGCGGCGGCGGAGCTTACCCGTGGGGCATCCACTCGCCTCGCGTGCTACGATAAGAGGGATTCCGAGCACTTGCTGAGCAACACAGACGTCTTGACGGGAGTCAGGCAGTTGTTCGATCACTCTGTTCCGCGTGACACCGCCAGGGCACTGACCGACCGCCCACAACCGAGTATACGAGGTCGAGAGAATGACCAGTCGGATTAGCGTTCGAACCCGCGGGCAGGGGTTATGCGAGATCACCGCCGACGTCCAAGCCGTCGTACGCGAGGCCCGCTGCCGCGAGGGGCTCTGCACCGTCATCGTGCAGCACACGTCGGCGAGCCTGATCATTCAGGAGAACGCCGACCCATCGGCGCGGCGGGACCTGGAGGCACGGCTGGATCGACTCGTGCCGGAGGATGACCCGCTCTATACCCACACCGCCGAGGGCGCCGACGACATGCCCTCGCATATCAAGGCCGCCTTGACGGCGCCGTCATTGTCGATCCCGATCGTCGACGGCCGGCTCGGTCTGGGCACGTGGCAAGGCATCTATCTATGGGAACACCGTCACCACGGCTCAACGCGGCGTCTGCTCGTACACGTCAACGGGTAGACTCGCTGCCTCGTGGCTCGACGGTGAAGCGGCGCATCGGCTGGACCGACTCACGGTGTTTCGCTGCTCTGGAGCGATCACACATTGGCCCGCACACCCGAGCTTACGGGACTACACATCGCCGACGATGTTCGCCATGTTCGCGATGGTGGAATTCCCCCGACTTCGGCACGCCTGATGATGCCCGCGAATCGGCGTAACAGGAACGGCAGAAGCGAAGTTAAGCCTTTGCGGGCTCCGGCCGCGTGCGGCGACGACGGAGGAGAGCCGCCCCCACGGCCAGGAACAGGAACACCAGAACCGCTCGTGCTCCGGACAAGGTGGCGGGGATGTCGGTGGAAGGATTCACAGGTGGCCACGAGTCTGGGACCAGCGTGGTCGCCGAGACCTGCGAAGGCGTGCCAGGCTTGAACAGGCCGATGGTTACCTCGCCGGATTTCGGTGGCGCGTCGGCGTCAAACCGGAAGTTGTACAACGTCCCCCACCGCAGGGCGTTCGCCTGAATGTCCGTGTCGTATGTATCCGTCGCCCAGGCTACCTGCATGGGGCCGACCGTAGGGACCCAATCGGTGGTGCTGAAACTCCCGGGTACATAAGGATCGCCATCGGAACTGTGATGATCCTCATCGTGGAAGCCGACGTTTGCAACCGAGGTGCCCAGGGACAGTGGCACAATGAAGGATTGCCCCGATCGGTCCGAATTCATGTTGTACAACGCGTATTCATAGTGCCACAGTTCGTCGCCCAGATGGGTCACCTTGGCGGCGAGAATGAGAAGCCCTTCGTTGGGTATTTGCACGAAGGTCTCCTGGACCGAATCGTCCTGCACCTTCCAGGCACAGATGGCAGGTGTCTGCTCGACGACGGAGCCGCTCCAGCTCAGCACATACATGTCACCACCGGGCTCGCTCGTCACGGGACGGTAGGACACATTGTTCGTCCCGTTGCCGGCCAGTGCATCGTCCGCGGCAATCTGCTGGACCTCCATGAACAGGTCTCCCCCACCTTCCTGCTCAGGATCCAGATCGGCATCGTGCGCTCGGAGCCGACGCCCGTAGTCGACGTGGTAATACTGTGGCGGATACGGAACCTCAGAGAAATGATACGGGAAGTCGCCCGTGAAGGCGTTGACCTGACCGCGCGGTCCAAGCCTGCTCTGTAGACCATTCAGATCCGAATTGGACGGGTGGGAACAACCCACGCCCAGGGTGTCTCCCGTGTAGGGGTCCGGCACGATGCAACCGAGTTCGCAGAAATCGTTGGCCAAGGCGAGGAAGCAGTGCCTGGCCCAGGACATACCGATCTGCTCGAAGCGCCCGTCCTTGAGCCGGTAGAGCTGTGTGGCGATGACAGGGTGCTGGTTCGTATACCCAGTCCAGGCTACCTCCTCGTCGCCCATGTTGCAGGCCCTGGTGCCTACGGCGTATGCGGTCATGCCGCTCCCCAGTTCATGGGGACCGTAGTGGTTGATCTTGTCCCAGAGGTCGCCGGTGATGAGGTCCGGTCCGCTTGACTGGGCGCGCACGTGGTGGGTCAGGGTCGAAAGCGTCCCCACGAATGCGAGAACGACAGCGGGAAGACACGATCGCGACATGGAACTCCTCACCCTCGTGTTGACGTACTTGCCGAGGCAGGCCCTGATGGCTCACCAACTCGCCCAAACGGCTTGCCGCGACGAGCTTCCGCTCGAACCCTCCGCAACCCATCTATTCTAACACCTTGATGCAAGCAAAGGCAATACGAACGCGGGAGGTCGCGGGTCCGTGACAGTTCAGGGAAGTGCCACTGGCAACTCGCCTACCAATGCGCATCCCCCATGCGGCGGGTGGCACTGGCAGCTTGTCTGCCAGTGTGCATGGCCCCATGCGCCCACCGGAGAGGCCGTGCGGGCGGGGCAAGCCGCCCGTGTTACCCAGAATCGAATGCCGCCCGAAGTCGCACGGACCTGGAGGGCACGGGCGTAAGCGACAGAGCCCGCATGCGGCGCGTCGCGAGCGGAGCAGGGGACACCGCGTGCCGCTACGAGCGATCGGGGAGTGAATCCGGCCCACGTGATCGGGCTGCTAGGCCGGAGTCACCGCTCGCACAAGGTCCGCGGTTGATTGTGGCGGCCGGTGGACCTCGACGCAGTCTGGCGCGCAGGGAGCGACGCGTGCCCGGGGCAACGCAGAGGCGCGGGGGGACCGGAGATGGGCCGTGAGGCGGACCGCGGACGCCCTCGCGAATCGAGGAGGTCCTATAACATTATTCATGTCAATTGGTTACGGCAGTTTCCTGGCGTGCGCGGGTGCTCGAACACGTTGCCGGGGCACTGCGGTAAGGGGGCTGCCTCCTCGTCGTGCGAGCTGACGGGGTCACGGCGGTTAGGGGAATTCAAAAAAAAACCAGAAGGAACGGCGTCTGACCTTGACACAGGTCCGGGAAACCAGTACATTGCGATCTGTAAGTGGTAGGGAACGCCCTGGATGCGTGGTGAGGACGGGTAAGGCGCACGCGGAGGGGCATTTAGACAGAAGGCGATATCCATTGCGGTGGAAGGAAGTCCCATGATGAACAAACGGAGTGCGTTGATTGCCGTTCTGGCGGCTGTCGTCTGTGTGGTCCAGCTGCCTGCTTCCGCTGCTGTCCCTTGGAGCAACCCGGCAGGGGCAAACACGCGGTTCGGCTGGAGCGAGGGCCAAAACAACGATATCGATTTGTTCAAATCACCAACGATCACCCACACGGGCTTCACGTTTGATAGCATAGAAGGCTTCAGAGCGGAGCGGAGTTCTCCAACGTATCCCACAAGCATCACGGACGTCACCAGGGTGAAACTCGACGTGCGCAACGCGGTTGGTGGCCCCGCCGAGCGGATCACCGACGTCACGATTCAGGAATGGGGTCTGTGGGAGAACACGGGCGCGGATCCCAGCGATTCGTCCATTTTCAACGTGCAGACGAACTTCCGTGTTGCCCCACTCGATGCTTGGCACTTACCCATCACACAGGCGGTTCCGGTCGTCTATGAGTACGATGCTGAGGATGGGGGCACATGGTACGGCGAGCTAACGATCACGATCCCGTACACTGACGTGTATAAGTTCCAGATACAGGATGAGAATATTCTCTCCGTTGATGACGGTCTGGCCGGCTCGTATATAGAGAAGCTGGGTGTGCGGATTATCGTTCCAGAGCCTGGTTCATTGTTGCTTTTGGCGAGTTCTTGCATCGCGCTGTTGCGGCGGTCACGCCGTGGCGCGAGATGAGCTTCGATAGATCATTCGGTTGAAGGGAAAAGAGAGAAGAGGCATCATTCATTTTGGCTAAGGGAGTGAAGTATGTTGCGTAAACTAGCACTGTGCGGTGTGGCTATGGTTGCGGTAGGTGTCCTCGTTACGGCCCAGGCTGGGGCTGATCCGTGGGAGGGATACGGCGATCACTTCCATGCGTTTAACGGCGATGAAGCAACGCTGTTTGGGATCCCGGATATCAGCGGCAGCACGATCACCTTTACGGATGTTGAGTTTACCGTCACATCTGATGAGGCCGGGCAGGTGGTCCAGGAAGATACCGTTACCTTCGACGTCGACATCGCGGAGGGGTACTATATCTCTGGAGTGACTGTCTATGCTCTGGGCAACTATGACGTCGTGATGTCCACGTCTTATGTCGATCAAGGCGGCGAGATCGCCATCCATGAGCGGACGGGCGGTGGTCGCACCTGGAACAACGATGAATGGACACACAACCCGGACGCCTTTCCTCGGTATGGGACGAACTCGGGTGATTTCACCGGCATATGTGAGATCACGGAGCTTGGGTCGCAGATTCCTCTCCCCGAGAGGTTCTTGGACATGTCCCTGAATAACTGGGTGGAGGCCTTCGCCGAGATTGGTGGCGGCGGCAGTGCGACGATCAACCAGTCCTACGACGTGATTATCTTTGACATCTCCTTGATTCCCGAGCCGAGCACGTTGGCTCTTCTTGGCATCGGGGCCTTGGTCTTGATCCGGCGGCGCTGAAGCCGCGACGGGTGGTGTGGCGAAGTAAGGGAGCGGCGAGCGAGCGAGCGGGGAGGAGAGTCCGCAGAGCGTGATGAGAGGGGTGTTTGGAGCTTGAGGGGTCCGTGGGATACGGGCCCGCAGGGAGAAGTGGACCTGACAGTGGGGATGGGGCCGGTGGTCTCTGGGCCAGGCGGCCTTGTTCCCACTTTTGCTTATGGGTCAGGTTCGCTTTGAGCCGGGTGGGTTTATGGCGGGGGCAGTGGAACATCGGCAGTTGGTCAAGAGCCGGCGCCTTGAGCCCGTGGTGGGAGGGATAGTCCTGACGCGTAGGGCGGGGTAGGGTACATCTTCTCGTCAAGGGGGGACCCGGACGCGCAGCTTTGATCACACGCACTCTGCCTCTGCGGTTCGCTGTCGGCACGATGGATCGGTGAACTCTCACAGGAGGAGTATGTAGAGGATCATGGCTGCCGGGCGCATCACTCTTATAACCACGGCGATATCCCTAGCTATCGCGACGTTCTCTCGGGCCACCTCTGAAGTGATCGTCCTCCCCGACGAGCGGACCGCCGACATGCCGGACAGTTGGCTGGTTCTTTACAACCTCAACTGTCAAGACAGCGTCGACTGGGCGGCTTGGTATCAGCAGGAGCGGAGCATCCCTGCGGAGAACATGATCGGCCTCAATGCCTCGCTCGAGGAACACCTGCTCGACAAGGCGGAAGTGCAGGACCAAATCATCGGCCCGGTGCGCGACCTCCTGGACAACGACCCCGCTCTCGAAACCAAGATCATGGGGATCATCATCGGATACGGCGTGCCGGGGCACTACGATGATCCGTATTATGGCGGTCCTGGCGGATACTCAGTGGCTGATGCCCTGGAGGACGTGTACGACGACTATTTGCCACCCGGTCCCATGACTCTCCCCGGGCAGCAGGGCTACAACGATCACGACAATCCGCAGTGGGTTGGCCTGATGTTGCCCGCCGGCGGGCGAATCACAAAGGCCACGATGGACCCGCACCGCTACATGGTGGCCCGAATCGACGGACCGACCCTGGCGGACGCCATGGCCCTAACACAGCGGGCCAAGGCGATCGAGGATCCCAATCACTACATCAACACCGAGCACGTCTGGTACGATTACACGGACGGTGCCCTACCCGGCTCAACCTGGTATTGGCTGAAGTACGCGGTCCAGGAACCTGACTTGGCGGAGATCCCCTGGACACAGTTCAACGCCGACACAGATCAGACACCACGCGATGCTTTCAGATTCGGCACACATGACGTCGTGGGATGGGACGATGACCGGCTATACCACCCGGACGCGGGCTCCCGCATCCTGGCGTTCAACTACAACAGTTGGGGTGCCACGACCGTACGGAGCACGGTGAACGAAGGTGCCCGCTATGTCCCCAACGCCTTGGCCGCCGGTTATGCTGCCGCGATCGGATCCACCGGGGAGCCGGGCTGCTGTCTGGGGCCCTGTCCCGAGACGCTCCTGGCGGCGTTGCGGGAAGGCTGGACGCTCGGCGAGTCTCTTCACATCTCAGCGGTGTTCGACGATTGGATGTGGACGCTGGTCGGCGATCCGTTCCTGACGATACCTCACTGGTTCGACGATCTGCCACCGCCCGGCGACGGCGACATGAACAGCGACGGCAACGTTGACGGCACTGATCTTCCGTTGTTTGTGAGGGTCCTTTCCGGCGAGGAGGACGACCCGGTCCTCATCGCCAAGGCGGACTTGACCGGGGACGGTGCGCTGAACGATGACGACACCTACCTGTTCATGGCGCCCAGCATATGCAACACCTATGACTACGACGTCCTCAAGGGAACCGGCGACGCCGATGGTGATCGCTTCCTAACCGGCAAGGACATCGGCGCCTTCGTGGAGATGCTTCTCCACGGCACCGAAGGCCGGTCGTTGCGCGCACGATGGGGCGCCGACATGAACAAGGACGGTCAGATTACGCACGAAGATCTGCCTCTGTTTGTTGACGCCATCCTGCAGTAGTCCGTCCTTCCATGAACTACCGCGAAGACAGTCAGTCCTTCAGTCGGGGCAGGCAATCCGGCGAAGGCATGGCGCAGGAATGGCGTGGCCGATTGTGCCGCCTGGCTTGGCCTGCTGTTTGGCAGATCGTCCGTCTTCGTTATCCCTGCGTGGCTCCTAATACCGGTAATGATCCGGCTTGTAGGGGCCGTCGACCGGTACGCTGATATAGTCCGCCTGGGCCTGGGTTAGCGTGGTCAGCTTGACACCGAGCTTGTCGAGGTGAAGCCGCGCGACCTTCTCGTCCAGGTGTTTAGGCAGGGTGAATACCTTCTTGTCGTAGTGACCGCGGTTCTCCCACAGGTCCATCTGCGCAAGCACCTGGTTGGCGAAGCTATTACTCATCACGAAGCTCGGATGGCCCGTCGCACAGCCGAGGTTCAGCAGCCGGCCCTCCGCCAGCACGATGATCGAATGGCCGTCGGGAAAGACCCATTCGTCGACTTGCGGCTTGATGTTGACCTTTCTGATGCCAGGCAGCTTCGCCAACCCCGCCATGTCGATCTCGTGATCGAAGTGCCCGATGTTGCCGACGATGGCGTTGTGCTTCATCCGCCTCATGTGCTCAGCCGTAAGGACATCGAAGTTGCCCGTTGCGGTGACGAACACGTCAGCCGTCTCGACGATATCCTCCATTGTCAGGACCTGGTAACCCTCCATCGCCGCCTGTAGGGCACAGATCGGGTCAATCTCTGTGACGATGACGCGACATCCCTGGCCGCGCAGGCTCTGGGCACAGCCCTTGCCCACGTCGCCGTAGCCACACACGACCGCGACCTTGCCGGCGAGCATGACGTCGGTGGCCCGCATGATCCCGTCCACCAGCGAGTGCCTGCAACCGTACAGGTTGTCGAATTTGCTCTTGGTGACGGAGTCGTTGACGTTGAACGCGGGGAACAGCAGCGTTCCGTTCTCCTGCATCTGATAAAGGCGAATCACGCCCGTTGTTGTTTCCTCGCTGGTGCCGACGATGTCCTTGGCAACCCTGATCCACCGCTGCGGGTCGCGGGCCTGCTCTGCCGCGAGGAGCTTGAGGATGATCTTCATCTCGTGAACGTCCGTCGTGTCCGGGCCCGGGACCCGGCCCGCCTTGTTGAATTCATAGCCCTTGTGGACCAGCAACGTGGCATCGCCGCCGTCGTCTACGATCATCGTGGGCCCGGCGTTGCCGGGCCACGTGAGGGCCTGATTGGTGCACCACCAGTACTCCTCAAGCGTCTCACCCTTCCAGGCAAACACGGGAATGCCGTCCTTCGCTATCGCCGCCGCGGCGTGGTCCTGTGTGCTGAAGATGTTGCAGCTTGCCCAACGGACCTGGGCGCCCAGGTCTACGAGTGTCTCGATCAGCACGGCGGTCTGCACGGTCATGTGCAACGAGCCAGTGATCCTGGCGCCCGTCAACGGCCTCTGCGCGGCGTACTCCCTTCGGATCGCCATCAAGCCCGGCATCTCGTGCTCGGCCAGCTCAATCTCCTTGCGGCCGAAGTGGGCAAGGCTCAGGTCCGCCACCTTGAAGTCCTGTGTCGTTGTCATGGTTGTCATCGCGTTTCTCCGGTTCATCCTTGTCTATATTCAATACGACCTGTGTCCGTTGTTTCCTATGACCGACTGGGGCGCTCGCCTGTCACGACGAAAAGGCCCGGCGACTCAACAGAACCGGGTTGCTCCTTGGCCGTCGCCAGCCTGTGGTGCCTGACGCCTCCAAAGCCCACAGCCATGGTCTGCTGGGCAAGACCCCCGGGTTCGAAGCCCCACCAGTGGTCCTGCATCATGTCATGGAATGCCGGGTCTTCGTGAGCTTCCTGCTCCACAATAAGGACCCGTCCACCGGGCCGAACGATGCGGTGCATCTCTGCCAGGGCTACGTCCGGCTCGGGCACGTGATGGAGCACCAAGCAGGCAACGGCCAGATCACAAGCCTCGTCCCGTATGGGCAATTGGCTGAGGCTGCCCTGGTGAAACGTGACGTTCCGACCGTCACGTCCGGCGAGTCGCCGCCGGGCGCACTCGAGCATGGTCGGCGCCGGCTCCACGGCGATCACGTGGCAGAAGTTGTCCGCGAGCGTAGGCAGCAGAAACCCCGTTCCAGCGCCGATGTCCGCGACGGTCCACTCGCGAGGCAAGAGCGCGAGAAACGCCTCGGTGGCAAAAGCCTCCCCAAAGGCCTCCCACCGGAGCGCATCCCACCGATTACCGAGCCGCTCAAAGAAGCCGACGGCGTCGTCCTGACGCTTCAGGAGGACCCTCTGCAGCCGGTCGCGCAGAACCTCGGTCACCGGCCGCCGTTTGAGCCAATCGATGAGAACCGCCCTCAGATCGTCTTCATCGGCGGCTCCATCGGCCGCGCTGTATAGGACCGTCGTGCCGTCACGGCGGTCGTGAACGAGCCCGGCTGATCGGAGCACCTTGAGATGGCGGGAAGTCGTAGACTGCGGCTGCCCCATGATCTCGACCAGTTCTGAGACGTTAAGTTCCTCCAACAGAAGCAGTTGCAAGAGCTTCAGTCGGACGGGGTCCGCCAGCGAGCGAAGGACATCCTCGCTTCCCTGAAGGTGGAGTGAACCAATCCGCAACGGTGCGCCGAATCTATCCATATATCCGAATATTAACATAAATGACTGGCTTGTCAAGCCAGAACCAGGATTATCGGCGTTTTTTTTCGCGCTGCTGAGACAACGGTTGCGCCGAGAGGTGATGGCTTGACGGGTCCGTGACAGTTTCGGCGGCATTCGATTCTGGGTGCCACGGGCCGCTTGTCCGCCCGTGCGGTCTCTCCGGTGGGCGCGTGGGGCATCCACACTGGCAGGCAAGCTGCCAGTGGCACCCGCCTAGACTGTCATGCACACTGGCTTGACTCCGAAGTGTCTCGAGAGAGTGCCGGGGAGCTACCGCGCTGTCCGCTGGATGTACTGGAGTGTGTCGATCGCAGGTGTGAGGAGGGGACTCTGCTCGCGTCCTTGTGCGGCTTCGACGAGCGCCCCATAGGCCGTTTGTCGGGCCTCGAATCGCTCGGACGGATCCGCCGCGAGGTTGGCCTGAAGCAGGTGAATGGCGGCCCGACCCACGTCCATCTGCCAGAGGTAATGGCTGCCGCTGACCGTTGTGCCGTCGGAGGCCTTGACGTTCGTACCTTTGATTTGGTCTCGGGCCTTGCCGAGCATGGCCAGGGCCGAGTTGAGGTAGTTCGCGGCCTTGCCCCGGAGGTCCTCGACCGTTTCACTGATCGCGGCCGGGGTCTCTCGCCCAGTCATGTTCGCAATGAATGTCTCCGTCTCAAAGCTGGACTGCAGGGCGTTGATCTGGTTCAGCCGCACGAGGGCGTTCTGATAGGCGATCTCGGCGGCCAGGCACTGCATCCCCGCCTCGGTATCACCGTCCCTGCTGATACGCTGGAGACGTTCGTCGACTGCATCGCCCAGCTCACGCAGGGCTGTGCTGGCGTCCCGCGTTCGCATCTTCGCCGCGTTGATGGCGAGATTCGCGAAGTCCTCGGCCTTCTTCTCAAGGGCAACCAGCGCCTCGTCCCGGGCCTCTTGTGCGGCCTTCGCGTGTTGGCTGGCTTTTGCCAGCAGGTCATCGATGTCCGAAGCCCGGTCATCTATTCTTGCGTCGATCTCGCGTTTCTGCTCGTCAAGGCGAGAAACCAGGTCTCCGAAGTACGCGCGCTGCCCGGCGAGGTTCGCCTTCGCCTGCTCTCGTACCTCGACTTGCTCGTTGAGCAGTTGGATTGCGAGCTGCAAGTCACGGATACCCATCTGGAGGGTGCCACCTTCATAGACCACGTCGAGCAAGTCGCCACCGCCGTCAAGAAGGGCCGTTGCTCCCTCAATGCTGCCGTTTTGCAGAGCGGCCGCTTCGGCCTCGGCCGCCCGGGCCGTGTCGGAGAGTCTGATGTACGCCGCGTCATCGCCAGAGGACAACGGTCCTTGGGAGTCCAACTCAGCGAGCTGGCGGCGAGCTTCCGCCGCCGTGGCTTCGAGTTGAGCAAGCCTCTCGTTCATCTCCGCAACGCGCCCACGCAACTGAGTAACCCGTCCGCGCAGCGGGGTGAGCTCGGCATCCAACGCGCGGCTTCGCATCTCCACAAACGCCAAGGCCTCAGTGGGTTTTTGGATTTCGATGGCCTCGCTCGTTCGGATCAGCGCCGCAACCGCCTGAGCGCGTTGTTCGGCGTCACGGCGCATCGCACTTGCCTGGGATTCCTCGAATTGAGCCCGGCTGCTGTGCAACTTCCCAGCCGTGAGGTAGAAGATCGCCTTGATCCGGTTCGCGCCGAGGTGAGCACCCGCCGACTCAGAACCCTGGCGCATCGTGCCAAGCCGCCTGACCGCAGCTTCTGCCTTTTCCAGCAGTTCTCTGTTCGCAGTCAGAAGACTGCCCATATCCTTCTTGTCTGGCACGGCCTCTCCCCCCAGGGACTCGTAGGCGTCCGACATCAGGCTGAGGTTGTCGTCAAGGCTCAGCACGACACGCCGGATCGTTTCGATGTCGTCTTGCACTGCGATGTCCAGGGTGCGCGCGTCGGCCCGAAGGTAGGCCAGGTAAAGCGGCGTGCCGGCGATTCCGGCCACCACGACGAGGCCCAGGATGATCCCGATAATGCCACCCGCGGATGGCGTTGACTTCTTGGCCACGACAGAGACTCCTCCCATCACCTTGTGGATCCGCACTGCGGCTGCGACGGTTCGCTGGTCCCCCAAAGGCATGCCGCCAAGGCATTGAGACTACTATATTTATCACAAAACGGGAAGGAAGTCAACAGAACACGAGGCGAGAAGCCTGCGGTCCGTGACACTTCCGGCGACATTCGCTTCTGGGTGCCACGAGCGGCTTGTCCGCCCGTGTGGTGTCTGTGGTGGACGCATGAGGCATACGCACTGGCAGGCAAGCTGCCAGTGGCACCCGCCCAGGCTGTTACGCACGCGGAAGCCTGCGGTGCAATGGACACGGTTCTCGGCCGTGCGGCGCCCAACCGCCCGGTCGCAGCCCACTTTGCCACGAGAGAAGGCGGCAGGTCGCGTCTGCCTCGCCTATTAGCCGATTAGTCGTCTCGTTGCGGCGGCTCAATGTACGTGAGGGCATCCCGTAGCGCTTGGGGGGCCCAACTTAGCACAAGGTACCGATCCGTCACCTTGAGCGCTGGCCCGAGAATGCCGGCCTGCAAGTACCACACACCGTCCTTGTCGTGGTGGACCGTCACGCGGACAAGGGTCGTCCCCTTTCGCTTGGCCCGCTCGTCCAGATATCGCCCCCATGCTCCCAGCAGGGCGTCGATCGCGATTTGCACCTCCTCACGGTCGTCGATCTCGAACGCAATCGTCAGGGCAAATGGGATCCGCAATGGGTGGGGGGGGTACTCGAAAATAATGACATTCTCGCCCAGGTGTTTGATCAGGTTGCCGTCGATGTCGATGCCGGTCTCCTGCTCAAGGCGCTGCCATACCCGCGCCCAGGCCTCCACGTGGCTCTCCGACTGAGCAGCAGTCCATGCGCGCGGCAGGTTGTCCACAAGCCACCGGGTCGGCACCTTGATGATCGCATAGTGACCAGCTTCGTCTGGAATGAGCCTCTGGTGATGCGGGGGATACGTGCTGGGATCGCTGTAGCTCCGCGTTACGTCCCGACCATTCCGCCTGTAACAACGGTACCAAGTCAGAGCCCGGCCTTGCAGACCGATGGTCCACAGATCGTGTGACATGTTATCGGCATCGAGAGCAGCGATCACCCGCGTATGGCGTCCCCTGGTAACGTTGCCCAGCCGCTTCTCCAGCCGCGAGAGGGCGATGAAGCCCTGGGCGAGAGCCCTGTGACCGTGCGTCTTGATGGTAGCCGCTTTGAACCACTCGTCCTCGGACAATCGGGGTGAGTGCCCAGTATAGGCCTTCGCGATCCGCTCGAAGGCCCCCTCTCCGAAACTCACGACGAAGAAGTCGTCCAGGCGGCCCCATTCCCATACAGCCCATCCTGGCAACCGTTGATCCACAAGGCGCTGGTATGTGTACCCTCCGACCTCTTCGACGCGCAGGCGTGCCATCTCGTCATTCGTGTAGCGCCCAATGATGCGGTTGAGGTGATCCAGCACGGCCCGGTGCTGTCCGTTCGTTCGAAGGAGGACGACTGCCTGAAGCTGCTTCAGGCGCAAACTGACGGGCTGTGGGCTGCCGTCATCGTCGGAGGGCGACGGTCGCACGATCCTGCTGGATATGTCCAGCAAAACGATGGCATGTTCGAAGCGCCCCAGCAACGGCAGCGCAGCAGCGATGTCGGCGAAGACCTGTCCCTCGTCCGGTATCAGGCCGCTGGCGTTCAGGAAGGCGAGGATCGTGGCAATCGTGGAGGTGGCGCCGGTTTGCGCGTCGCCGGGGCCCGGCTGAGTCGTTTGAGCAAGGCGGGCGTAAGGCCGCGCCATGTAGACGATCAGGCTGTCGGCCGGCACGAGATCGCTGATCTGCCGCTCGGCGGCCTGGCTGCCGAGCGGCGGCACAAGGGTCAGGCCGACCGCGACGCAAACCACCATACGGCATGAGCTTACGGACATTGCGTTTCAGCTTGCTCCTGCCTCCGTGGCGGTCGGCCGGGGTACGCCGACACCTGCCGACGGTGTCTCGCCTGCGGACATTACTGGTCGCGTTTCGCCACGACCGACTCGCACGACTGGCGCAACGGGAGGGCGTCCGCCGGCTCACGCGCGCACGTCATAAGGTTACGGCAGCAAGGAGACGAGGGCAAGAAGCTGCACGGCGGTCACTCGTTCCAGGGTCCGTGACACTCCCGGTGGCATTCGATTCTGGGTGCCACGGGCGGCCTTTCCGCCCGTGTGGTGTCTCTGGTGGACGCATGGGGCATCCGCACTGGCAGGCAAGCTGCCAGTGGCACCCGCCTAACCTGTCATGGACTCTTCGGTCCATGTGCGCCGGGCGGTGCTTCGGCGATGATGGCCGGCCTGCGTACGCGGTCGGCGCGCTCGGCGGCGGCGGCGCTTGTGGCGGCGTCGCTCCCCGCGGCCGCTCCGCCCAAGGCGGGGCAGTGGCAGCACCGTCGTCGCGCAGAAATAATTATATTATTACATTGCATTGGAATACTATTATGATATACTTATATTATTCACGACATAGCCGCGCCCGGCATGCGGCGTGTGCGCCGGTGGGGGGGGGGGCGAGGGGGCGAACGCGGTGTGATGGAGAACAACGATGGGCAAGAAGACGAACACAGATGCGCCGTTGCGAAGGAAAAGTCCGATAACGCCGGTAGGGGGGGCGCGCCGGGCTTCCAGGGTGAGTGCAACCAGGCTCGGCAAGGACGTCGAGAAACGCGAAGCTGGAAAGACGAAGAAAGCTAACAAGCGCAAGCAGGCTCGATCAGAATCGTTCGTCGCCGGTAGGGGGCTTCCGGAAGTGTTCTTGAGCGGAGCAGTCGCGGACAAGCGCTTCGGCATTGGCGTCATGCTCGCTGTCATGGAGCGGCAGGGCGACACAGGCGACATCCAATATGCTCGCGTCGAGCGGTTCTCGGCCAAGCCGGCACAACGACCGAAGACGACGCTCCTGGCGAAAGCGAACGCTGCACAGCTCGCGAAGTTGCTCACCGGCCTGGCCCACGCCGATCGAATCCGGATCGCCAGGGCGGTCACGACCGGGGCAAACACACATCGCCAACTGAGCGAAACGGTCGGCCTCAAGACTGGGCCGTTGTACCACCACGTCCGCGAACTGGAGCGGGCCGGACTCCTGACACTCTTGTCTCGAAACACGTACGGCCTGACGGACCTCGGGCGTCTGACGCTGATGATCACGACCATCCTGGGCACATGGCAAGCAGAAGGCCGGTCACCGTGGCGGACCAGGCGTTTTGGATCCCGGAGGCGATAGGTGTGTGTGACGCTCAAGACGGCGCAGCGCAGGTCGTCAGGAAGATAGCCCCCCTGCCCAACGTCCCATAACATATCTTATGTTGCATTCGGCCTTGGAATGTATCCGGCTGAACCCTCCGGCACCGCCGCCGAAGCCTGTGCCTCCACCAGCGGCAGCTCCTCGCCGACAGTCGCCGGATCGTTACCTACGAATCGCGCCAAACAGCCGGCCCAGGTCCTGGCTATCCCAGAATACTATTTCGCGACGCGTAGTGTCGTAGCTATACGCGTTGAGACGCCGGGTCGCCGCATCCATCACGTAGACCAACTCGGTGTTTTGCGTAAACTGACCGGTGACGGCAATGTAGTCCCCACCACGGTCTGTCTGGCCGATGGCCAAGGCCTTATTCTGGCCGGCAGTCGTTACCAGAAGCACGCCGACGAACAGCGCAATCGCCGTCACGGAAAGGATGCCGATTGACAAGTTCTTGCTGTCCTCCATCGAATGGACTCCTTGATTCACCACCTACTGGGACCCGCGAAAGTCTCGCTGGAGATCGCGGAACCCGACGTGAAGCAGCCGCCGGTCGTTCTGGTCTCGATTGGGCCTGAAAACGTGCATCCGCCGCTGCGACAGATCGATGACATAGAGCGCATCGACGCCGTCCCGGATCTCCGCGGCAACGATCAAGTAGTTCTGTCCCAGCGGGACCGCTTGCGCATAGGCAGCGGGCAACCCCCACCCGCTTGCCAGGATGAGCGCTGCCAGCAGAATCAGATTGACGCCGACGAGCAATACGATCAGGGCGCGCTTCGTCATAATGCTCCTCCCGCACAAAGCCATGCGGTCAGTGTACTGATACGCATCAACTAACAGGCTCCGCTGTGTGCCACGGGCGGCTTGTCTGCCCGTATTCACTGGCGGGCGAGCCGCCAGTGGCACACTCGTGGATTGGCCGTCCATCCTCTCAGATTGGCAATCCAACCTCTCAGATTGGCAATCCAACCTGCCAGCCGTGTCGGCACATTGGTACCGCGTTTCACAAACAGAACGACTGTACGCTCTGCCGAGAATCCTTTCTCGGCACCGGCTTCAGGACCGAGAAGGGGTTCTCGGTCCAGCAATCGTAGTCGCGTTTCCTGTGAAACGCGGTACTAGGCGTTGGTTCGCCTGCTGGTCCAGAACCCGATCCCCAATGCGGCGAGGAGGAAACAGCCCGCCAGCGCGTACTCGCCGATCGGCCGGTTCATGGGCAGTTCCTGAACGTTACCCTCCGTCACGGTCTCATCGTTGATCTGGGCCGCAAGCGGGCTCGCCACACCAAGCACGAGGACGGTTGCCAGTGCCAAGGCCAGTATTGTGCGTATCACGTGTGTCTATTCTCCGCGTCAGGGGATCACTCCGGGTGAGCCGTCTCCGAGCCAGCAGCCGCTCCATGCCAGATCGGAGCCAGTCCTATTCTATGCCCCCGCACGCAAGATGGCAAAGGCGAGGTCGGTGTGGCCCCAACATTAGCAGCCCGTGGCAAAACTGTGGCACCGGCGTCAAAGCCGGTGGTTTTCACTGTCAGGAACGGCGTTTCCGAACCGCTGTTTTCCCTTTTACCACGGGCTGTTAGCACGGCGCAGCCGGCCAGCGCGTCTCGAGGCGAGTGCTGATCTCTCTGAACGCCTCGCGCGGCACCGAGACCGTATTCCAGCACTTTGAAAGTCCCTTCTGGCGGCTGGCATACTCGGCCACCGAAACCAGCCAGAAGCTGTATCGCCGGCCTGCGAACGTAAAACTCGTCACGTCCGCGCCACCCCCCTTCCGCCCGCGCGCGCCATCCTGCCCCGCCAGCCAATAGGCAAAGACGAACATCGCGACGTAGTCTGAACCGAACACCTCCTGCCAGGTCAGCAGGCCGGACACGTCCGACCGGGTCACCCAGTTCTTCTGCCGGCAATCCGCCCGCGCCGACCGCAGCGAGGACTTGCGTCCCTTGACGTCCACCAGGCATGCAGGTCCGGACGGCGGATAGACAATGTAATCGAAGGCCTTGACGCCCGTTCGGCGCTTCGTGAAATGTCGAACGTCCTCGACGGCCACATAGGGTGTTCCTCGGTGGTCAAGATACGTCTCGAACCCGAGCTCGTAATGGGTTCGCCGGACAGTCATTCTGTCACCTTCAGGACCTCCCTCGGATTGGCGAGCAACGCATCAAGCGAGGCTTCGAGGCTGTGCCCCCCCACCATGTCCTTTATTTGCACGACGCCGCGTTCGACGGTCTCGCTGCCAATGATAACCACTGTCGACGCCCCCCTCTTGTCAGCGGCCTTGAGTTGCTTGCCGAGCGGCCGCCACGTATAGGAGAACTCGGCATCGATGCCGGCACGGCGCAGCCCGGCCACAACCTGGTGCACCTTTGGGCGCAGGCCCTCGGCGGCGTCGGTGACCAGGACGCTACCCCCCCGCCGCCGCGGCGCCGCCAGCAGCCCCTTCTCCTTGAGCAGCAGCCCCAGGACGACGTCGCCCATTCCGAAGCCCACGGCGGGCTCGGGCGATTTCCCCAGCCTGCCCAGCAGGTCGTCGTATCGCCCCCCGCCGCACAGGGCGCGCTCGTCTTTTGAGCGGTCATAGAACTCGAACACCGGCCCGGTATAGTAGGCTAGGCCGCGGACGACATGGAGATCTAGTTTACATAATTCTGTAATTCCAAAATCATCGAGTATTGTAATGAGCCGGTGTGTCTCGTCGATCGCCTCCTCCAGCGCGCCCGTCGAGGGCGAAACCCGCCCCACCGCCGCCCGCAACGACGCAAGATCGTCCACCCCCAACAACGCGTCCAACTCCGCAAAACCGATCCGCCCCCCATACGCCGCGCTCCAACGCCGCGCAAGCTCCTCCCGCTCCAGCCTGTCCGCCTTGTCCATCAACGCATACGCCGCGTCATGCTCCTTCTCCTCGATCCCCCCGGCCAGAAGGACCGATCGAATCAGACGGCGGCTGCTGATGTGCACCGCGAAATCGTCCGCGGTCAGCCCCAACTCACGCAGCGCCTCCACCCCCACCAGGATGCACTCCGCATCCGCCACCACGTCCGACGTCCCGATCACGTCGACGTTCCACTGGAGGAACTCCCGCAGTCGCCCCCGCTGCACGTTCTCTCCGCGAAACATCGTCGGGATCGAAAACCACTTGATGGGCCGCGGAAGCGTATGGATTCGCGCGGCGACCATCCGGGCCAGCGTCGGCGTCATCTCCGGCCGCAGGGCCAACTCCCGCCCCCCGCTGTCGGTCAGGTGATACAACTGGCCGACTAATTCCTCACCGCTCTTCTCCCGGTACAGGTCGAGGAACTCCAGCGTGGGTCCCTCATACTCTTCAAAGCCGTGACGCAGCGATACGCTTCGCCACGTGTCGACGATCCGACGAATCGGCGCCAGCAACTCCGGATACAGATCCCGGGTACCCTTGACTGCTTGGATCTTCATGGCGCATGGCTCCACATGCTACCGGCCGCCAGCCACCGGCTGCATCTCACCGCATGAAGAGCTGTGTCCGCAGAGTGACTGCCTGCCCACGCTCCCCGACATCTTCCCGTTCCAGGCAACATGATTCTAAGTGACCGCCGAAGGATGGGGAAGTACCAGGAGACACGACACGATCGAGCCCTTCCGGCATCTGGTTATACTGGTGCGATGCGCGTCATAGCAGGCTGTTATCATGGGCAGCGGCTGCGCACGCCGACCGGGTGTGGCACGCGCCCCATCCTTGACCGCGTGAAGGTCGCCCTGTTCGATTGGCTTGGCGCGCAACTGGCACAACCCGGAAGCCTGCCGCCACTGAACGTGCTCGACATGTTCTGCGGCGGCGGCAGCCTGGGGATCGAGGCCCTCTCGCGGGGGGCGGCATTCTGCGTGTTTGTCGAGGCGGACCGCCAGGCTTTCCAGTGTCTGCGCGAGAACCTGGACAGGCTTCGCACCGGCCCGCTGGCACGCATCTTCAACTGCCCTGCCGAGATCGTTGAGACACGCCCTCCAGGAAACAGGGCTTTCGGCCTGGTGTTTCTGGACCCCCCCTACCGACTGAGTGACGACGTCACTCGCGCGTCGGTCATGGGCCGCGTGACCGCCAGGCTGGGCGCGGAGATCCCGGTCGAACCCGATGCGATCGCTATCTGGCGGCATCACGCGCGTTGCATCCTGCCCGAGGTACTGCCCGGAGGATGGGCATCGTCACGGCGGCGGACATGGGGTAGGATGGCGATCACGACGTTCGAACGAATCCCCCAGGTGCCCTCATGAAGAAGCACAGCCCCGCCAAGAAGCGCGTGCTGAACATGCGGGCCGCCGCCTTGTCCGTCGTGAGGCGGCTCCACGCCGCCGGGCACGTCGCCTTCTTCGCCGGCGGCTGTGTCCGCGATAGGCTGATGGGCATGCAGCCCCATGATTACGATGTGGCCACATCCGCGACCCCTTCGGAAGTCATGGCCTCGTTTCGGCGGACGCAGAAGGTCGGCGCCAAGTTCGGCGTTGTTCTGGTTCGCGTGGGCAGATTCGCCATCGAGGTGGCCACCTTTCGTACGGACGGCGACTATCAGGATGGCCGCCACCCCGTGCACATCAGATTCACAAACGCTCGCGAAGACGCGTATCGCCGCGATTTCACCATCAACGGTATGTTCTACGACCCGCTCAAACGCCAAGTCGTGGACTATGTCGGTGGCCAGGAGGACCTCGAGACAGGGGTCGTCCGTGCCATCGGCGAGCCACAACGCCGGTTCGAGGAGGATCACCTCCGGATCCTCCGCGCCATCCGCTTCGCCGCTCGATTCGACTTTGAGATAGCCCCCGCGACTTGGTCGGCCATGCGTGCCAACGCCGCCGCGATTCAACGCATCAGCCCCGAGCGTATCCGCGAGGAGCTTGCCGTGATCCTGTCACATCGCAGCCGGGCGAGGGCCTTCGAGAGCCTCCACGCTTCGGATGTGTTACAGCATCTGTGGCCCGGCGCCGCGGCGCTGGTGCCCCACCAAGACCGGATCCGCAGGCTCCTGTCCGCCCTGCCTGGCAAGGTTCATCTCGAAGTCAGCCTCGCCGTGCTGCTGCACCCGATTGCGACGAAGGACGTGGCCGCCGCCTGTGACGGCCTGCGATGCAGCAACCACACAAGGCAAATCGTGACTTGGCTTGTCGCCCACCAAGATGCCTTGATGAACCCTGCGGACGTCACCCTGGCTGACTTGAAACTGCTGATGGCTCACCCTGCTTTCAAGGACCTCCTCACGCTGTTTGCGGCCAAGCTCCGCGCTCTCGGACGTGCTCCCACCCCCTACCGCCAAGTCACGATCCGTGTGCGATCGATCCCGCTGGAGGAAGTCACCCCCCCACCGCTTGTTGACGGACGCTACCTCGAGAAACTCGGCCTTCCCAAAGGCCCGGCCTACAAGGCCATCCTGGACGAGCTTTACTACGCCCAGTTGAACGGCGACTTCACCATGCCTGCCGCGGCAAGGACACGGGCCGCACGACTTGTCGAGGAGGCAAGCCGTCGGTCAGGCCGGCAAGCCGGACATCGCCGCTGAATCGACCCAATCACTCCCGAACTGAGCCGCTGTCGAGGAGATGAGCCGTCGGCCTCAGACCTCGTGGCTTCTCGCGCAGGGGCGGTTGTGGAAGGCCGCTCGTAGTAGTCCGGTGGAAGCTGCGGAAACAGCAGCCACCGGCAGAGCCGGTGGTATGAGGAAGGCCCCTGAAAGGAACCGGCGGTCAGGCCCGCCCGGATTGGGGTTTGGCGATCATCTCGGCTCCGGATGGGGCGGAGGATGGTAGGGCAATTCACGCTTGCCTGCGACTGTGGCACGGGCGCCAAAGCCCGTTAATCCACCGCCGAGACGGCGGTGCCACAGGTGCAGCGGTGCCACAGGTGCATCCAACCGTGAGATGCTTTAGCAGCCCGTGGCAAAACTGTGGCACCGGCGTCTCGCCGGTGGTTTTCACGGTCAAAAGCGGCGTTTCCGAAACGCTGTTTTCCCTTCTACCACGGGCTGTTAGCCACTGGTGAAGCGAAGCGAAACCCGTGGTTGCGGATCGCGATCATCAACCTTCCGCCCCGAATGGGGCGGAGGCGACAGGTGTCACGGCGGTGACACTTCCGGCGTCCCTTCGGGGCTGGGGTGAACAGGCAGCCCGGCAGCCGGGGGTTTCGCTTCGCTCCACCCCCGGCTACGATCCCTGGCCCCGTTGGGGCCGGAGCGAACCCCACTCTCCGGACCGCACACCATGTGCGCGGCGCGTACCACAAATCGCTGAAACGGCAGACCCCTGTCAATCCTCACCGCCAGAGGCGGTGGTTTGCCGAGGCTGTCAGGCGTTAGCGTAGGCGTACACCGGCCGAAGGCCGAAAAAGGGCGACAGACAAGGTGGTCGGGGTTCAACTCATCTTTGCCTGCCGCCCGCAAGGTCGAAGGGTCGCACGGACCCATCAAGCCGGCTTCCGCTTCCCATGCCAGAACACCATGACTAGCCCGGTTGGGCAGCCTGACGGATGGGGCCCATGTAACAAGGGGGCTGTTGTCCGGGAGTGCCAAACAAGGTGGCACTGGTGTGAGGTTCTTCTGCGGGGCGGGGCGGGACGAAGACGCGGGGTCAGGGTTCGAGGAGGCGAAGGCCAGCCTGCTCGATGATACGGCGGGCGTGGGGATAGTCGCGTATCGGCTGCCCCGCGCGTGGGCCGTCCTGATGCAGCCTGTCAATGGCGTCGGTTTCGTCGCGGATGACGCGGCGTAGGCGCGGTGGGAAGGCGTCGATCGCATCGAGGTCGAGCTTGTAGAGACGGACGCCGTCCTGCTCGAACACGCGGCAGTGGGCGGCCGGTTCCGTGCCGGGTGGGGCCTTACAGAGGCTGTCGAGCCACTCGCGCTCGATGGGGAAGCCCTGTGGGTCGTGGCGGTAGTTCGGCAGAAGGTTTGGAAACAGAGGATTGACCAGAACGTAATCGACGCCGAGAGCGCGGAGGTTATCCAGCCACGTCGCCGGGTCCATGATGAAGCGATCGAAGGCCGGCTCGGAGGTGTTTGGGGCGCCAAGGGCGAGGGTCTCCGGCAAGGAAGCGAAATAGTGGTATTTGCCGTCTGAAGGCTGTCGGGCCGGGACGTAAAGGACGCGGTTTTCCAGTCGCCGGCCGCACAGGAAATACGGCACGTTGTTGCCCGCGTAGGCGATGGTGACGTTGTGCAGGTTCTGATCGATCCAGGGCCAGGCCGCGGGGAAGAACCGTGGGTCTGCCAGGGCGCGCGTTCGCGAGCCATTGCTTGTCGAGGCAACGCCCAGGATGCAGGCGAACAGCAAGGCCACCGCCCCCAGAAGCCACGCCGTCGTCGAGCTGCGCACGCGGTGGACGAGCATCCAGGCGCCAGCCAACAGGAATGCCGTAATCCAGGCTGGCGCGGGAATCGCGAAGCCTTCCCGCAGGTCTTCCGTGAAGAAGATCGCCCACGCAGCAATGCCAAGCAGGAGGAGGACAAGCGGTGCCCGCCGATGGAGCCGTGCGACGGCCGTGGCGCCGATGAGGGCGGCCGCGATCGGTCCCCAGGCGAATCGTGGCTGTTGGAACGGCAGCACATACCAGAAGACGAGGAACATCGCGACGACGCAGATGTAAAACAGCAGCCGCGGCGTGCGAGAAGGCGCTCGTCGGGCGACGGAGATGGCGGCGACGGTGAACAGCACGGCGATCAGGCCTACTGGTCCGAGATACCAGTAGCGGAAGGCGGCTGTGAAGCCCTGTTCGTCACGAGACGGCCATGGCATGTGGGGCGAATGGACGGCCTCCCATAGCGTTTGTCCGAGCGCGTCCGGCTGGGTCCGGCGGCGGACGTTGAAGATCGAGTTCTCCATCTGCGGGCGACCGTAGGCGCCGCCGAACACGACCGTCGAGCCGAGTTTGACTTCGAGGGGATAGACGGGATTGCCGGTAACGGCCCAGTTTCGGGCGTACCAAAAACCGCCGATCCAGGCGGCGGCCATGGTGGTCAGGATCAAGACCGGCCTGCTGTAGCGATCGGCAGGCAGGCGCAGTCCTCGCCAGCTCCACGGCTTGGTTGGCAGGCGAAGGAGTCGCCAGAATGCCCAGATGAGGAGCGGCGACAGCGCGGTCAAGTAGGCGATGGCAATGAACTTGGCTCCCAGCAACAGACCGATGGCAAGGATCAGACCGACGCCATCGGCGGTGCGCCTCGTCCGGCTAGCGCGCAGGGCGAACATGGCGGTGGAGAGCAGATGGGCCGTGAAGGCGACGTCGACCATCGCCGTGGCGGCCTGGGCCGTGATCGCAGGGAGTAGCGCGAGGGCCAAGCACGCCCAGGAGCGCTCTCGGGGGCGGAGGCCCAGTTCGCGACCGAGGGCGTGTGCCGCGGCGAGGAGCAGTATCCAGAACGGGAACTGGCCGCCGCGAGCGACGAGGTCCTCGCCCATGGGCAGCATCAGCCAGGTGTAATAGACCTCGGTGGTGGACGGGGCATAGGCTGGGGCCGGGTCGCCGAACCAGGTCGGGACGATGGAGATGGCGGCGTCCTGTGTCCAGCGCGCGGGGAACATCAGATGGTACGTCAGGACGTCGTACTCGTAGGTGGGATCTGCGAGGCTTTTCCAGGCGACCGCGGCGGCGACGACGATCAGGACCAAGATCACGAACGGGACCTTCGTCGGGAACCGCGGATTGTGGGCTACGGACTTCGGCGCCGCGTCCGGAGGTGCGGATGTCGTCGCGGCGGCGAGGCGGGATCGCCGTAGGGCGGCCTTTGCCCGCAGCCAAACTGTGGCACAGGCGTCCCGCCTGTGTCCCCACCGGCGAGACGCCGGTGCCACAGTTTTCTTCGCTAAACTCGAAGGTTTCTCCTGATAACGGTATAGGCGACCAACCGGCAGGAAGGCGAAACGGCGGCCGGTCCACATCATGGCGAGTCCGAGCAGGCCGGCGGAGATCAGTGTTGCCGGGCGGGTCAACAGCCCGATGTGGCCGAGGACCAGTCCAAGGACAACCAGGCTTGCGAAGTAGGTCTGGCCGGTCAGGACGAGTTCGCTCGCCGAGGAGCCGCGATCGACCCGGCGAGCGGTCAGTCGCCCGGCGAGGCACCACGCGCCGAGCAGGATCGGCAGGTGACACGCAAGCAGGACGAGGAGGCCGGCCCACGGTTCGGTTTGTCCGGAGGCAAGTGCCACGGCCCCGGCGACGGTCGTCGCGGCCGCGACGATCCATGGCATCCGGTGCGTCGGCTGCCCGTTCATTGGTGTCCCCCTACCGGGCGCTCGCCTACCGTGGGCTGGCTGACTTCGCTTGCGCTATGGCGGCCCGGATGCGCCGGCGAGTGATCGCCGATGAGACGTAGGGATCGGGATCTGCGGGCTCGGGCATCGCCGGCGACGATCACGGACTGTGGCTTGACATGTTCCATAACAGTACGGGCAGGGAGACAATCTCGTCGAATTGCTGGCCGAATGGATTCAGGTAGAAGCCCACATTTATGGCACCGTATATCACCGTCAGCAGCGCCGCGAGGGGCAGGATTGAGCGTTTCGGGTGGACGCGGGCAAGCAGCGCCGCCAGCATCGCATACAATCCCGGAGCGGCGATGGTCAGGAACCGGAGCTGCATGCCCTGTCCGCGCAGCCCGAGGACCGCCAGCCCGACCACAGCGAACGTGACCCAGACGAGCGGTACGCCCCACGCCGCCGACCACACGCGACCACGCCGGGCGATGTATCCGACCAGCACCACGAACACAACGGGAGCAACCATCACGGACTCGGTGAGATAGTAGTGCCACGGCTGTGACACTGCGCGCCGGACCAGGCCACTGGTCTCAATCATCACCGGATCGGGGCGAATCCAGTTCGGCAGGAGCGTTCCGTAATGTGCGTAGAACACGGCGAACCACGGCACGAGCAGCAGCACGACCGGGACCGCACACGCGAGCAGCAGACGCCATCGAGCACGGGCGTTGTCCTGCGTGGCCAACCACAGCAGGAGCCCAGCAGCCGGGACGAGGATCAAGGCTGGCAGCTTGGTCAGTGAGGCCAGGCCGAGCGCCGCTCCGCCCGCCGCCGCCCAGGCGGCGTGCTTTCGCGCGGCCGCCAACGACAGGAGGCCCATCGACAAGGCCGCCAGCCCGCCGACCAGGTCGTCGAGCCACAGCTTGCGCGAGCAGAACGTGAGGATTGGGTCGAGGGCGACCGCCAGCACGGGAAGCCACAGCAGGAAGTGTGCGCCACCCCAAGATCGCCGACGGCCGGTCCAGCAGATCATGGCGACGCCGACGATGGCGAGGACGTGGCCCAGCCAGGAGATCAGGATCGCGGCGCGAGGGCTGTCCGCTGCAACGAAGGGAGCCAGCAAGATTGAGAACAACGGCGGATGGTGGAACAGCGGGCGGTCATACACCGACTGAGGCAACTCGGCCAGGATGCTCGTGCCGCGGAGGCAGTAGGAGCCGGTTTCGAGCCAGTTCGTGGTTAGCGCCCAGTAGATCTGTTCATCGTATTCCAGGTGTTGGAGGAACAGCGTAGGAAGCTTGAGGATGATGCAGAGCGTGATGATCGCGGTGCAGATAACGGCGTAGCGTTGCCATTCCTCGTTGTGGCCGGTTCGGGTCATGTGGTGTGGTGTCGGAATGGAGCTAATCCTATGTTGGCCTGGTACAACCGCGGTTACGGCGGATTCGCCGACTTGGCGGTGCATTCTAACAATCACGCCTTGCACTGGCGCGGGCAGATTTCGTGTGGGAGAAAGCGGGGTCCGTGACACTTCCGGCGGCATTCGATTCTGGGTGCCACGGGCGGTTTGTCCGCCCGTGCGGTCTCTCCGGTGGGCGCGTGGGGCATACACACTGGCAGGCAAGCTGCCAGTGGCACCCGCCCAAACTGTCATGCACCCGCGGAAACGCCATCGGCTGGCAAGCGCCTTGTCAGGTTGTATGGAATTGCCTACAGTTCCGGCTTGGGGCCTGTTCCAGCGGGTCCTGTGGCGCGGGCGTCCCGCCTGTGCCCGCACCGCCGGGACGGCGGTGCCACAGTCTACCACGCCGCTTACGTCAAGATAGGCTTCCACACGCTGAGTCCAAGCGGACCGGAAAGATGTCGATGAATTCGGGTGTTCCCACACGATCGACGACGCCCCCTGCCGAGCGGACTGTCTGTACGGCTGGCGGTGGGAACGTGAAGGCCGGTGTGAAACCCTCGCTGACGCCCGCGATGCGGCAGTATCTCGAGCAGAAGACCGAAGTGGGTGATGCGATCCTCCTGTTTCGGATGGGCGATTTCTACGAGACGTTTTACGAGGACGCCAAGACGGTCTCGCGGGTACTTGGGCTGACGCTGACCTCGCGGAACAAGGGCAGCAAGGAGCCGATTCCGTTGGCCGGTGTGCCGTACCACGCGGTGGACGGGTATATCGCGAAGCTCGTCCGGGCGGGCTACAAGGTGGCGATCAGCGAGCAGGTGGAAGATCCGAGGCTTGCTAAGGGCGTTGTGAAGCGCCGCGTCGAGCGTGTGATCACGCCTGGGACGTTGACCGACGAGGCGCTGCTTGACGAGCGGGGCGACAACTACTTGGTGGCGTTGTGTCCCGATGGTGCGGCACCGGCTGACAGCCAATGGCACAAGGTGGGTCTGGCCTGTGTCGAGTTGGCGAGCGGGCGTTTTTTTGCGCAGGTGGTTCCGGCGGCGGCGTTGGGGGATGAACTGGCCCGGCTTCGGCCTGCGGAGGTGTTGGTGCCGGAGGCGGGGATAGCGGATGGCGGATGGTCACCGGCGGAGAGCGAAGAGCGGATGACGAACGGCGATTTGCAAAACGGCAAGCCGGCCACCTCGTCGACCGTCGATCGTCAACCTCCCAACCACCATCCCCAGGCTCCAACCGCGCGGCGGGCGCTGCTGGAGGGCCTTCAGGATGGGCTGGGCTTGGTAGTGACTGTTCGGCCGGCGCACGTGTTCGATGCGCACATGGCAGAGCGGGCATTGTGCGATCATTTCGGGGTCTCGAGCCTCGCGGGGTTTGGCTTTGACAGCTTCGATGCCTCGCTGTGCGCTGCCGCGGCGGTGGTTGATTATCTGAAGGAAACGCAGAGGGTGTCGCCGGAATCTCGCCGGTATTCCACGGGCAAGGGGCCGGTGTCACAGTCGGCGTTGGCGCACATTCTGAAGATCGTTCCTCGTCGGTCGGACCGCTCCGTCATCATCGATCAGGTGGCGTTGCGGTCGCTGGAGGTGGAGCGGCCCCTTGACAGCCCCTGGGCGGCGGCGAGGGGTGGTCAAGGGCGGGATGGGAGCAGGGCTGGCTCTCTGTTGGGCGCGATCGACATGACGGTGAATCCGATGGGTTCGCGTCGCCTTCGTGCGTGGCTTTGTTTTCCGCTTCGCGATGAGGAGGAGATTCGGTCGAGGCAGGATGCGATCGCGGAGTTGCGTGGGCAGCCAGATCGGCTGCGTCGGATGCGTGAGCACCTGCGGGAGATGGGAGATATCGAACGGATCGCGGCGCGGCTGGGCGTGGGCCGGGCGTCGCCGCGGGACATGGTGGCGCTGGGGCGTGCGTTGGGTGGGTGCGCGAAGCTGGCGGAAGAAACGCGGGTCGAGGATTGGGGATTGGGGATTGGGGATGCTGAACGGCACAGTGAATCGTCGGCGTTGAATCCGCCAAACGGCAAGCCTCGTGAAGCGTCGTTCGTGAAGCGTGAAGCGTCGTTTGTGAGGCGTGAAGCGTCGGACGAAACACGCCTTACACCTGAGAAGGGATGTCTTTTGGGGCTGTTAACGGAGGCACTGGGTGGTCACGAGGAGTTGGCGGGTTTCTTGAGCAAGGCGTTGAAGGAGGATGCGCCGCCGGTGCTTCGGGGCGGGGGCTTCATCGCGGATGGTTATGACGAGGAATTGGATCGGCTGCGGGAGGTGGGTCGGGCGGGTGGTCGTTGGCTGGCGGAGTTCCAGGCGCGGGAGGTGGAGCGGACGGCGATCCCGACGTTGAAGGTTGGCTACAACTCGGTTTTCGGGTACTACATCGAGGTTACGCACACGCACCGGGACAAGGTGCCGGCGGAGTATGTGCGTAAGCAGACGATCCGCAACGCCGAGCGGTACATTACCGAGGACTTGAAGCGGCACGAGAACGAGGTCCTCGGCGCGGTGGACAAGGCAAAGCAGCTTGAGTTGGAGCTGTTTGACGGGATTCGGCGCCGGGCGGCGGCGGATCTCCCCCGGGTGCAAGCCACGGCGGAGGCGATTGCGACGCTGGACGTCCTGTGTTCATTGGCGGAGCTATCGCGTCGGCGGGACTACTGCCGGCCGGAACTGGTCGATCATCGTCAATCGTCGATTGTTTTGGAGATTGTCGACGGTCGGCACCCGGTGCTCGACGTCACGCTGGCGGAGCGCTTCGTGCCGAACGACTGCTTGCTAGCGCCCGAGGGCGATCGGTTGCTCGTAATCACAGGCCCGAACATGGCGGGCAAGTCGACCTACATCCGCCAGGTGGCGTTGTTGGTGCTGCTTGCGCAAACGGGCAGCTATGTTCCGGCGAAGTCTATGCGGTGGAGCCCGGTCGACCGGATTTTCGCCCGTGTAGGGGCAAGCGACGAGCTTGCCCGGGGACATTCGACGTTTATGGTCGAGATGTTGGAGACGGCTCGGATCCTGAACAATGCGACGGCGGGGTCGCTTGTGATCCTGGACGAGATCGGCCGGGGGACGAGCACGTACGACGGCCTGGCGTTGGCGTGGGCGATCACCGAACATATTGCTGGGCGGATTGGCTGCCGGACGTTGTTCGCGACGCACTATCACGAATTGACGGAACTGGCCGAGCAACTGCCGGGCGTGGCGAACTACAACGTCGCGGTGCGTGAGCAGCTTCGGCCCGAGGGGGCCGGGCGGGACGTTGTGTTCCTGCACAAGATCACGCCCGGCGCGACGGACCGGAGCTACGGGGTCCATGTTGCGGCGATGGCCGGGCTGCCGGCATCGGTGTTGAGGCGAAGCGAGGCGGTTCTTGCGGAATTGGAGCGACACTTCGAGGGAAAGTCTCGCAGCGGTGGCCTTGCGGCGGAGGGCAAGTCCTTGAAACAGCCGTGTCAAGCACTGCTGTTTTCCGACCTGGAGCCGATGCCCGACTGGTGGCGTGAATTGGTTGACGCCGTGGATGCCGTGGAGCTCGACCGGACGACGCCGCTGGATGCGTTGGGACTGCTGGGGCGGTTGCAGAGGCTCGTGAAGCGTGGCTCGTGAAGCGTATCTCGTCTGGCGCTTCACGCTTTGTGAAAGGAGGTCTGCGTTGAACGCGAGACGTGCAGTTGGGACAGATCGTAAGTGGTTCCGGGGATCAGGGATCACGGTTTTCGGCTTTCGTGGTTTCAGATTCCGCGATTTCGGCTTTCGACTTCCGGCTTTCATCCTGCTGATCCTGCCGTTGGTCGTGTGCTTCTGCGGGTCGCTGCAAGGGTGTTCGGCACAGGCACGGCCGGACCCGATGGAGGTATTCGACGAGCTTCGTGGTCGGTCACTCAGCGGCGACGTTGAGTTTGTGCGCGGCCGGATCTCCCCGGTGCTCGTAAAGGCCGACGCCGGCGCGGCCAAGGCGGGGCAGGGTCGTGTCGTGTCGGACGAGTTGGCGGGAGATGTGATGCGAGAGGTTGCGGAGTGTCGGGCGTTGTCCTGTGAGGAGACGAAAGAGGGGAACAGGGTCGTGATGGAAGTGGCCAGGCGGGCAGGTTCGGTAGTGCGTCGATATCGGATCGACATGGTGTGGGACAAGGAGCACGGTTGGCGGCTCGCGAGCCGGCTGTACGATGAGCGGCCGTTGAAGCAGAGGATGAAGGATGAAGGATGAAAGTGGAACGATAAATGACGGACGTGGTAGGATTGGAAGTGGAGCGGGGCGGGCAGAGGTTCGCCGTTCGTTCTTCGTCTTTCGTTCTCGGGCATCCCACATGCTTCATCATCCTCCATGCTCCCGCCTTGGTCGCATTCGGTCATTCATATTTCGTGTTCCCGCCTTGGTCGCATTCAGTCCTTTGATACTGATGCTGCTTACCGGGTGTGCGGATCCGCGGGAGCGGTACGGGCACACGTGGTACATCGACGGAGCGGGGAACTGGGGGTTCGGTGTTCTGGACGTGCCACGCGGGCTGGAGGCGGGAGGATACAAAGGCGCCGTGACAAACCATCGCTGGTCGTTGACGTTCAATCCAGCGTTGGACCAGACCTTTCGTTTCATCGCGAAGGGCTCGGGGGCGGCGCTGGGGCACCAGATCACGTCGTACCTGAAGAAGCATCCGGATGCGGAGGCAAACATCATCGCGCTTTCGGCGGGGACGGGCGTGGGGGTTTGGGCGATCGAGAACGTCGAACCGCCGTACAAGGTGGACAACTTCGTGATGCTGGGGTCGAGCCTTTCGAGCAAGTACGACACGAGCAAGGCGTTGAAGAACATGAAGGGCAAGATCTACGTGTTCTGTACGTCGACGGACCCGGTATTGTCCGGGCCGGTTCGGGCGCTGGGCACGATCGATGGCACGTTTGACGACTCGGCGGGACTCGTCGGACTTCGTCGGGCTGGCTCATCAGGCGAACGGATTGTGAATATTGCGCGGCGCAGCGAACACGCGGCGTACGGTTGGACGGGGGGTCATGCGGACTGCACGAATCACCGGTTTGTGCAAAAGTACATAGCGCCGCACATTGTGAATGATGAAGCGCGGCTCGCGAAGCACAAAGCGCCGTGACGAGACACGCTTCACGAGATACGAGAAGGGCGAGCAGATGCGCGGCTGGTTGGGCGTGGTAGCGATAGTCATTGTGGTTGCCGGCGGGTCCGCGTGGTGGGCCCTGGGTGGCGGGAAGGTGGACTTCGAGGTTCTGACGACGACAGTGGAGTCGGCGCCGATCACGATGACGATCGAGACGAGCGGGACGGTGGAGCCGTTGGCGACGGTTCAGGTCGGCTGTGAGGTGACGGGGAAGATCATTGAACTGGCGGTTGACAATGATGAGCCGGTCAAGAAAGGCCAGGTGATCGCGCGGATCGACCCGGAGCTGGCAGAGGCGGAGCACCGGCAAAGCCAAGCCGACCATATCAAGGCCCAGAGTGCGTTGGCCAGCGCGCGGCTGGCGTTGGCGGAGCAGACGGCGAATCTGCCTGTATTGACGAAGCAGGCCCTGGCGAGGAGGCAGGAGGCCGAGGCGGCACTGATGGAGGCGGAGTACCAGTGGCAGCGAACGGATAAGCTGTATCAGAACGGGGATGCGACGGAGACGGAGTGGGTTCTGCGCAAATCGGTATGGCAGCGGGCAAAGGCTGCGGTGACGGCGTTGGAAGCGACGCACGAGATGGCCGTCAACAACGAGAAGTTCGTGCTCGATGCGGCCAAGGAGGCGATCCAGCAGGCGGAGGCGACACTGGAACTGGCGGAGGCGCGTGTGAATTTCACGGGCGCCCGCGTGGATCGTTGCACGATCACCTCTCCGATCGACGGAATCGTCCTGAAACGTTACATGGACGTGGGGCAGACGGTCGTTGCCGCGCTTCATGCGCCGCTCCTGTACTTGCTGGCCCCGAGCCTGGAACGGATGCAGGTCAGCGCGAAGGTAAGCGAATCAGACATATACCATGTTTTTGTTGGGCAGCCGGCGTGTTTCACGGTCGAAGCGCGGCAGTCGATACCCTTCGAGGGCCGGATCCTGCACCGGCACAATCAGCCAGACATCGTGCAGAACGTGGTGACGTATACGGTTGTTTTCGAGGTTGAGAACGACGAGAGGCACACTCTGATACCGGGCTTGTCGGTGAACGTCGAGATCGAGTGCGTCAGCAAGCCAGCCGTGCCGCAGATCTCGAACGTGGCCTTGCGCTTCAAGCCGCCGATCCCGCTGGAGGAGCAGCGGGCCATGAAGGAAGAGGCCGTCTGGCTCGGCAAGCCGACCGTCGATATGAACGGGGAGAAGGCCGCCTATTGCTCCAAGGCCTATGCGTGGCGGTACCTGGACGAGCGGCAAGAATGGATCGTCGTTCCGCTGTGGGTCGGCGTGACGGACAACATCAGCACGGAGATCTTGGCCGGCGCGGGGCCCGGGGACACGTTCGCCAAGAAATTCATCGACAAGACCAAGTCCGGCTTCAGCTTCAAGGATGCGTTGAAGCTGGCCGATCCGGGCAACCGCAGCCTTTAGCGTACATGACGAACACGCTCGAAACCGCAACCGACAAGATCGTCTCGACCATCGACGATGCGGACGTCAAGGTCGTGGTCGCGTTGCGTGGGCTGCACAAGGTCTATGATGCCGGCGACAACCCCGTCCATGCACTGCGGGGCCTGGACGTCGACATCTCCGACGGACAGTACGTCGCCTGCATGGGGGCGAGCGGGTCGGGCAAGTCCACCTTGCTGAACATCCTCGGCGCGCTGGACGTGCCGACGAGGGGCACGTATCGGCTTGCCGGACAGATTACCAGCGCGCTCAGCCGGGATGACCTGGCAAGGGTGAGGAACTCCTACATCGGATTCATCTTCCAGAATTTCAACCTGCTGAATCGCAGTACGGCGTTGGAGAACTGCGAGCTACCGATGGTCTACGCCGGCGTGCCGGCGCGGCGACGCACTGAAGCAGCAATGGCCGCGATGAGGAAGGTGGACCTTGCCGATCGATCGCATCACCTGCCATCGCAGCTTTCCGGCGGCCAGCAGCAGCGCGTCGCGATCGCCCGGGCGCTGGTGAACGCACCGCGGATGATCCTGGCGGACGAGCCGACGGGCAACCTCGACACACACACCAGCCACGAGATCATGCACATCCTCAAGGAGTTGCATGAGGTGGAGAAGCTGACCATCATCATGGTCACGCATGACCCAGGCATTGCGGAGTTCGCCCAGCGGGTGATCGTGTTGCGCGACGGCGAGATCATCACCGACCAACCGACACCGAGGTGCGGCGGTCCGGAGGTGCCGGACGTCCGCGCCCTGGCCGTCCCGACGAGCCTTGGGCCGCAGCCCGCGCGGCCACCAGGAACTGGGACCTGATCGATCATGTTTACGCTCTGGATCGAATGCTTCAAGATGGGCCTGCGCGAGTTGTGGCGGCACAAGCTACGCAGCTTTCTGACCATGATCGGCATGATCATGGGCGTCTCGGTGGTCATCATCTGCGTGAGCGTCGTCCAGGGTGTAAAGGACTCGCTGATTGACGACATCCGCAAGGCCGGCAAGAACATGATCATCGTCGGCAGTCGGGATACGCGGAAGACGGGACCCGCACGCGGCCTGGGCGGCAGCAATCTCACACGAGCCGACACCGAGGCGATCGAACTCGAGTGCGACGCGGTCTCGCTGGCCTCGGGGATGCAGCCAGGCGAATTCCAGGTCGTCAGCGAAACGAGCAATGCCGTCGTGACCGTCAGCGGGGCCACGGACAGATACACGGCGATTCGAAACTGGTCTGTCACGGAAGGCCGGGATCTTGAACCGTTTGACATCATCGCCCCCCGGCGGGTCTGTCTGATCGGTCAGACCGCGTTGAGGGATCTGTTTGGCGACCGCAACCCGATCAACCGCAACGTCCGCATCGGCCAGCTTACGTTCAAGGTGGTTGGGATACTCGAGGCCAAGGGCGTGAACCCACTCAACATCGACGAGGACAACACGATTGTGATCCCGTTGCCGATCATGTTGCGCGACCTATTGGGTGCCAAGCATCCGATCGCCATCGTGGCCTCGGCCACCAGCGACGAGGAGGTTGAGCAGGGTGTCGATCAGATCAGCGCCCTGTTGCGCCAGCGACACAAGCTCGCCGAGACGGACGAGGACGACTTCCGGGTGACCACGCTCAAGGAGAAGGAGGAACAGGCCCGGGAGATCAGCAACCAGATGACGTTGCTGATGTTCTTCCTCGCCCTGGTCAGCCTCGCGGTCGGCGGCGTTGGGATCATGAACATCATGCTGGTGGCGGTGACTGAGCGGACCCGCGAGATCGGCGTGCGTATGGCGATCGGCGCGTCGACGAAGGCGATCAACCGGCAGTTCCTGGTGGAAGCGGCGGTGATCTCCAGCGCCGGTGGCTCGGTAGGCATCGTCCTGGGTGTCCTGGGGGCGTGGTACATCGCCAACGCGATCGGCGTCGTCCCGCTGATGTCGCCGATGATCGTGTTGGTCGCCTTCGCCTTCAGTGCGGGCGTGGGGGTGCTATTCGGCTTCTTGCCCGCTCGCCGGGCGTCATCGCTGAATCCGATTGAAGCCTTGCGACATGACTAAGGAGCTGCGCAGAAACAACTTAAACGGTTGATCCGCCAAACGGCAAGCCGGCAGGCCGGCCAAGCGGCGCAATCGATCATGTTGTTTTCTCGCGACGCCTAAGGCACTTCACGGTTGGAGGCACCTGTGGCACCGCCGTCTCGGCGGTGTGGACACAAAGACGGTGGTGCCGCAGACGGTATCGGGATGACCTCCTACGGCTCGGGGTTCTCGAGCCACGCGACGCCGTCCAGATCGGTCGTTGTGCCGCGCAGCGCTGCAACGACGTCGGGGCGGTTATCGCCGTCCATATCGCCGAGGGCAACGCGGTAGACGTTCACCGTCAAGTCCTGGAGGTTGTTCTCGCCCCATTGGAGGGTCTGGTCGTTCATGTCGTACGGCGTGAACCAGCGGAGCGTGCCGGCGTTCTCCGTGGCGACGACGACATCAAGCTGGTTGTTGCCGTCGATGTCGGCGATCTTGACATCGGTCGGCGTGTTCGACGCGTATTGGGTGAGGAGATAGCCGGTCCAGCTCGTTGTCGGGTCCGTCGGTTTGATGTACCAGCCCACCTGGTTGTTGGCCGGATTGGTCACGACGACGTCGTCATGACTGTCGCCGTTCAGGTCGCCAACGGCGATGCGCGTGGCGCTGCTCAGGTTGCCGATGGCGGTCTTGACCCAGGCGTCGGCAACCGGGTTGGATGGATTCTGGTACCACGCCACCCGGGCAGTTGCCTCGCTGGGGGCGGTTGAATAGATGTCGATCCGGCCCGCGCCACCGGCGATATTCCCCAGCGCGATCGACGCGGCGCCGGCGCGGGTCGTGGTGTCGATGTCGACGCGGACCCAACCGGTGCCGGAGGTGGGATCAGCGGGGCTCTGGAACCAACACAGACGACCGATGTCGGCGTTGCAGGCAACGATGTCCGGGCCGCCCTGCCGGTCGATGTCGCCCACCGCAACGTCGTTCCATTGATGGATGTCCTCACCGGTGGATTGTTCGATCGTGCTGAACGTCCAGTCGGCGGCCTGTCGCGGATCCGCCGGACTGTGGAGATAGACCAATCGCCCGTCGCAGGCGGCGATGATGTCGCTGTGCTCGTCGGCGTCCATATCCGCGACGGCCACGGCGGCCAGGCCGCTCAAGTCATCGCTGCTGGCCAGTTGGACCGCGGTGAAGTTGTCCCCGTCGGCCCGAAAGAAGATGAAGACAGCGGCCGTGGCTGTGTCGTCGGCCGTGTGCACGCCGGGGTAACCGGCGACGACGTCCAACAGGTCATCACCATCGAAGTCGGCCACGGCAACCGCCGCGGGGCGAATACTGGCGTCGTCATTAACGGTTCGGATAGTCCAGAATGCGGTCTTGGGGAACGGCAACGCGGTCCCGCCGCAATTCGCGCCGGCCGCACCCCACAACGCGGCACAGAATAGCCCGATCTTCCAGAATGGCAGTCGCATGAAGGATCTCCCGTAAACCTTGGATACCGGACGCAGGCTTGCTTCGCGGCCTGGCTTGGCACGTCTGCCCGAGGCACACAGCCTGCCCCGGCCGACCCCGCGCCAACGCACGTCTATGTGTTATACCCATGTTATCGAGCAGCGTCGCTTTGTTTCCCGCAAGAATCTCGTATCATTCCCGGTGAGACGGCCCCGGCGAAGTGGGTGCGATCCGTTTCTTTGAGGAGCGAGGAGCCGTGGGCTTCAGCCCGCGCTGTGCCCCAGAAGGCGAGATCGTCTTTCACTGCGGATGGCCGTGCGGGCTGGAGCTCGCGGCGTTTTTTGGGTTGCCTGTCAGGGAGTGTGGACGAGCAATGCTTGACATGAAATTCATCCGGGAGAACGTGGACAAGGTCCGGGCGGCCTGCGAGGCGAAGGCCATTGCGTGTGACCTCGACCGGCTTTTGGACGTCGACGCCCGACGGCGCGGCATCCAGCAGGAGACCGACGCGCTCCGCAGTAAGAGCCGGGAACTCAGCGGTCAGGTCGCGCTGTACAGAAACCCCAAAAGCAAGTGGTATCAGAAGGCACTGGACGAGGGACGGACCGCCGAGGAGTTGAAGGCCGATGGCGATCGGATCCAGGCCGAGTCCGCGGAGGTCAAGCGGCGGATCAAGGAGCTGGAGGACGAAGCCAACCGGGTCGCGGAGGAGTTCAAGGCGTTGATGCTGACCGTGCCGCAGGTGCCGTCGGAGAAGACGCCGGTTGGCAAGGACGAGTCGGACAACGTCGAGGTGCAGCGCGTCGGCGAGGTTCGCAAGTTCGACTTCGAGCCCAAGGACCACGTGGAACTGGGCACGGCGCTGGGCATCATCGACATCGAGCGCGGCGTGAAGCTGGCCGGCTCGCGGAACTATCTGCTTCGCGGGGCGGGCACGCTGATGCACCAGGCCGTCCTGCGGCTGGCCGTGGACACGATCGCGTCGCGTGGATACGAGCCGGTCACGGTGCCGGTGCTGGTTCGCGACGAGATGATGTACGGCACGGGCTACTATCCCGGCGGCGAGGAGCAGGCGTACCGTTGCGAGCGCGACGAGAAGTCGCTGGTAGGCACGGCGGAGGTCTCGTTGACCGCCATGCACGGGGACGAGATCCTGGACGAGGCAAACCTGCCGATCAAGGTCGCGGCGTTGTCGACCTGCTTCCGGCGCGAGGCCGGTGCGGCGGGCAAGGACACGTACGGCATCTACCGGA
>JAFGQA010000405.1 GCA_016935885.1 Phycisphaerae bacterium | reverse complement strand
GGAGCCGCCAGCGGCGGCGGAGCTTACCCGTGGGCGTCCATTCGAGCCTGTTCTCACGGGTAATGAACGACCCGCCCCCGTGGGGCGTGTCGTTCGTTACCCATGCCACCCCGTTTGAAGGCCGAACGCGTACTTGCATGCCAGTGTGTATGCCCCATGCACCCACCAGAGAAACCGCACTGGCGGACAAGCCGCCAGTGGCACCCGGCACCCGGCACCCAGAATCGAATGCCGCCGGGGGTGTCACGGACGCATCGGGCCGGTGTCGCCCGCGACGCTTTTGCACTTCGCCACGGCCAATGCGATAATCAAGAAGTTATGGCATCCTCATCGCTGTGGCCGTATCGGTATCCCGCTGCCCACGAGACCGTGTCGGACATCATCCGGCAGCGATCCACCAATGCTACGGACCTCCGCGAGGTCGTTCTCCGCGATTTCGACATTTCGTTTGCCAGGAACATTCTCGATCTGGGCTGTGGGTTCGGGTTCATGGCGGAGGCGTTGGCCCGGCGCGCCGCTCCCGGCGCCTGCGTGGTCGGCGTCGATGTCTGGCCGTCCAATGAGGCACCGTTCCTGGAGAGAGTGGCCGCCACCGGGCGAGAGGCCCGTTTCCATTGCATGCAGATCGGCTCGAGGCTCCCCTGGCCGGATCGGAGCTTCGACCTGGTGGTATGCTCCTTCTCGCTGTACTTCTTTGTGGACGTGCTTCCGGAGGTGGCCCGGGTCCTCGCCCCGCACGGGCTGTTTCTCACCGTGACGCACAGTGATCGCAGTTTCCTCGGCCTGTTGCGGGCCGCCGGGCTGACCGAGGCGGCGTCGGGGCTGCTGGCCTTGATGCGGCAGTTCTCGGCGGAAAACGGCCGCAGCCACCTTGAACGGTGGTTTGGCCAGGTCACGCAGATCGATTATCATAATGCCCTGCGGTTCAAGGCCGCGCACCTGGACGATCTCCTCCTCTACCTCAAGTTCAAACTGCCGCTCCTGATCCCCGACGCTGCTCAGGCCGACAACCTGCCCTCGGCGTTGATCCACCACGCGGAGGCTTCGCTGTCCCGCCTGGGCGAGGTGGTCGTGGAGAAGAATGACACCGCCTTCCAGTGTCGGAGCCCGTTATGCCATTGAAAGCACGGTATTGTTCCCAGTGTGGCGGCGACATCGTCACTCGGACCATCGAGGATATGCCTCGGGAGGTTTGCTCCGAATGCGGCACGGTCTTCTACAAGAACCCGCTCCCCGTGGCCGCCGGAGTGGTGCTCAACAAGAACCGCGAGGTCCTGCTGGTCAAACGCAAGAACGAGCCTTACAAGGGCCAGTGGTGCCTGCCGATCGGCTTTGCTGAGATCGGTGAGACCATCGCGAAAGCCGCCCGGCGCGAGTTGCAGGAGGAAACCGGGATCGACGGCCGGGTCCTGCGGCTGCTTGACACGGACTCCTTCGAGAGCGATTTCTATGGGGACCTGCTGATCGTGACGTTCGAACTCGAGAAGGCCGGCGGCGCCGAACAGCCCGGCGACGACGCGGAGGCCATCTCCTACTTCCGTCTCGACCAACTTCCCCCGCTGGCATTCAACTCCAACGAGAAGGCCATCCGGTTTTGCGTGATGGCACACAAGGAGGAGTGGGCCATTCAGGACTCCTTCAAGGAGCTTCAGTCCGACGAGGGCCAGGAGATGCTCTCCGACGCGCTGGTGGCGATGGTGCAGGATAACGCGGCAGAGGTGACGCGCCTGTGGCACACGGAGGTACGATCGAACCCCAGCACGGCATCCTACGCGAAGACAGATCCCGATGCGCTGTTCGACAGGGGCTTCACGGCGATCTCCCAGTTCGGTAGATGGCTCAAGGGACGTGAGGCCGACGAGGAGGTGCGGGCCTTCTACCGCACGCTCGGCAGCGAGCGAAAGGCGCAGGGCTTCGCCATCCACGAGACGATCAGCTCGCTCACCCTGCTCAGAAAGCACGTGTGGACGTACACACGGAGTCACGGCGCGTGGGAGAAGCCTATCGACGTGTACCGCGTCCTCGAGCTCAACCGCCGCATCGCTCTCTTCTTTGACAAGGCAGTCTATCATACGACCCGCGGCTTTGAGGAAGCACAGGACCCATGATGAGACACGATGTAAGGCGTCGCGCGGGGGTAACATGACCGATGGTGCCATTGGGCTGGCCTTGCTGCCTTGCCGTTTGGCGGACCTGCCCGCGGGCAGGCGGGTCAACCGTCTGCGTTGTTTCTGCGCGGCTCCTAACATGATGTAACATGATGTGATACACTGTGACACCGCCGACATCGGAGTTCACGGTCCATGGCCAGCGGCACACCGAGACCAGCGGTCTTCCTCGATCGCGACAACACACTGATCGAGGACCCCGGTTACCTCAGCGATCCTGACCAGGTCAAGCTACTGGACGAAACCGCCGAGGGCGTCGCCAGACTTCGCCAGGCGGGCTACCCCGTCATCGTGGTCACCAATCAGTCCGGTGTCGCGCGGGGCTATCTCACGGAAGAACAGTTGACTTCCATTCATCAGCGGATGCAGGACCTGTTGCAGGCCCGAGGCACCGGTGTGGACGCGGTTTACTACTGTCCATATCTAGACGGCCCCGATGCGGTGGAGGAAGCCTACCGCCTGGACAGTGAGTTGCGGAAACCCAAGCCAGGCATGTTGCTACTGGCCGCCAAGGAGATGGACCTCGATCTGAGCGCGTCATGGATGATCGGCGATTCGGAGCGAGACATCCAGGCAGGCCGCGCCGCCGGCTGCACCACGATCCTGTTGTCATCGGGAGACGAAGGCGCCGAGGGCACGTCCGTCCGGGCCGATTTCTCTGCGCCCGGTTTTTCCGCCGCCGTGGATCTCATCCTGACGCAGACCCAGACTGCGGCAACGGGGCAAGCTCCTAAGGCCGCCGCGAATCGATCGGGTACGGCGCCTCAACTTGCGGCTCGGCCGGCGCCTCAATCTGTAGACAGTGATTCGGAGGCGGTCGGCGAGGGCGCCGCGCCGCACCGGGGGGTTCCAGGAAGCCCCACGGCCCACCAAGGTAGGAATACGGCCCAGACTGTCTCCTCTCCTCAGACTGCGAATGCCGATGTGCCAGCCCAATCAGACCCGAGCGGGCGCCCCCCCCCGCTCGGCAACAGGGGCGAACTCGAACGAATCATCGAGGAATTGCGGATGATCCGCCGCGGACAGGAGCACGACGACTTCTCGATCGGGAAGCTCGCCGGCGCGATCGCCCAGGCGTTTGCCCTCTGCGCGGTCGGGTGGGGCCTCTATGCCTGGACGACTGGTTCCGCCGATACCGCCACAATCGGCCTGCTGGCCGGCATCGCCTTCCAACTCATGGCCCTGACCTTCTCTGCCACGGCCAGCAGGAAATGACACGTCTAGCAGCCCGTGGTAAAAGGGAAGACAGCGGTTCGGAAACGCGACTACGATTGCTGGACCGAGAATCCCTTCTCGGTCCTGAAGCCGGTGCCACAGTTTTGCCACAGGCTGCTAGAGCGTTTTAGGGTTGAGCGTGCATGCTCCATTGACGCTTCGTTGCAGCGTCGGCCCCCTGTGGCCGACGGGGATGACCGGTT
>JAFGQA010000404.1 GCA_016935885.1 Phycisphaerae bacterium | reverse complement strand
GACGTTCCTCAAGGGTGAACGCTGACCGCTCCCTCACGGTCGCGGTTCCGATCGGCGTCGGCGGCATAGGCAATCTCAAGCTTAAACGGCTGTAGCAGCCCGTGGTACAGGGGAAAACAGCAGCTCGGAAGCGCCGTTCCTGACCTCGAAGACCACCGGCTTTGGCGCCGGTGCCACAGTTTTGCCACGGGCCGCTATGGAAGCCTGATGAGCATGCCGGGCCTGAGGCGCTTGGGATCGTTCTTCACCAACGCTCTGTTGGGTTCGTAGATCTCCTTCCAGCGAGCACCGGTACCAAGTTGGGAGTGGGCGATGGAATAGAAGGTGTCGCCCTGGCGAACGCGATAGGTCTTCGATGTCCCGGGCCGGGTCGATTCGGAACGGCCGGCCGCCGCATCCGAGGAGTTCGCGATCGCGGATTCGGGGGGTGCACGGAGCGTGATGACCTGTCCGATCTTCAAGGCGTGGGGATCATTGACCTGCGGGTTGGCCTGGAGAATGAGGTGGTATAGGCTGCCGTCGCCGTAGTAGAGATCGGCGATCCCCGAGAGCGTATCGCCAGCGGCGATCTCGTGCTTCTTCGGCCACGGGGAGGTTGCCTTGTCGGCCGCGCGATCACCGCCGGAAGCGGTCGGGCGTCCTGTCGTTGCTGTGACTGCGTTCGTTCCCGCTGGATCACCCGACTCCCTGCCCAGGTTTGACTGGGTGGCGTCCACCAGATGCTGAGACGGCCCGGTGCGAAGCGGGATCGAGGCGCGGCGGTCGGCCAAGCTCGTCGGGGGCGTGCCGGCTGGCTGGTCAGGCTGTTGCCCCGTGCCTGCTGGCGGGCGGGTGGACGACGGCTCCGTGACGACGGATCGGCGAGGTGACTGCTCTGCGGCGTCAGACGGGACATTGCCGCCAACATGGGGGCCGGCGGGTCGTCGGCTGTCACCCGAGACCGGCCCGTCGCGGCCGGTGTTGGCGGCGCGCGGCGCGCGCCGCACCGGGCTTCTGGGAACGCCAGCGGGTGCGGCGCCCGTGCGCTCCGGACGGTCGGTCAGGGCGAAGCGCTTCGGGTTGGGCAATGCCTTCCGCGGTTGGGCAGACGGCGTCGCAGGGCGCTTATGACCCCTGGATGTCGAAGGGGCTGCTTTGTATTCGCTGTCGGTCGGGATCTTCGGGGGCACGGAGATCTTGGGGCCGGTGGAGACGAGGAAGCCTTCCTCCTTTGCATCCCTGCCGTAGAAGAAATAGACGCTGGCGACGACAACGATCACCAAGCCCGTCACGATGCCGATTCTCGTTTCTGTACCCATGACATCCTCCCTGACGTGCGGGACCACCTCCCATGTGGACCTAGGCCACCGTAAGGGCTCGGCGTCGGATCAGGAACTGACTCGCGATGCCGATCGAACTGTACGTTCCGACGGCAAGCCCCACGAACAACACAAAGGTGAAACCGTGCAGGCCTGGGCCACCGAATACGTACATGATAAACACGCTGATCAACGAGGTCAACAGTGTCAACACCGTCCTGGACAACGTCTGGCTGACGGAGTCATTGACCATCTTGGGCGTCACTTCGGACATGCGGCCGCGGTTCTCGCGGATCCGGTCGAACACGACAATCGTGTCGTTGACCGAGTAACCGATGACGGTCAGTAGTGCGGCGACCAGGCCGAGGTCGATCCGGAACTTGTCGAGCATCAAGGCCTTTCCGATGGGCGTGTCGGCGATGTAGTACGTCGCCGCGATGCAGCCGGCAGCGAAGATCACGTCGTGGATCAGGGCGATCACGGCGGCCAGGCCCCACCGAATGTTTCCAAACCGGAACCAGACGTAGGCGATGATCACCAGCCAGCTCAGCGCCAGGGCGAGGTAGGCGTCCATTTGGGCCTCGCCGGAGACCTGCTTGTCAAACTGTGTGATCTGCCTCAAGGACGTCTGGCGTTGCAGGGCGGCCTGGAGGAGTTGCACCTCTTTCTCGGCAAGGTCCCGCTCCCACGGGAACGAGATCGCGCCTTCTTCATCATAGAGTGGGTAGTTCTCGTCCACCACGACCACCAACATCCGTTTGTAGAGATCGCTGCCGGGAGTGGCGGGCGTCATCCCGAAGACGCTCGACTCGCGCCAGCCGTAGGCCTCGAATTCCGGCTGGAGCCGCATGGCCCGCAGGCGGTTGGCCAGCACGTCTACCTTCTGAGGCGGTTTGATCTCGTCGAGGACCATGGCTACGCCCCCCTGCCAGCCTTCCAGATCGATGCTGTGCGCCTCTGCTTCGGTCATACCCGGAACGCCCAATGCGCGAGGATTCTCCGTGTCGATGGGGAAGTAGGGCTTGCCGCCACCGGCGCGCTGGTCGTGCAGGAGCTTGAAGGTCAGGGCCGGCTGGACGTCGATCTCGTCCTGAAGCGTCTCCATGATGGCACTGACCACCACTTCCTTGCTGGCCTCACGGGTGACGATCTCGAACGACTCTCCCTCTTTGGCCTGCTCGCCCACCATTTGGACCGCCTGCACCTGGGCACTGCCGATCGCCTCACCCGCCTCGGTGAATCGGCTGGCAAGCGCCCCGGTGGCGATGGCCTTCATCTGATCGAGGTTGATGTTTGCCGAGGTCTTGATCCTGATGGAAACGGTCTCGGCCGCGGGGTCATCGTACTTGATCGGCTGCCTGTCGTCCGTGCTGAGCACGTCGTCCAGCACGGCCTTGATGATCGGTTCGAGCCTGGCGGCCGGAACACCTGGCGAGTGGATGACAAAGTCGTCAGCCTCCCCGCTCACAGTGGCGTTTGCCATTGCCTCACCGTACGCCCGAAGCGTCGCACCCGATTGTGCGAGTCGCTCGGAGATCGCCGCCTGACGTTTCATGGCGTCGTCCATTTGGGCAAAGGAGCTGCCCTCCTTGAGGTCGATCTGCGCGGCAACGCCGCCCAGAAACTCGATGTCGTAGAGGTTCTTGCGATCAGACGTGAAGAACAAGGCGAGGCCGCCTACCACGAACAAGAGTGACAACCCGAAGAAGTAGTATCGCTTGCCGACCCAATCGACCGCGGGTGAGCCGATCAGCCGGAGCATGGGGATCCGCGGTTTGCCGCCAGTCTGGAAAGCACGGTGGATCGTGCGGGCGAGCCACATCAGGATGAGTAGGCCGAGGATGGCTGGGCCGAATTCCATGATCGCCTGACCGAAGTGCATCAGGACGGATCGCTCGCGCATGGCCTCCTCGTTCCACCAGTACCCCAGACCGTAGAGGGCGGCGCCGAAGGCGGCAATGCCGACTGCGGCATAGATCGGGTACCGTATGACCACGCTCGGGATGGAGATCATGGCCATCAACTCGAAGAACATCCGCGTGACGAAATACGCGGTGAAGATGTTGATGAACACGCCGATGCCCAGCGTCAGCCCGAATCCCTTGATCTCCTCGCTGCCGAGCATGTAGAGGATGATGCACGTCAGGACGGTTGTGACGTTCGAGTCGAGGATCGCGCGGAAGGCCCGTTCGTAGCCGAGCTTGATCGCCATCCGCATGGCGGTTCCGCGGGCGAGCTCCTCGCGGATGCGCTCGTTGATGAGCACATTGGCGTCCACGGCCATACCGATGGCCAGGACCAGACCGGCGATACCTGGCAGGGTCAGCGTGGCCCCCATGGCGGCCATCATCGCTCCGATGAACAGGATGTTGAAGGCGACGGCGACGACGGCGATGCCACCGGCATAGAAGTAGTAAACGAGCATGAAGATCGCCACGCAGATCGCGCCATACTTGGCGGCCGTCAGGCCCGCGTGGCGGTTCGCCGCGCCCAAGCTGGGGCCGATGGAGCGGATGCTGATGGGTGGGTCCTTCAGCTTTTTCGGCAGGCTGCCCGCATTGAGCTTCTTGACCATGTCCTGGACTTCTTGCGGGGAGAACTGGCCTTCGATGATGCCTTCCGTTCGGATGGCGCTCTTGATGTTTGCGCTGGAGATGGCCTGGTCGTCGAGGAAGATGCAGAGCTGTCTGCCCTTGTTCTGGCGGGTCAGAACGACAAACCGGGAGCCGCCCCGCTCATCGAGCGAGAAGCCGATCGCCGGCCGGCCGTTCTGGTCACGGGTGAAGCGCGCGGCCCTCAACGACCAATCAGACTCCCCAGGCCGGTGTGTGAGCGCGTACGCCTCGCCAATGTGTGCGAGCACGTAGTACTTGTCGCCGAAGCGTTCGACGACGTGCTGCGAGCTTCGTTTGATCTTGTCCCATTCACGTGCGAGATGCTTCTCGTCCTCGTCCCTTGCGAGGAAATACACCGGGTCTTCGATCTCGAACCACTGATACGTCTCCTCGCCCGGCCGCGGCCGGGGCCCACGGGTCGTCAGATCCTCCCGGTAGCTGTCGAACTGGGCGGGGTCGCCCCGGGCATCGGGCAGAATGCGGAACTCGAGGACGCCCGCGCCTTTGAGAAGGCGCTGAAGATCGGCAGGATCTTCCAAGCGGCCCTCGCCGCGCCGTTTCAGTCGCAGCTCGTCGTTTTGCTCGGACAAGTCATCGATCATGCTGGCAAGGCTGGGATAATCCGCGGTGAGCGCTTTCAGCTTTGCCTCGCGGGCCTCGTCGCCGGGCTTTGTGTCGAGCACCGCCTGGAGGCGGCCGATGTCGAGATTGGTCGCCAGCAGGCCGGCCACTTGCTGATCGAGGAGCTCGTCGAGTTCCACCACCTTGTCGATGGTGGCACCGTCGGTGAGCTCGTTGGGGTCCACGTTCGCATCGAGGACCTTGGCGACGGCGGCGGCGACGGCCCGGTTCTTGGCGGCGACGGCGCCTGGATCGCTGTCGGCAGGCTGCGTGGTTGGTGCCGGCTGGGTGGCAGCCTCGGCAGGCTGTGCGGGGTGAAGGGCCGCCTGGTATTCATCCCAGGCCTTGGCCGCGTCGTCGAGGAGTCGCTGACGCTTGGGGATGCCGCGGATCAGCGACGCGAACGCGGCGGGGCGTTCGGCGGCCGGCTTCTCGATCGCGGCGCGGACCTCGGCCTCTGACAGGTTGTCGTTCTCGATTTGCTTGATGCGTTCATCGTAGTCAGCCTGCACTTGCTTGTAGTTGTCGTAGGCCTGGCACGCGGATTCGAGCAAAGGTGCTCGCTTGTCGATGCCGCGTACGACCTCGTCGCAGGCCCGCTCTCGGTCTGCGCCCGTCTTGGAGAGGGCTCGAAGGATGTCGCTCCGGCGGAGGATCGTCGCCCGGATCTGCTCCTGGAGATGCTCGTACTTCCTGCGGGCCTCTATCACCTTCTCGCTGGGGCGGGGCATCTGGATTTCGAGGCGGTTGTGGCCGACAGGCCGCCATACCAGGTTGAAGACCCCTTTGGGGTCCACGCGCTCTCGGAGGACCTTCATGACGTTCTCGGACAGCTTCTGCCTGTCCGTGCCGGACAGCCCTGTATCATCAATCTCGTACAGCAGGCTGTAGCCGCCGTAGAGGTCGATCCCGAACTTCATCTTGTCGCCCAGTGGCCAGACACTGGCGAAGGCAAGGGCCACCAAGCTGCCAACGATCACGATTTTCCACCACATGTCGCGTTCGCTCATGGTAATGTCCTTAAGAAGCTGTCAGCTTTCAGCTATCCGTCCTCGGCCGGAGGAAGACTTGAAATCGATAAGATGTAACCCGCAACTCGTCGAAGACCCCCAGGTTTGCTCGGGGGATGGCTATTCAAAGCCTACTCACGTATGAAGCCATGGAATCCAAAGACCGGGCCCCACTACAAGACGGTCTAGACCGTCTGAAACGGGCCGGCCGGAGGGGCGTGAGCCTGATAGTCCGGATGGTGCAACGGCCCCACGCAAACGATCTGATCGTGTGAAACTCCGCCCAACGACGGTTGGTGTGCGAACACGAGCGTCTCGCCCACCGTCGGTGTTTGACCCAGCTCGGAGGCTCCACCGCTGGCGGGTTTGGCCGCCTTGAGGGTGACGAATGCGGCAGCGGCAGTCGGCTTGCTTCCCCCTTGAGGCTTGTCCTGCGGCGCTTGGCCGGACCGCGAAGAATCCTGGTTCTCTTGTCCGGACGCGTCGGCTTCGTGCTTGGCTTTCTGCTCTCGCGCGACGCGCGCCCGGCTCTCCGCGTATGCGGCCGACGCACTCGGCCCGCAGACGAACGACAGCATGGCGGTGACCGGCAACACCGCGAGGACAAGATGTCGGAGCCCGGGCAACATGATCACCGCAGACTATACCAGCGGGACGGGGCGTCCGCAACGACAAGGGCAATGTCCGGCTTGACGGGGGGTAGAATGGAATCTTGTGGAAGTTGAAAGGAGGGGGCATACGCACTGGCAGGCAAGCTGCCAGTGGCACCCGCCCGTGCGGTGTCTCTGGTGGACGCATGGGGCATACGCACTGGCAGGCAAGCTGCCAGTGGCACCCGCCCGTGTGGTCTCTCCGATGGGCGCACGGAGCATGCACACTGGCAGACAAGCTGCCAGTGGCACACGCCCGTGCGGTCTCTCCAATGGGCGCATGGGGCATGCACACTGGCAGGCAAGCTGCCAGTGGCACCCGCCTGAACTGTCACCAACCCGCATGTGAACCACGCGGGGCGCCCACTGGCTTGATGCCAGAACAGAGCATTATCGGCCCGAGCCCAACAGAAGCAGGTCCGCGATCGTCGCCGCGCCGAGCAGCAGGCTGACGCAGCCGTTCATGGTGAAGAATGCCAGATTGACGCGGGATAGGTCGTTGGGCCGGACGACGGCCTGTTCGGCGGCCAGCAGCGCGGAGGTGACGACGACGGCAGCCCAGTAGATCCAGCCCAACTCCGCCACGAGGCCCAGCGCAACCAGCATGGCAATGGTCAGCAGGTGACAGCCGCGGGACAGCAAAAGGGCACGGGCGATTCCGTAACGTGTCGGGAGGGAGAACAGCCCGTCACGCCGGTCTACCTGGACATCCTGACATGCGTAAATGATGTCGAAACCGGCGATCCAAAACAGGACCGCCGCCGCCAGGATCATTGCCGGCAGGCCGAGCGATGCCGGGTGAATGGCGATCCAGGCGGCCACGGGCGAGAAGGCGATGGCGGCGCCGAGGAGAAAGTGTGCCAGGGCCGTGACGCGCTTGGCGTAGGAGTACACCGCGAGGAACAGGAGCGTCGGCAGCGCCAAGCGCAGCGGCCAGGCATTGCCATATACCAGGAGAAACGCAGCGCAGGCCGCAATGAAAACGACGGCGCCGATGGCGAGGAACAGCCACGCCGCCGGCGCGGCGATCTTGCCGGTTGGCAGCGGCCGGCCGGCCGTTCGGGGGTTCCGCGCATCGATGGTCGCGTCGGTGATCCGGTTGAAGGTCATGGCGAAACTCCGCGCCGCCACCATGCAGACAACGATCAGACCGAGCTGCGGCCACGCGGGCAGACCACCGTCCAGTTGACGCCCGGCCAGAAAGGTCGCGATCATCGCAAACGGCAGTGCGAAGACGGAGTGGGAGAACTTAATCATCTCCGCCCAGGTACGAATCGTTGCGGCGACTGTCATGGCTTCATTCTCACCGTATGCCGGCGGGTCGTGTCAACGTGGCGTTGCTGGGCCATGCTACGCACGGGTCCGTGACCACTTCCGGCGGCATTCGATTCTGGGTGCCACGGGCGGCTTGTCCGCCCGTGTGGTGTCTCTGGTGGACGCATGGGGCACACGCACTGGCAGGCAAGCTGCCAGTGGCACCCGCCCGTGTGGTGTCTCTGGTGGACGCATGGGGCATACGCACTGGCAGGCAAGCTGCCAGTGGCACCCGCCTCAACTGTCATGGACCCGCTACCCACCGCGGTCACAGACCTCTGTTGTGTTTGAGCGCGTCGACAAACTGCACGTATTCGGTGGCCCGCCGATCCCAGGTGTTGCGGCGCGCGAACTCGACCCGGGCCTCGGCATCGCAGCAGGGCATAAACGCGGCGTCGCGCAACATCGCCACCACCTCGTCAGGTGTTTCGCCGACGCGCACCAAGCCATCGAACGATTCGGCATCCGCAAAAAGCGTCGAGACGACCGGCTTGCCGAGCGCGAGATACTCGTAGTCCTTCACCGGATTGGCGGCCTGGACGATCTGACTGGCCTTGAACGGGACCCAGCAGACGTCGTAGGCGTTCACGTATCGTGGGACCTGGCCGTAGGGGCGGGCACCCAGCAGCGTGACGTTGGACAAGGCACGCAGCCTTGCGATTTCGTCCCCGTTGCTGTGCGGTCCGACAAAAACGAACTCGATTTCCGGCAGGTGCTCGGCTGCGTGGCGGATGATCTCCCAATCGATCCATTCCTCCCATTCGTATAGGGCCCCTACGAAGCCTATGGTTGGCTTGCCGCTGGCCGGCAGGTCATCGGGCCGGGGCGCGTCGAGGCCCAGCGATCTGAATCCATCCACGTCGACGCCGTTGCGGATCATCGCCATGGGCAGGCCGGCGCGTCGCGCTTGAATGGCAACGCGCAGCACGTCGGCCGTCACCACGGCGCCGTCGCACCTGTTGATGAGCTCATGCTCCCATCGGGCATATACGCGGTACATTGCCGGATCCGGGGCGTGGACCGACAGATCGTCGATGCAGTCATAGACAACCGCGTTGAAGGGCAGCATATCCAGCCAAGGCGTCCACATCGGCGAGACAACCAGTGCGGCGGATTCCTTCCAGGACAACACGCTATCGAGGCGGCCACGCAGGGCGCGGGCGGCGTCCCGCATCATGGAGCAAAGCCGCCGCTCACTCATCCGGGTCCACCACCGGACGGGCCATCGCGTCGGCCCTGGTCGGATCACGGGGGCGCCGGCGTAGTCACTCGGGCCCGTCAGCAGGCCCTTCAAGAGGCTTCGGTAGGAGTGCGGCGGCTCGATGAAGGTGGTGGGCTGCCCGATTCGCTGCCAGGACTCCGTCAGCCTCCTGGTGCGCCCGGCCATGGGAAAATCCCACGTGACCGCCGCCAAAGAGACAAGGTGGGTTGACGTCGCTGTTGCGGAGGATGAACGCATATGGACAAACGGCTGAGAAGCGCGAAAAGCCGCAGGTCTCGGTCCGCGCGGCACGTTGAGAGGAGAAGCCGCCGGCTTCAAGCCGGGCGACTATCCAGAATACCAGACTGCTCCGCGCCTCGGGCCCGCCTGCGGGCCACATAGTTGAACCGATCCGCCGAGTACAGCTTGAACCCTTGTTTGACGCAGGCTTCCAGGAACCGGGTCTCGCCCCCAGCGCCAGGTTCCACGTGTTGCACTGCCTCGAACACGCGACGTTTGGCGACGATCGATGACGGGCAAAGGGACTCAGCGAACCGATGTTCATGGCCCGGGAAGTGCAGCACGCGGCGGTCTTCGCCTTCGATGCCGGAGTAGTAGCTGTGCTTGCCCACGATGTCCGCATCGGTGTAGGCAAAGGCGTGCATCAAGTCGGTCAGGTAGTGCTCGGCGTAGTCATGGTCGTCGTCGAATCTGGCCACGTAATCACCCTGACACCGGTCGCCCGCGTGGTCCAGGCACGCCGCGAGGTCCCAGCGCGTATCCGACTGCTTCGATTCCGGGAGTCGAAACGCGCTCGCGCCGGCGACGGACGCGAGCCTCGCTTGAACGCCGGGCAAGCAGGACCCGTCCGCGGGAAGCGCCAGGATGAGCTCCTTGTCGGGCCAGGCCTGACGCTCGTAGTTGGCGATGATGCTCTCTAGTCGCGCCGGCCGATTCGTCCACGTCACAACGCTGACGCGGTGGCGAGGCCGCTCGAGACATAGGCCAAGCCTCTCCATGATGGCGCGAAGGCGAGCCTCGCACGTGTGCTCGGAGAAGACCTTCCTCGCGCCCAGTAGTGCCATGCGCTCGCCCAATTCGGGGTTCTGAATCAAGTCGTCCATCCACTTCTCCGCCTCCCGCTCCGTCCTGACAAGCGGTACGCACTCGCGCCCGAGCAATCGCTCGATGCCCAGGTTGTAGGTGCTGATCACCGGCGTTCCACACGCCAACAGCTCCAGGACGCGCCGCGAGAACATCGTCGGCGAATCATTCACCGAGTTCACGTTCAGGAAGACACGGTACTTCTTGTAAGCGTCAATCATATCTGGATACGACAGCGAACCTTGAATGGCCGGCTGGTATTCCGGTGGAAACCGGTGGCGCTCATCATTCAGGCCATGCATTCGATCGAAGATGTGAAGGCCCCGTTTGATCGCAGGCCTCAAAAGGATGTCGAGGTCGCTCCGCCTCTCGCCGTGCCGGGCGGCGTAGTACGTCCCCGCAAAGCAGAAATCGGCAATCTTGTGGTCGCGGCTGCCGACAGGATTGTGAATATCCGGTTGGACGCCGAACGGCAGGACGTAAACGCGATCGTGCTTCACGCGTTGACGGTACAACGGGATGCAATTCTCGTCTGTCGTGAAGATGTGATCGAACAGGGTCGCCGCGGAGATGAAGTGCTCGAAATTCGGCGGGTCCTCCTTGTTCCAGAATACGGTGGGGATGTCCCGCGACCTGCACCAGTTGACGAGGGCGGCCAATGGGCTGTCTGTATCGTATCGGGCCCGGCTGATTTCGCCCCGCCACGTACCGCCGTTCCCATGCCACGCCGATTCCACGAGGAGGAGGTCCGGACGATCCGCCGACAGAACTCCCATCCAGTTCTTCGGCGTGATCTGAATGAGGCGGCACTCTCCCTTGAAACACTCCTGGCTGAACTCGTCCAGGATGACGGCGGCGCCGAGCGGCAGCCTCGGCGGCCGATCAGGCCGACGAGCCGCGGGCTTCAGCCCGCGCAACCCTCCCTTGGTGCCGGTGGTGTTGCACGCCGATTGCCGCTGGATCGGGCGTCCTTTCTCGCGAGCTTCACTCTTCTGCCGTTTGTGTCGCTCGCGGCGTTTGCGCGACCCGGTCAGGAACAACTTGGCCACGCGCCAGGGCAACAGGAGAAGATCGACCGGGCTGTCCGCAGCGCGAACAAGGACGTCGCCCAGCCGGTATCTGATCTCCTGCTCCCTGAGTTCGAGTGTTTCTTTGTAGTACAGCAGCAGTTCACTCTGCTGATTCAAGCGTGTTTGCAGGCGGCGGCTGGTCTGTGCCAGCCCGTCGGAGACTGCTCGAACCTTGCTCAATTCACCCTGCAGCCTCGAGATTTCCTGCTCGGGATTCTGACGCAGCCTCTCTATCTCCAGTCGATCAGCCTCTGAGACGAGCGCGTGGGCGGCCTGCCCATCACGGTCTCCATCACCCTGCACCTGCACGTCCAGGCTCGCAGTGGCTTCGGAGCCCGTCTCACTGGAACGCCTCAGCTCGCTGACGCGATCGCTGGCCACCGCTCATCCTCCTCGTTAGAGGTCGCGCAGGAATAACGTGAACGGTTTACCCGCCTGCCTGCGGGCAGGTCCGCCAAACGGCAAGCCGTCAGGCCAGCCAAGTGGCACAATCGGTCATGTTATTCCTGCGCGATACCTTATCAGCCCGTGGTAAAAGGGAAAACAGCAGTTCGGAAACGCCGTTCCTTACCATGGAAACCACCGGCGAGACGCCGGTGCCACAGTTTTGCCACGGGCTGTTATGCCTTTGCCGGACCTTTGGAGTGCGTCTCATAGGCACCGGTCACTTCTTCCGGCGTGCCTTCCATTTGGACCTTGCCCTCGGCAATCCAGTAGGCCTTGGTACACTGGTTGCGAATGAGATCCATGCTGTGGCTGGCGAGGACCACCGTCTTGTCGCTGCCGCGGTAACGATCGAGAATCGAGCCCGCCTTGGCCCGGAACGAGGCATCCCCCACGGTGAGAACCTCGTCCAGGAGCAGGACGTCGGGATCGATGTGCACGGCTATCGAGAAGCCGAGCCGCCCCTTCATGCCCGCCGAATACGTCCGAACGGGCGCGTGGATGAAATCGCCAAGCTCACTGAATGCCACGATGTCGTCGAAACGCTCGTCGATCGTCCGTCGGCGCAGACCCAGGATCGAGCCATTGAGGTATATGTTCTCGCGCCCGCTGAGATGTGGGTTGAATCCGACCCCGAAGCTCAACAGGCAACTCACCTTGCCGCGGACCATGACGGAGCCTCTATCCGCCCCCAGGATGCCTGCCAGCGACTTGAGCAGCGTCGTCTTGCCGCCGCCGTTCTGCCCGATGATCCCCACCACGTCGCCCGGATAGGCGAGGAGGCTGATGCCGCGGAGGGCCCAGAACACCTGCCGCCAGCGCCCGTTGCCCTGGCCGCTTCGCCGACCCCGGTCAAAGGTACGGATCAAGGTCTCGCGCAGGGTGATCTCGGTCCGGTGGTACCGGATGAGGAACTTGACCCACAGGTCCTGGGCCAACACGGTTGGCACGATCGGCGCGGCGGACTTCGTCGCCCCAGACGAGCCGCGGACTTCAGTCCGCGCGGTCTCGACGGACTCGGGGGTCTGCGCCGGTGCGTGAACCCCTTGCCGGGTGCTCGCGGACGGATCATCGGCCGTGGTCAGGTCGGACATACTTCTGAAGCCCTCGACTCCTGCTGTTAATCCGCCAAACGGCAAGCCGGCAGGCCAGCCAGGTGGCACAATCGGTCATGTTATTCCTGCGCGATGCCTAACAGCCCGTGGTAAAGGGGAAAACAGCGGTTCAGAAACGCCGTTCCTGACCGTGGAAACCACCGGCGAGACGCCGGTGCCACAGTTTTGCCACGGGCTGCTAACCCGCCAAACGGCAAGCCCCACATTGGCGCCTTGCGCTTCCTCGTTGAACGCGCTTACCGGCTGGCGCGTCGTGGTAGCTGCCCAAACGCTTGAACCCGCGAACGCTTGAATCCTCAGACCCTCCTCAAATGTACTTGGCGAACTGCCCCTCACCACGCGTGAAAACCGCGAAGCCCACAAGCAACATGACGAAGGAAACCGCCATGGTGTACAACAGATGGCCTGGATCGGGCATTCTTGCGTACAAGAGACAATCGCGATAGGCCTCGAAGAAACAGGCCATCGGGTTGAGCATGTAGTAGAACCGGGCCCCCGGCGGAACGAGACCTCTCACAAGAACGCTGCCGTCTTTTCCAACAACGTCGCTGACATAGTAGAACAGCGGGCAACAGTAGAACCACAGCCGCATGGCCACGCTGATCACGTTGACGGTATCGGCGAAGAACGCCCCCAGGAGGGCGACGACGAGGGCCAGACCCATCGCGAACAGTAACTGCAGGAAGATGATGAACGGCAACCAGATAAGGTGAACGGACAACTGCCCTCCGGTAACGAGCAGGAGGATGAGCAGTGCGACCATGCCCCACAAGAAGTCGTACAACCGCGAGAAGCAGATTGCGATTGGAAAAATCGCTTTTGGGAAGTTGATTTCGTGGATCAGCCCGCGGCGTCCACGGATGCAATTTGCCGCTTGCGAGATGGCTCCGTCCAGGAACCGCCAAGCGAAGACTCCAACCACCAAATACACCAGAAAGGCGGAACTTTGCCCCCGAGCCTGTCTGAACAATAGGCCAAACACGACATAGTACACGGCGGCAAACGCCAGTGGATCGAGCAGACTCCAACAGTTGCCCAGGACCTTGTCGCGGTGGCCTGACTTCAGGTCGCTCGTGACGAGAAACCGAATGGTCTCGCGGCGCGCCCACAACGCCTTGAACCCTGCCCGCAGGCTTGGCCGGCTCAGGGGGGCGATCGGTACGGTTGGCGCGGTTGGCGCGATGCTCATGGGAGAGACCCGCGTTCGGAGAGGCCTACACAGCCGGCGCGCTGACCGTGAGCCTCTCTCAAGACCGAAGCAAAGCTCCGACACTGGTCGACTGATGGGTGGCACGGGCAGCTTGCCTGCCCGTGTTCACTGGCGGACGAGCCGCCAGTGGCACCGGCCGTAGTGGCACCGGCCGTAGTGGCGTCCTCGCACGTTGGCAAGCCATCATTTCAGCCGTGTCGGAGCACCAGCAAGGCGTTCATTGCACCGCATGATCCGAGTCATGTCAAACCTCGTGGAGCGCATCGCGTCCTACGGCGTCCGTGACGTTTCCGGCGGCATTCGATTCTGTGTGCCACGGGCGGCCTGTCTGCCGACAGGCAGGCTTGTCCGCCCGTGTGGTGTCTCTTGTGAACGCATGGGGCATACGCACTGGCAGGCAAGCTGCCAGTGGCACCCGCCTAAACTGTCATGGACCCCGTCCTACGTTTCACGAGATACGAGATACGCTTCACGTGTCAGGCCGATCGTGCGATCAGGTCCCGCAGGGCCGCCAGATACTTCGCGGCCACCGCCTCCCGCGAGTAGCTTGCCAGGAGCCAGGCGTGGTCCCCGTCGATCTCCTCGCGGACTCGCCTTGATTCATCCGGTTCCAGTAGATCCAGGGCGACGTCGGCCGCTTCGTCGAGTTGCCCGAGCTCGTAAAGCCTCAGATAGGAACGCCCCGGCGCGATCTCAGGAATGGCCCCCACGCGAGAGGCCACCACCGGACAGCCGCACATCACCGCCTCGAGCACGGACATCCCGAAGGACTCGTTAATACTGGTGACCACCGCGGCGCCGCCGCTTTCCCGAACCGCCCCGTAGACGCAGTGCATCGCGCGGTATTCAATCCGAGGGAACCAGCGGCATCTTGAACAAAGCCCAAGACGCTCGATCTCGTCGATCACGTCGGCGTGCCGCTCCGGAGGCGCGGTCTCGCCCCCGATCAGCCAGTATTCCGCATCCACGCCCCTTTCGGAGATGCACGCCCCAAACGCCAAGAAGCCACGCCAGTTCTTGTGATCGTCGAGTTTGCCGACCCAGGCAAAGACAGGTCGCGGACCGGGTCTCCCAGTGTTCTCCCTTGGGAATAGCCGGGCGTCGAGGCTGTTTGGCACGATGTGGACCGGTTCGTCCCGCCCGATCGCAAAGCGCTCTCGCAACAAGTTCCGAGAGTACTCCGACGGGACGATGTAGCCGCTGGTGGCCCACCGGCGGTCTTCCAGGTACTTGAGCCCGTGCTCATAGGTTGTGTGCACTTCCGTGATCAGTGGAACGCCCCTGACGTTGCTCAGTGCCTCAAGGTACTCCGGCGTGTCAATCACGACGACGGCGCTGAACCGCCCCGAGGCGGCCATCTTCTGGACCTTCTTGACGTCGGGCTCAAAATGAAGAAACGGGTATCCGTTCAGCGTTCGAGAAACGCCGTAGTCCTTTGCGAAGACCAAGTGCGCCTCCAGGCCTTGCGAACCGTCCAGCACCTGCAGCCGATTAATGAGCTGCGTACAGACACCGCCCAGGACCCCATAGCGATAGCAGTAAAGGACTTTCATGCACAGCGCGGCCTCCAGCCGCAACCAAATTGTGGCACGGGCGCCCCGCCCGTGACCCCACCGACAAGACGCCGGTGGCACAGGTTTCTTCGCGAGACGCGAAGACTCCAATCGTCAGTAGTACAGACACCCATACCCGCCGCCTCCGCAGTCCGACCAGCGCCGTGGCCAGCCTCCTACACCAGAAGCGTACCAGAACCAGCGGCCAAGTGGAACACCTGCACCCCGGGACTCCCGTCATTGCTGGTCGTCAGGCAACGCCAGCCTCCTCGGTTTTGGCGCACACCGTTTCGCCGTGACCCGACGCTCAGCAGGAATGGGGAACACTGCCAGGCTGCCCCAGAACATCAGCGTGTGAAGCAACAACATGCCGAACGGCCCCGATGACGCGCCGTCCATGAGCGACCGAACGGCGGCCATCACGGGCCGACGGCGGTCACTGAAGACCCTCGAACGCGCCCGTGAAGCTGACGAAAGGAGTCGTAGGACATACACGCTGGAATGTACATCAGCAACGTGATGCACAGGCCTGGCAGCCCCTAGAGCGTTTTAGGGTTGAGCGTGCATGCTCCATTGACGCTTCGTTGCAGCGTCGGCCGCCTGTGGCCGACGGGGATGACCTGTTTGCCGACGTTCCTCAAGGGTGAACGCTGACCGCTCCCTCACGGTCGCGGTTCCGATCGGCGTCGGCGGCATAGGCAATCTCAAG
>JAFGQA010000403.1 GCA_016935885.1 Phycisphaerae bacterium | reverse complement strand
GACGCCCGCCGAACAGGAGGCCGTCGAGCGGATGCGGATGAGCCCCGCCGACCGCGCCGCCGAGCAGGCCGCCCGCAAGCAGGCGCGTCTGGACGCGATGGCCCCGGAGGTCCGGCAGGTCATTGAACAGCGCAATACACGCGTCGAGGCGATGACGCACGCCGAGCGGCGGAACTACCTGGCCGGGCAGCGCCTGGCGGGCCTGGCCCGCTCGCTGCGGCACGAGGTCCAGCAGGGCCTGTCACTGGGCAACGCGGTCGCGGGGATCGAGTCGGCGCAGGTCGCCGACCTGAACTGGCTGGTCGGCGAACTGACGAGGGAGGCGTAGCGGATGGCGCTGGCGATGGACATCGCGGACGCCGTCGTGGCTGAGCTGGCCTCGGGCGACTTCAGCCAGGCCATCGCGCCGCAACGGATGGTCCTGCCCGAGTTCGGCCTGGAGGACCTGGCCGACCTTCGCGTGACGGTGGTGCCCAAGGGCGTCGAGGTCACCGGCTCGACACGGTCCGTCTGCCAGCATGACGTGCAGATCGACATCGGCGTGCAGAAGAAACTCGGCAAGGACCTGGACGCCGAGGTGCCCGTGCTATGCGAACTGGTTGACGAGATCGCCGCCTTCCTGAAACGTCGCCCGCTGGCGGCAGCGCCGCACGCGGCTTGGGTGCGCTCGGCCAACGAGCCCATCTACGCGCCGGAGCACCTGGCCGAGCAGCGCGTCTTCACCAGCGTGCTGACCGTTACCTACAGGGCGATGTCATGATCCGCCTCGAGATCACCAAGCTGTTCTTCGACAAGAAGGCCGTGCGCGACAAGGTCGACGCCGGCACGCGGCGGGTGCTGTCGAAGTTCGGTGCGTTCGTCCGCAGGACCGCCCGCAGCAGCATCCGCAAGCGGAAGAAGTCCTCGTCGCCCGGGTCGCCGCCAAGCAGCCACATTGGGCTGCTGAAGAAGTTCATCTTCTTCGGCTACGAACCGGCAAGACGCAGCGTAGTGATCGGGCCGGCGCGACTGAGCCAGCAGGGAAGAGGCGAAGCGCCGCACCTGCTGGAGTACGGCGGCGCGACCAAGGTCGAGCACCGAGGCAAGAGCAAACGTGCGAAGGTCAGACCGAGGCCATTCATGGGGCCGGCCTTCGAGAAAGAGGAACCCAAGCTGCCCGCCATGTGGAAAGGCAGCATCAAGTAGCAAGGAGGCTACACAATGGCCGAAGAATTCATCCTTGGCATGAACGCCAAAATCTACCAGGGGCCGACGGGCACGGACCTGGCCAGCCTGACCGAGATGAGCAACGTCAAAGACGTGACGCTCAACCTCGAAGCGGGCGAAGCGGATGTGACCACCCGCGCCAACCAGGGCTGGCGTGCGACCGCGCCGACGCTGCGCGAATGCACCGCTGAGTTCGAAATGCTCTGGAAGCCGGGCGACGCGGGCTTTACCCGTCAGAAAGCCGTAGCGTTCACCTGGAGACGAGGCGGGGTGGTTGCGGAAGCATGAGCGCAGAACAGCGCCCCGCAGGTTAAGCCCACGGGGCGCTGATTCGGTCGAACTGTCGGGTCAGCCCGCGCGGCGACGACGCAGGAGTGCCAAGCCGCCAAGGGCAAGGAGCCCAAATGAGGCAGGTTCTGGCACAACTGTTCCTTCAACGCTTACGTCCGCAAGACCAGAAAACGTGCCGTCGCTTGCGCGGTACTGCAGTGAGGCCAAGACTCCATCTTCTGTGAGGTCCACAAAAGCGTTGTTTATGTCACTCAAGTCGCCTGCTCCGAGGAAGGTATCCCATTCGCCGCCAGGGGAGCTGGCACCGATAAGGGACAGCTTTGCCCCAAACGGGATCTCAAACTCGATCTGCGAGAGGTCTTCCAGAGTGATCTCTGCGAACTCCGCCACGACTTCTCCTTGAGTACCCGGGTCGGCCGCAAGCACCTGGACATCATACAGCGTCATGGCTACATTGCCAGGATTCCCGATATAGGTCTGCCACCAGCGGTTATCGCTCTTTATGTCATAGGAGCCCGGGTTGATGCCATCCAACCGCAACTGCGTGTCTGAGTAGCCGGCAGTGTAACGCAGGAGATGATAGACCGGATTATGGGTCTTCCCCCAGTTGAGTAGATTCGTTGCATCTGAGACCTCATTCCGGAATTCTCCCGCCTGCATTCTGTACGGGTCATAGGCAGGAGCCATGATGTCAGAGCTACCTGAAGGATCGACGTGTGTCAATCCGAGCGTGTGGCCAACTTCATGCGCAGCCACCAGAGTAGCATATTGGACCAGTTTGTCTTCATTATCGGTGATGCCCGCATAGCTCGTGGGGATAAACACAGCGGCTTCGCCACTGGGAGTCTTGTTGAAACGATCGAAACCGCCCTTATACGCCAAGCCGCCACCATCGTTATCGGCGTCCGCCAAGAAGCTGACGACGGTTGCATTGCTTACCGGGCTCCCCGTTGTAACGTGGACGTTGTATCCTTGGAATATCGAAGAGACACCATCGGCGATCTGCTGCTTCTGGGACTCGGTGAACGTATACGATGTGTACTGGCTGCCGGTGAACAGCTTGCCAACATCCCCACGCATTGTTGCTAGAGTGCGAGACGTAAGGTCATTGTCGAACGCGAGCACGACATTCTGCTGTTGGGGAATGGTCGTGAACGCTTCCAATTCCCCAACGCTAGATTGGAAGATATGACTGCCCGGGGCAGATGTGCTCGTTATGTCAATCTTGATATACTTCGCATCTGTATGAGGGATCGAGAACGACGCGTAGGTAGGTGCTGCTCCCTCGATGTTTGTCGAGACACGCGAGGGCACAACTGTTGTCCAGGTCGAGTTGTCGGAAGAAAGGCTGATGGAGTATGTATGCCTGTGAGAGCCGGTCCACCACGCAACCGTGTCGATCTCGTAGACCTGATCGAACTCAACCTTCAGCCAAGCCGGGCAACTCCAGTTGCTGCTCCAGCCATTGTTCGGGTTGCCGTCGATGGCCTCCCACGGGTATTGAGGATCGCCCATGTACGTGCCGTAGTTGATGGCCGTTGCCGTGCCACCGTTGGACTGCAAGGCGACGTTCTCGGATTGGGCAATCGCCGATCCCGCCAAACTCATCAACGCTACAACCACTACTGCCAGAAGTTGCCGACGCATCGTGTTCTCCTTTCTTGAGAAACGCTGGTTATCCGCGACAGCGCTTGCTTGACGCCAGCAGTTGAGACAGCCGGAGGGATCAGTTTCCCCGTGCTTCCCCCTCAATGAAGAGGGCGTCGCCCGGTGCCTCCACCTGAGGCCCCGCAAGAGCCCGTGCGGAATGCACGCAAACGACGCCCCTGTGCCGGGTGGCACAAGGGCATCCGTCCGCGTACGGTTCCGCACATCGGAAACTTGCGGGTTTCAGGTGGAACGTAAGCAGCGATGCCAAGCCTATTCAGTTGTCATGCTTCGCCCGTGGCCGCATCAGGGCGATCTCCGCACGGTCTTCCTTTGCACAAATCAGAACGGACTAGGGAGGCGGGGCAGCAACAGCAAGAGGCGCGGCCGAACAGATTGCCGAACAAAGCCCCACCCACTCGTCAACAGCCTCAAACGCGGATATTCTAAGGGCATATGGTCATTCTGTCAATCCCGCCTTTTCGATTATTCTCGCGGACTCAGGCCCGAGTTGGGTCGCAAGTGAGACAGCCGGGCATGACGCGATTGGCATACGGAAGCAACGAGCGGCCGAGCCGGCACGATTCTGCCGAACGTGCATGACGGACTCAAGCGTTACTACCGGCGCAAGTAGTTCTTGGTAAGGTACTTGTGGGTGACTCAACAGCAGGTCAAGAAAATCTTTCCGCCCCGTTTTACGAATCGCCCCTCTCGCGGGAAACAAGTGAGTAGAGGGGCACGGTGCCCACGGTAACCTTTAGGCAAGGAGAAGATGATGGAACGGATCGGGCTGACGTTCGAGGAGTACGCTGAGTTGAAGGTTCGGCCGCGCGTGGGCGCGGACGCCGCGTTCCAGCATGCGGCGGAGATGACGTTGGCGGAAATGTTCCCGATGACGCTCGTGACGGCCTCCAGCCACCTGCGGTCGCGGGGCTACGACTGCCGGCCGGCGATGCTGGAGGTGCTGGTCCGCGATGGCGTCGTGACGCCGGCGGGGCCGGATGCCTGGTCGCAGGCCGACGTGGACGCCGCCGCCCAGCACTTCGAGGATTGCGACCTGCTCACGCCGTACGCCGCGATGTGCCAGACGCTGGGGTGCCGGTACGTCGACTTCCTCAAGCCGCTGCGCGAGGCGGCGGACCGTGAGTCGGCCAAGTACGGGCGGGTCATTCCCGACGACGACCAGTACTTCGTGATGCACCGCATCCCGCCGCGCGGCGGGGACGATGCCCACGACGCGATCCTCAGCTTCACGCTCTGCGACGACATTCGGGAGCGGATCGAGCGCGGCGAGGAGGTCTAGATGACCTCCGAACCACGGGAACTGGAACTGACGCCCGACCTCCTGGAGTACGCCAAGGCGGTGGCGCGGAAGTTGGCCCCCAAGCACTGCAAGCCGCGCCTGGCTCGCCCCACGGCCGCCAAGTCCAACCTGGATGAACGGCCGTGGGCCGACCTGGTTCAAGAGGTCACCCTGCAGTTGCTGAGGCGTCCGCCGAAGTACGACCCGGCGCGGGGCGCGTCGCCCAAGACGCTCATCTACACCATCGTGCAGCGGGCGGTCATGAAGTACGGCGCTCGCCAGGCCAGGCATGACCGGCGGTACAGGCAG
>JAFGQA010000402.1 GCA_016935885.1 Phycisphaerae bacterium | reverse complement strand
CCTCCAGCGGTCTGGGCGGAGTGTATTTGTAGAAGTAACGGTTGAAGTTTATCTCGTAGCCGACTTTCGTCTTCGATTCGTCAATCCAGGCATCCGGCACATGAGGCAGAACCTCGCGCTGCATGTACTCGTCGATGGTTTCCTTGAGCGGGACGTTCTCGTAGTCACGCAGCTCGGGGTCGGGTTCGGGGTTGCCGTCCCGATCGGTGCAGATCTCGGCCGTCTCGTCGCGCTCGGCCAGCGCCATCAGGATCGCCTTGAACAGCGCGGCAGGTACCTTCAGGCCGGCCTTTTTGAATGCGGCTTTCATCTGCTTCGAGAAGGCTTCGCGGTCCTTGACCACGCCTTGCCCGGTGAGCGTGCGGAGTGCGGCGAGGATGGCATCCTGCTGTTTGCGGCCCGCTTCGATCTCAGCTTGGGCAGCCTTGGTGTCCTTGCGTTTGCGACTGGTCGCGAGTTTGGCGAAGGGCGTGGCCTCCTGGACGCGGGCGAGGCGGTCATCGTCCACGGTGAAGTTCAGCCGGAGCGGGCGTTCGACGGTGATGCGCTGGTAGCCGAAGTCGGTGTTGTCGAAGATGCGGACGTGGTCGCCGTCGGCCAGTTGACCGTAGAGGCGGGTGATGTCGTCGCGCTGATCGTCGCAGACCTCGTTGCGCTTGTTGCCGAGACTCTTGCGCATCTTCTTGAAGAAGCTGGTGCCGTCGACCAGTTGAATCTTCCCCTTGCGGCCGGGCTCCTTGCGGTTGGTGACGATCCACAGGTAGGTGTAGATGCCGGTGTTGTAGAAGAGCTGATCGGGCAAGGCGACGATGGCTTCGAGCCAGTCGTTCTCGATGATCCATCGGCGGATTTCACTTTCGCCCGAGCCCGCGCCGCCGGTGAACAGCGGCGAGCCGTTGAAGACGATGCCCAGGCGGGTGCCGCCGTCGGCCGGGTCCTTCATCTTGCTGATCATGTGCTGGAGAAATAGCAGCGACCCGTCGTTGATGCGCGGCAGGCCCGCGCCGAAGCGGCCGCCGAAGCCCTGGTTCTCGTGCTCGCGCTTGATGGCGTCCTGCTCGGGCTTCCACTCCACGCCGAAGGGCGGATTGGCGAGCATGTAGTCGAATTTGTGCCGGGGGAACCGGTCATCGGTAAAGCTGTCGCCGAAGGCGATGTGGTCGATGTTCTGGCCCTTGATCATCATGTCCGAGCCGCAGATGGCGTTGGCCTGGGCGTTGTAGTCCTGGCCGAAGACTTCAAGCTGGGCGTCGGGGTTCAGCTCGCGGACGTAGTCTTCGGCGACGGAGAGCATGCCGCCGGTGCCGCAGGCAGGGTCGTAGAGCGTCTTGACGATGCCCTTGGTGGTCAGCACGGCGTCATCGGGGTCGAACAGCAGGTTGACCATCAGCCGGATGACCTCGCGCGGCGTAAAGTGGTCGCCAGCTTCCTCGTTCGATGCCTCGTTGAACCGCCGGATCAGCTCCTCGAAGATGTAGCCCATCTCGATGTTTGAGACGCGGTCCGGGTGAAGGTCGATCTGGCAGAAGCGCTGGATCACCAGGTAGAGCCGATCAGCCTTGTCGAGCCGGGCGATGTGCTCTTCGAAGCCGAAGCGTTCGATGATCTCGCGGGCGCGGGTGGAGAAGCCCTTGATGTAGTTCGTGAGGTTGGCTGCGATGTTGTTCGGGTCGCCCTTGAGCTTCTCGAACGTGTAGCGGCTGGTGTTGTAGAACGGGACGCCGGTGACGCGGCAGAGGATCGGATCAAGATTCTTGACCTTGCCGCCTTCGAGCTTCTTCATGCGGTCGAGGACTTTGTCTTTCGTCGGCTCAAGCACGCAGTCCAGGCGGCGCAGGACGGTCAGCGGGAGCATGACGTCCTTGTACTGATTGGGCCGGTACGGGCCGCGCAGCAGGTCCGCCACTGACCAGATGAAGCTGACTTTTTCGCCAAAATTGTTCACTGCTTCGCGCCTTTCTCCGGATGCTGCTTGAGCCACTCGTCGATGGCCTCCTTGTGGAATCGCCACCGCTTGCCCACCTTCTGGCCGGGCAACTTGCCGTCCTGTACGAGCTTGTACAGGGTGGACCTGGAGATTTTCAGGTACTCCGCCAGCGCGTCGATGGTCAAGATGTTGTCAGATGGTTCCGCCATTGGCGTCTCCTGGGCCCGCCCAGTAAACCTTGCCAGCCGCAACGTTCGCTCAATGCCGCGAATCGCGTCCAACTTGGACGCGCGGCGAACGGTCCAGATATTATCTGTATCTGGCGGATTTTCGCAAGCAGAATCTTGGCGGCTTGCCGATGCCGTGCGAGGGAAGGACAAGCCAGGCGGAGGCGCAGAACGTGGAAACGGCCGATTTTGGCACTTTCGCTCGTAACCCCTTGTGGCTACTGGCTCCAAGGTTGTGCCACGTTCCCGCCAGGTGGCACCAGGCCACATGATCCGCCTTGAAGACTGAGGCGAGGAGGCGCAGAACGTGAAAACGGTCGATTTTGAGACTTTCGCTTGTAACCTCTTGTCGCTGCTGGGCGCAGGCCAGTCTCATGCCTCTGGATTCGCGGTGGGCTTGAGACTTCCGCGCTCTCAAATCGCCGGGCCGGTTAACAACCTCTAGCCATCAGGCGGGGTGGTGTGGTAGAATCACTCTCACCGGCGGCGGTTCGAGGCTGGTTGCTCCTGGGGAGCT
>JAFGQA010000401.1 GCA_016935885.1 Phycisphaerae bacterium | reverse complement strand
GCCAGTGTGTATGCCCCACGCGCCCACCGGAGAGACCGCACGGGCGGACAAGCCGCCCGTGGCACCCAGAATCGAATGCCGCCGAAACTGTCACGGACCCGGGGGCTCTTGCCCGTTGCCGGCTTGGCTCATTGGCCCGCGGGTGCGGCGGCTGGACGAGGGACGAGCCGGAAGACGACCTGGTTGGGAGGCGAGTTGGAGGCCAGCGTGAAGCCCGGCGGGAGGACGTACTGTACGGTGCGGGCGATCTTCTTGCCCGGCTCGTCGTCCATGTCAGCGGCCATGACATCCACGAATGCGCGGATTTCGTGGGGATCGAGTTGGTCGAGCAGATTCTTGGGCCCCGTCACCTCGATGGTTCGCCGGAGGTTGGTGCCAGGATCGACCGCGATCGAGAATCGTGCCTGGACCTCTTCGGGGACGGAGAACGTGATCTGGACCGGCCCCTTCACGGCGGTAGCCTGGCGGGCCTCGACGACGCCGGTAACGGTCACCTTGTCGGGGATGAACTCGAGCGGGACGGCCGTCTCCAGGTCGAGGACGAGGGGCAACGAGACCTCGAATTCGGGATCACCGGAGTCTGCATTGAGTGCCTGTTGGACCCTGGCTTCCGCGTCAGGTCTGATGACGCGATCCGCGGGGAGTCGACTCACCGCGAACTTCGGCAGTCGTACCGAGACGGTATCGGGAGAACACCTGGGGACGGGGACTTTGAGATCGCCGAAATCGGGCTTGACGGCGATGTTCGCTACGGTTGTGAAGTCGTCAACAATGACCTGGACATTCGGGGGCGAGACGGACTTGATCGTCACGGGGGATTGGCGGATGGCCTCGATTCCTCTCAGGATGTCGTTCTCGGCGGAGAGGGTCTGGGGCTTGGAGCCGGACGCCTGGCCGCGGTCTATGACCAACTCGAAGACACCCGTGGCATTCACCAACTCGCCGAAGGCCTTGAGGTGCCGCCTTCGACCGCTCATCATCACGTGCAGCGTGACCTGTTTCGACGGCCCGTAGATCGCGGCATACCGGTCTGGATCGCGGCTTGACACGTGGACGGGAATCCGGAACAGTTGCTCCTTCTGGACGTTCTGGTCTGCCACCAGCCAGATGAGCACCGTGATGACCACGACGACGAGAAAGGACTTGACCTTCTTCCACACGACGCGTTCTCCCGAGCGACAGCCGAATCCTCATGGAGGGCCGGGTTATTCCTCCTTCTTCACGGACTTGCCCAATTCGGTCTTGAGGTACTGGCGCAAGGTCTCGGGCGTCAACGACCTCTGCAGCTTTCCCTCTTCGGCAACGCTGATGGTGCCGGTTTCCTCACTGACCACCACAATCAGGGCGTCTGATTCCTGTGAGAGACCGATGGCCGCGCGGTGCCGTGAACCGAGGGAAGGATCCAGGCCGCCTGAGTCGGTCAGCGGGAACTGGACGGCAGCGGCGGCGATCCGGCCCTGAGCGATGATCACTCCCATGTCGTGCAGGGCCGTGCCCGGCCAGAATACGGTCGTCAGCAACTGCTTCGACACCTCCGCGTCGAGTCGGCATCCTCCTTCGATGAGTCCACCGAATTCGGTGGAGCGCTCAAGCGCGATGAGAGCACCGATCTTGTTCTTTGAAAGGTGGGCGGTGGCCTCGACGACCTCGTCGATGACGCGGTCGATTTCGCGGGATGTCTCGGGAAACCACGTGGCCGCTCCGAGCCTGATCAAGGCACGGCGCAGCTCCGGCTGGAAGGCCACGAGAGCGATGAGGAACAACGCCCCTACGGAATAGGGGCCCAACACCGTAATACGCTCCAGGTCCAGCACGTTGGCTACAAGGAAAACCACGACCGCGCTGCCGACCAGAAGCAGGATGAATCCGCGGAGAAGGCGTGCCCCGCGCGTTCCTCGGAGAAAGCGCATCGTGGCATAGACGGCGATGCCGATGATCAGCAGCTCGATCAGGTCGGTCCATTCGCGACGCTCCAGGATTTCACGGAATGCATCCCATGCGGTCATGTGTCGTGCGTCCTGATTGGACCTTAGCATACATCTTCTTTAGTATGGGGGCCAGCCGGCGACGTGTGGCTCTACGGCTGGAAGAGGTGTACGCGGATGGGTTCGATGTCGGTCTTCATCACACGTATGATCCCCGACGCCGGGATCGCCAAGCTGGTGGGCGCGGGGATGGCGGTCTCCATGAATCCGCTGGCGCGCCGGCTCTCGCCGGAGGAGTTGCAGGAGGAGGTGAGGCGGCACGATGGCGTGATCTGTCACCTCACCGATCGCATAGACGAGAGGGTCCTCAGCGCGAGTTTGCCACGGTGCAAAGTGTTCGCCAATTGCGCCGTGGGTTATGACAACATCGACGTGGCCGCGGCCCAGAAACTGGGCGTCGTCATCACGAACACGCCGGAAGTCTTGACCGAAGCGACGGCGGATCTGGCCTGGGCCCTTTTGATGGCAACGGCCCGGCGGCTCGGCGAGGCGGAGCGCGTCGTCCGGGCGGAGGCCTGGCGCGGCTGGGGCATGTTGGACTTCCTCGGGGTGGATGTCTTTGGCAGGACGCTGGGGATCGTGGGCGCCGGGCGGATCGGCACAGCCGTGGCACGGCGGGCGAGCGGCTTCTCGATGGAGTTGCTGTACTTCGACCGGGGGCCCTGCCAGGAGGTCGAATCGCTGGGCGCTCGACGTGTGCCACTGGCGGAGTTGCTGGAATCCAGCGATTTCGTATCGCTGCACACACAGCTCGTCGAAGAGACCAGGCACCTGATCGACGAGAGGGCCTTGCGTCGGATGAAGCGTGACGCGGTGCTGATCAACACGGCCCGGGGCGGCGTGGTGGATCAGGACGCCTTGATCGAGGCCCTGCAGCATGGTCGGATCGCCGGGGCCGGCTTGGACGTGTACCGGGACGAGCCGAAGGTGCCGAAGGAGTTGATCGCCCTGGAAAACGTCGTGTTACTGCCGCACATCGGCTCGGCGACGGTGGCAACGCGCTCGCGCATGGCCGAGATGGCCGCCGAGAACGTGGTTTCGGTGCTTCGGGGCGCCGGGGCGCTCCACCCTGTGACGATCTGACGGCACGTGTTCGTGACAGTTTGGGCGTGTGCCACGGGCAACTTGCCTGCCAGTGTGGATGCCACATCCGCCCACCAGAGAGACCACACGGGCGGACAGACCGCCCTACGTGTTGAGCGTTCAAACGGCGTGGCATGGGTAACGAACGACACGCCCCACGGGGGCGGGTCCGTTCATTACCCGTGGGAACAGGCTCGAATGGATGCCCGCGGGCAAGCCGCCCGTGGTACGTAGAATCGAATGCCGCCGGAAGCGTCACGGACGCGGACGGCGTTGGGCGGTGACCTCTTGTGTGTACGCCGCTCAAGAATCGCTTTATGATGAGCGATCATCGCGGAAGCCCCTGTGTCGCCGCCGCGGGCTGGCACGGGCGTTGGCGCCCGTGCCACGGCTTTGGGGAAGGCCCTGAGGCGGCCGATCGCAGAGGCTTGAGTGGGATGGGGCGGGTTGCGAGAACAAGAGGCAAAGGGCAACACGAAGGATGCTTCGATTCAAGGTGTTTGAGAACGGCGCACCGGCCAAATCGGTCGACTTGGAGGACGCGTATCTGGTCGGCAACGACCGCGTGCCCCAGCGGACAAGGCTTGAGTTCGTCAACGGAGAGATCACGTGCGCTACCGAGTCCTCCGCGGCGGCGGCATTGTCGATCATGTGGCCCGTGGAGGGCGTGGGCCGGATCATGCTGGAGACGACGCGTTTGATGGAGCGTCCCCGGCCATACAACCTGCACGTGGAGCTTGCCCGCGGACAGCTCATGCGCATCAGCCAGAAGCGAGAGGACTGGGGGCTTTACGACTATCCAGACGATCAGGGATTATATCAAGAAATCCAGGCCGCTCGGGACTTGCTGACCGACGCGCTGACGGCCCGTGACGATGTCGCCGCGGCACGGCAAGGCGATGCCGCCATCGCCGCCAGCGTCAAGGTGGGGGAGGCCATGGGGGTCTTCCACTCGGCTGTCTTTCTGGAGCGGCAGCGGGCGGCCGGCAAGCTCTCCAAACGGCCGTTGGGCTGTCGTTTTGAGGTCACGAGGAACTCCGAGACCTACGTGAAATCATTGGCGGAGGCCTTCGATTTCGTCTCGCTCCCATTCACTTGGCGCACCATGGAGCCGCAAGAGGGGGTGCGTCAGACGCGTGAGACCGAGCTGATCGAGAAATGGCTGCGCGTGTTTCGCCAACAGAAAGTGCATGTGCGGGGTGGTTCGCTGCTTTCGTTCGAGCCGGCACACCTGCCGCAATGGCTTGGCGTGCTGTCGGAGGACTACGAGCGCCTGCGAGAGGCGATGGCAAGACATCTCAAACGCACCTTCAAGCAGTTTGGTGCGCACGTCCACAGTTGGGAGGTCATCAGCGGGGTCCACGCGTACAACGTCTTCCGCCTCTCGTTGGAACAGATCATGGAGCTCACGAGGATGGCGGCGATCCTGGCGAAGCAGAGGGCGCCAAAGAGCACGGCCATCATCGGTATTGCCTTGCCGTGGGGCGAGTACTACTCGCGCGACCCCAGGACAATCGCACCCGTGTTGTACGCCCAGATGGTAGCTCAGCACGGAATCAACTTTGATGCCTTCGGCCTGGAGATGACATTCGGAGGCAACGAGCCGGGGCACTATGTTCGTGACATGATGCAGATCTCGGCGATGCTCGACCAATTCTGCATCCTGGGCAAGCAGGTGCATGTGACGGCGGCAGGCGTCCCATCAAGCGGCAAACCCACTCGAACAGGGTGCTGGCACGGCCAATGGACGGAAGAAGTCCAGGCGCAGTGGGTCCGGGAGTTTTATCAGATCGCGTTCTCCAAGGGGTTTGTGGAGACAGTGACGTGGCAGACGCTCGCGGACCCGCCCGATGGCTCACACGCCTGCGGCCTCCTGCGAGCCGACCTCTCTCCCAAGCCGGCGTTCGAGGAGATCCTCGCCCTTCGTGCAAAGCTCCGCCCGAGTCAAACCGACAGCACGACGCTCGAGGCCTCCTAATAGCCTGTGGCAAAACGGTGGCACCGGCGTCCCGCCGGTGGCTGGACTTTGGCACTTAACTAGTTACTGCGTGCCCTGGCCTACGCCGCCTGGCGCCCGAGAATCAGCCTGTGCGGGCGAAGCT
>JAFGQA010000400.1 GCA_016935885.1 Phycisphaerae bacterium | reverse complement strand
GCCAGTGTGTATGCCCCACGCGCCCACCGGAGAGACCGCACGGGCGGACAAGCCGCCCGTGGCACCCAGAATCGAATGCCGCCGAAAGTGTCACGGACCCTCGGAAGCCGAGCGTACGCGGCCCCACCCGCTACCACCGGGGATTCGCCGTCCTCGCACCAGACCTGAGCGGACGCCGTCTGTGAGGTTGGGAAGTCTGTCCCGTCTCCGCTGCCTGGAGAAGATAGGCAAGCCTATCTCTTTGTTTGGCAAATACTTACGTAAATCGTATGTTTCTCTTGTCAGGCGGTCAGATGGCCTTCCGGCGGGCTTCGAGTTGCCCGGGGGGGTAAGGCCAGCGAACAGAAAGGTCCGTATTCCGTATGGTACAATCAACGAATGCCTCCGGTCCCCACGCGGCAATCCTCGTTGCCCTGATCCTTGCCTCCATCGTGGCCCCCGCCCCCGCCGAAGTCACATTCTATGTCCAACGTGAAGGATCCCCCGATGACAACGGCTTGGCACTCCTCGTGCAGGCCGTCGACACTTGCAGCGTGCAGGACTTCGAAAACACCGAGCAGATCCCAGAGGAAACGCCCATTTCCACGCTCGGTGTCGGCGGCTTCAAGGTTGAAGTCCTCTGCGCCTGTGGCAGCACCCCCTTCGAACCCTACACCGCGGCTTCGCCCGAGTTCAACGCCGAGGGAAAGATCTACAATCTCGTCCTGATCGCCGGAACCTCGATGACCCTAATGCCCCACCCGGAGCAGGTCGTCGGCGCACTCGGAACTTGGATCTTCGATGACGGCGGCGCGCTCGACTCCGCCTATCTGGTCAGGGTCACCGAACTGGACGGTAAGATCTGGCAAGCGGTCCTAGAAAACGAGATCCCGCTGGGCGCCCACAATCACGAAATCGAAGGTTTTATCGGTGCTGTCTCGGACGTCGGTATCGCAGAACTGACCGTCACCGCCATCGATCCAGACACCGGCGAAGCCCATGCCGACAGCTTCGAAATCGACCACCTCATCGTCGCGGGCCCACCGGTCAACGATGAAAACACCACGACCGCATCGGGTGACACCGGCGACGATGATCAGGACGACGACACCGGCGGCGACGACCTCGACGAGGACTCGCGTCACGACGGTGATCCCTGGAAGAACAAAGCAAGACGCCGGCACGCACGCAGGAACGCCCGAAGCCACGACTGGCCGAGCCACATCAAACCTATCGATTTCGCTGGCCCCGAGCATCCCCGCGTCCCGCGCGATCCAGATGGGCAGTCTCCGAAGCCCGGTAGCGCCCTGAAACGCGACCGCCCGCGCCACCGGCCTCGATGAGTTCACACCCACGCCAAAGGGCCAACCTGGCACCTCGCACGCACCCAGAAGCAGGCGGCGCCGACAGGACGGTTGCCCCACCGGTGCCGCACGCGTCACGGGCTGTCAGGGGGCACCCCGTGGGAAGAACATGAGCGAGTGTGCCGCTTGGCCAGCCCGCTGGCTTGCCGTTTGGCGGACCTGCCCGCAGGCAGGCGGGTCAACCCTTTACGTTACTCCTGCGAGACTCCCTTAGTCAGCCGCGCAGCCGACGTGTTCGTCACGGTACTTCTTGCGGGCCCCCTTGGCCAAAAGGAGCGGGAAGACGATATCGCTCAGGCAGCATGGCACCATCACGGCCACGATGATGAAAAGGAAGACGATCCCCACAGAATCGATCCAGCCAAGCCGCCCGAACGGCCCGATAAGGTAGAAGATGCTCGCCATGGTGGACGAGAAGACGTGCAGCGAGTGCGAGAAGAACGTGCTGCTACGGACGCCCTTGGAGGCCGCCAAGCCGACAACCACGCCGACCATCGCGAAGGACAGCACCATCTGGGGATGTTCGATCACGCAAATGTGCCACGGCACACTTTTGCCCAGCATGGACAACGAAATGTGCGGCATCACGATGTCGCTCAGGCCGCACACGCCGATGGCGCCGATCAGACCGGTGATCACAGCCTTGAGGACCCGCCGATCGTACCGCCAGAACATGGCGGTCGTCGCCGCGGCCGAGAACAGCATGTGCACGGGGTGGAACAGGTGAAACAGATCGAAGAACGGATTGTCGTGCTGATGGCCGTCGTGAGCGTCCGCCGCACCGTGACCATGCTGCCCGTGGGCATGGACTGGTGATTCACTCTGCGAACCGGAACCATCTTCCGTCGGGACCGCCTCGGCGTGGTCGGCAGCCGGCTCGGGCACCTGCTCGGCCGGGGTTAGGAAGCAGATGATCCCGGCAATGGTCAGGCCGATTGCCACCGCGGACACGGAAAACGGAAGGTGGCGCACCAGTTCCTCGTACAGTCCCACTCGGTTTGTGGGTAACCCATCTCCGTGCGGATGATCATTGCATGCACACATACGACGACCCCGTCCAGTATTCGCTCACCTGCCCGCCGCAGAGTCTTACATTGTATTACGGAGAAGTCAACCCGCCTGTTCGCCAGGAAAGGAAGGACTCTCCTTTTGGCAGCCGGCCATAATACGATACCGCGCGGTTCTACGCGATGTGCAGGCCCCCGCAGCGCACGAGAAAGGCCTGGGCCCCCCGCGACGTTCGGAGTGCCCAGGCCAATTGGATTCTTCCAGAGCTGTGAGCGGCTTCGGCAAAGGGAACCCAGGGCCGACGCCGCAGCAGGCGGGATCTAACGACGTCGATTCAGCAAGACGGGCACCAGGGCAAGGCCAACGAATCCCAACGTAGCCGGCTCTGGCACGATCAGGTTCTGGCTCGGCCGCGGGCACCTGCTGCTGGCGAGAATGAATGAGGAGGTCCTGTAGTCCCTCAGATCCACCGGCAGACCGGCCAAGTACGCCTCCGCAACGGCGGCAACGCCGCCGGTGCTGACCAAGCGGAAGTCACCGCCGCTCAGGTCGAGTGCATCACCGTAGTCATCAACGATTTCCCAAATGGCGACCTGCAAACCGGCGGCCTCCACGTTGCTCGACACGGAATCGGCGAAGCTGTCGTACAGATACGCTGCCGCAAGACCACCGTTGACCGTCTCCACGGACACAGAGTCGGCCTGCCACTGGTCCTTCAACCAGTGATCCAGGTCCACGCAGTACGCGGTGTAATCCGTACCATCGACATCGATCCTGAATTCGCCTGCATTTACGTTCATCATCGATCCGTCGTGCTCGAAACGGACCTGTTCGTGGTACCCAAGCCCGTTGAAGGTGACCACGCCGGCATTCACCTGCGAGGCGAGGAGGACGGTGACGACACAGCAAACACCTGCCATGAGACTCTTCTTCAACATCGCTTTCCCCTTTCTGCGTTACCGGCGATCCTGACACGGCTTAGCCCGCTTGACGCCTTCTGGCTGGCATGGTCTCAATCCTCCGAGACAATGACCTGGGCGTCGTGCCGACCACCTGTGAGAGAGGCAACGGCCACGCCGTCGTGCCAGACCGTGACGGTCGGCCGCGTCGGAGCGATAAGAGCTCGGCTTACAGCCATCTGGTGGCCAACGGGTGATACGAATGGGTGTGTAGAGAATTGAGACGCCTTGCGGCAACCGTAGCGGTTGTGACGGCGATGGCCCGAATGCACCACGACGTCCGCGCGGTATCGGCCGCCGCCGATGCCGTGACGTCGCAAACGCCCATCTTGATCGCCGCGTGCGACGATTACGGGAACCAGCCCCGACTACGCACGTGGCAGCCAGAAGTCAAGAAGACAATACAAATGATGCCGGCGAAGAACGCGATCAGGCTGCTGCCGCCGGTAACTCGGTAGGCGTCGCACGAGAATAACATGACCGATTGTGCCGCTTGGCTAGCCTGCTGGCTTGCCGTTTGGCGGATTAACCGTCTACGTTGTTTCTGCGCGGCTCCTAGCTCGTTGCTGTTGCCCGGGTCTATCCGAGTTTCTCGTGGGGCGAAAGGACCCTGAAGAAATCGGCGTATTCGCGGCAGTGTAAGAAGCCGGGCCCCCTTGATCCGCGTACTTAACAGCCCGTGGTGGAAGTCCTTCCGACGCAGGCGTCAGAGTGATCACGCGGCGGCCGGAATCTGAGAGCAGCGACCCATCGGCAGAGT
>JAFGQA010000399.1 GCA_016935885.1 Phycisphaerae bacterium | reverse complement strand
CCCCCAACAGGCAATCCGCACGGCGCACCCTACTGTCCGCCTCGCTCCTCCTCGACCAGGCCAGGGCGCTGAAGTTCACCGCCGGCTGGGCCACCAGGAGGTCCGACGTGCCGGCCGACACTTCGTGGTCCTTGCGGCCCGTCGCGGGCGGATCGGCGACCGGAGGGACGAAGGGGTCGAGGTCGGAATCGAAGCGCGACGAGAGCTTCGTACTCGGTTGGATACTAACCAACGTTCGACAGCCCAGCCAACCGACCAGCACGCGTGCCTCGCGGCTCATGGAGACCGAGGGCAAACCGTGATCACGATAATCAAGCGGCACCGACACCGGTGCCGGACAGAGGTCTTCTTCTCCACAGATGCAGTTGCCTTCCGCGTCGAAGCGATAGACGAAGATATCGTTGCCGGCCCATGGCCCGGTGACTTCTCCCTGGTAGGCGACAAGAAACCGACCCCAATCGTCCATGCCGGGTGCCATGCTTTCACGCGACGAAGTCGCGGGCAAGCATGTTGAGTTCGAAGGAATCATGCCTACCCGGGCTCCGCCCGTGAAGGCATGGCACCCGGCACCGGCGTCTCGCCGGTGGTTTTCATGGCCAGGAACGGCGTCGCTGAACCGCTGTTTTCCCTTTTACGACGGGCTGTTAGGGCTTGCCGGCCAATGCCCCCCAAGCGCCGGGCGGCGCTCGACCTACGTGTGTGGCCTGCCCGGCTCCCGCAATACCGCGGCTACAAACCTTCTGAACTTCGACGTCCTCGCTCGGCCACGCTCGGCCCGTAATGCAGTGAGCCCAATGGGGTTGTCCTTCGGCATGCAGCCATTCTTGAGCATCCTCACTACAACCGCATGGCAATCTGACAAGTCGGCAGAGTCCCGAACAGCTTGTAACATCGAATTGGCGACAATATCTGCCATTTGAACCCCCGCTGAACGCTTGGAATCGACAAAGTGGATGTTGTCTACGATCATCTTCTTGGCATCTATCATCCCGTCTGCTACGGAGTAGTTGTCTATCAGAGGATGGCCCGGGACATGGATGCCCTGAATCAGGGTGACGGGATCACTTATGGACCAGGCTGGAAGCCACAGGGTCATCAACTTCCGAAGGACAATGTCCTGCCGGGTGGCAACAGCATCAACCTCATACCGGAATTCGCGGAAGCAAGGGGCGTGCCTCTTGGCGTTGTAATTCACGATGGAGCAGTTGGTGGCCCCCACGATTTCCTGGGCGAGACAGAACAGGTGTGCTAACTGACCGCGACCGAGATTTCCAACTTGCTTGCCTAGCGCGTCGACCTCCTCACGCATCTTCGGAAAGATGTAATTGCCTGCTTGTGCCCGAATTATCTCCCTCATTTGGTGTCGGCAGTTCTCCAGCACGTCGTCGTCCGACGAATCGAAGTCGAGGACGGTCGTGTGAACCATGACATCGGGAAACGCGTAGAGGAAGTCGGCAAAAAGTTGACGGGAGGCCCTAGACATCAGGCGACCTTTCACTTCGCCGTTGTCCTTCTCCGCTGCGGATAGACCTTTCGAGAGGTTGCCGAACGCGTGGAAGACCTCATTGGCGGCTGTCTCGGGAATAACCACGGACGCGAAAACCGCCGGAGGAGGCGATTCTCCACGAGCAACGAAACTCCCGGATTCGTCAACAAAGTACAACACCCGACGATTGTGCCTCCTCACGAATCGGCGAGCCACATAAGGTCCGCTTCGCGGACAGTTCGGTGGCGCAACACTGAAGGGATGGTCCGCGCAGCGAGCCCTACAATACTCGACTCGATCAGGGCGCGATGCCTGTAATGAATGTACGCGGGTGCCACTGGCGCGAACAGTGTTATCCCGTGCCATCCGTCCCTACGGTCTTTCTTCCTCGTATTGGTGTTCGTCTTCATCCACGTATTCGCCTGCATCCTGGTTTTCATCTTCACAACTATCCAATCCAGCATCCACCTCCCGCCAGTCTATGGGAGCAGTCTGGGATCGTGGGCTCATCCTGGCTAGGCTGAGCCACGTAGCAAAGATCGCTTCGAGAACGCAGAGACCGATGACCGACCATACGAGCGTCAGTCGTTCCACTCCAACAAAGAAGAGGATAACCAGCAGAGCATAAGAGAGTGGAGCCAGCAGCAGCCCAAGTGCGGTGCCAGCGTTGTCGTCGTCATGCGGCTCCTTGCTCGCCATATATCCGAGCGGAGCCATCGTCGTTGAGTAGCCCCACAAGAGCAGCGGGATCAGTGTACCTTGGCCTGCCCTACCTGCGAAAGTGAAGAAGACGAACAGCGTCCACCCGCCGATTAAGAGATCGGTGTAGATAACGGCAAGGAAACCGCCAAGGCCGAGTCCAATTCGGCTGCCAGTCTGTTCTGCCCACCCAACGATCCCTAGGAAAGCCATCGAAGGCAAGGATGCTACAACCCACGCCATCGGCATCACAAAGCCCAGAGCGAAACCAAAGGCTATCACAGCCCACTCACCTTCGATGGCCAGCCAAATGCCAGAGACCACGCCCGAACCAATGTTGAGGATGACCAGCAGCGTTACGATGATGCCCGACACTGCCTGGCCGACTAATGATGCGGGACCTCTCATCACTGGTCGGTGTCCTCCAACTGGGACGGGTGGCCCAGGTTCTTTGCAGCCTGTCGGAAAAGGTGGAACGGAAATTGCGTTCATAAGGTTACGATCGTTGTGATTCTCGTTACTCCTTATTTTACGTTCCAGACCCCCGGCTTTTGGGGGCTTTTCCGACAGGCTGCTTTGAACCTGGGGTCTCGATTCCGTTGTTATACCGCCGCAACCGCCTGGGCGATCAACCGCTAAGAGCTGACGGCTGAAAGCTAACCGCTTCTGCGCCCCAATCGCCGCACTGGCCGTTTCGCTCCACGGGCCAACCTTGCCCCGTGTGCCGAGCCACCTTAACAGATGGTGCGCCGTTTTGTCACCCTCCTCACCGGAAAACCTCGCCACGGCCGGCGTTCGGGCGCTCAGCAGTAGCAAGGCGAAATCCCCAGGATCGATCGGGGGCGTTTCCCGCACCGCCGCCACCTTCACCCGGACTTCCGCGCCGATGAGGCCACGCGACCGGGAGCGGCCGCCAGCCCCCACCGCTGAAGCGATGGGCCACCCGACACGCGACTGATGCCGGATTTCCGGCCCCATGCCCCGGATTCTGCCCCCCCGAGGCCGGTGTTCCGCCTCTGTGCCTTGGAATCGTCCCTCGAAGCGTCTTGCGGGCTATCAGCCCGGTGTAAAAGGGAAAACAACGATTCGGAAACGCCGTTCCTGACCGTGAAAACCACCGGCGAGACGCCGGTGCCACAGTTTTGCCACGGGCTTCTATCCCGCCTGTCCCGGACAATCGATCTCAAGATAATCGATCTCAATCATCTCGGGTTGGAACAACCTGGGCCACGCGACCACTGGTACTGATCGACGGTGTAGCCGTTGGCTGTCTCCTCTATGTTTATCGTGTATTGCTTTCCGGCCTCAAGGCCTGACTTGCTTGGACTGTGAATTCGAAAGGAGAATGTTTTGTGAGGAAGGGAACCGGACACGACCTTATCGACGCTACATTGAACGACCCAGTTCAGCTCGGACTCTCGCAACGGTGAAATGTATATCTTGCTGACTGTGCCGAGGATGACGATATCGCCAGTGGAATCCTTGCTGCTGGCTTTCTCCTTCTCGCAGGGGTCGGGTGGGAGAGTTGCAGGATTCGGTGGTTCTTCATCGGTCTGCCTCTTTTCGCCGACCGCAGGCGCTGAGCGCGAAGACGTGTGCATCTTGGACTGAGACATGCACCCTGCCGAGAAACACAGCAATACGAATAGGCAACGGATGTTGGAATTCATGGTCGCTGGCCCTTGTTCTTTCTGGAAGAAACACAGTTGGGTTCATCCAGGGCCACGGGGCTGTTCCATTCTACTCCACGCCTTGCGTTGATTGAAGCGCTTCTCATGAAGACAACCAAGGCCCGGTGGCCCAGGTTCTTTGAACCTGGGATCTCGATTCCGTCGTTATACCGCCCGGGGCCGCCCGGCCCACGATCCTGCTGGTTGCTGACGGCTGAAAGCTGACAGCTTCTACGGCCCAATCGTCGCGCTGGCCTTTTCGCTCCACGGCCCGGCCTCGCCCCGTGTGCTGAGCCATCCTAGCAGATGGTGTGCTGTTTTGCCACCGTCCTCACCGGAAAACGTCGCCACGACCGGCGCGCGCGTGCTCGGCAGCAGGAAGGCGAAATCCCCAGGATCGATCGGGGGCGTTTCCCCCGCCCCCGCCATCTTCACCCAGACTCCCGTGCCGATGAGGCCACGCGACCGGCCCCCATCGCCAGAGCGATGGGCCACCCTGCCCGACGATCATCTGGTGAATAGCGCATGATTCGTGCCCCCACCGCTAGAGCATCTCACGCTTGCCTGCGACTGTGGCACGGGCGTCTCGCCCGTGAATCCACCGCCGAGACGGCGGTGCCACAGGTGCATCTAACCGTGAAGTGCTTTAAGGCGATGGGCCACCCTGTCGGGCGTGGTGGCAGGGTCGCGCGCGGCGCACGGGTTGCGCGCGGCGCGGGCGTCAGGGCGCACCCGTCCCGTCGAATAGGGGCCCGGTCGCAAGATCGTCGCGATCGATGACGATCGTGTTCTCGCCGTACTCGCCACTGGTGTGAGGGGCAAGCGTGCCGGGTGTGGGGCCGCCTGGCGCGGCGATGCCCTTTGATCGGCCGGGCCGGGTACGGCCCAGCCCTCGCGTGCCCTTCCCGTCGTCGCGATCGGCCTTGCCGGGCGGCTTGGCTTTGCCGTCCAGGCCCAGTTCTTCGTCGGCGCGGGCGGTGACGTGCTTGGCGACGGCCAACAGGTTCGCCGTCAGTTCGCGCTGGTTGATCCGCTTGATGCTCGCGCAGGCGCTGACCAATTCGCCGATGTAACGCTCGAACGCGCCGCGCCGGTCGGCCTGGTACTTCTGCTTCTTGCGGCGGTTCAGATAGGCCTGCAACTTTCGGCCGCAGTCCTGCACGGCTAGGCGGATCTCCTTGCGGATTTCGTCGTAATCGGCGACGGCCTCCTTGCCCTCGCTGGTGAACGGCACCCACACGCTGGCCATGTGGACGAAGATGGCCAGCGGGCCATGCGGCAGGCTGCCGCCCGGCTGCGACAGGCCGTATCGACGCCAGTCGATTTCCACGACGCTCTTGTAGATGCAGCAGCCGGAAAGCTGGTGTAGCAGCGGTACGCGGTTGGCGAATCGCATCAGCTTCGCCTGCGCCGGCGGTCGCTTGGCCTTGACCACCTTGCCGCGTCGAACGACGGATTCGTTGTTGTTGTTTTCCTCGTCGGCCTCGGACGGGTCGGGCCCAAGCTCGCCACCGTAGGCGAGGCCCACCTCGATCTGAAACGGGTTGCCACGGTAGACCGCCGGCGACCGCGTGCTGGCCGTGAAGAACTCCGCCTTGACGCCCTTGAGCAGGCCGGCCAGGATCTGCCGCGGTCCGATCGGGGAGAGGCAGTTCGTCATCGGCGGGCGGATCTTCGTCTCCTGCATGGCCTTGTAGAGCGTTTCCGCCTCGTGCGTTCCGATCCGCGTGGGCCGGGCGCGCGAGCTGATTCCGGCATTGTCGCAGATCGTCCTGGCCACGCCGGGGCTGACCCGGCTGAACTCCCCGTGCAGGAATTGTGCCATCGTCTTGGCACGCGTGTCCTTCAGCATCTTGATCAGCACGCCCAGCTCGATGCCGTACGGGTGCGGCTTGATCTCGCTCGTCGGCTCGGGCACGGTGTCTATCGCGCGCGAAAACTCGAAGACATTGCCCGCCGGATCGACGTAGTCGAACGACGTGTGCGGATTCGCGATGGCGGTCAGCTCGATGTACTCGTCAACGGACGATCGGCCCTTTTGATACGACGCGACCAATTCGATAGCAACCTCGGTCCCGTGTTCCCACTCGACTTCGACGGCCTGGTCCTTGACGACTTGCGGGGCGTTGGTCTTGGTGTTGATCTGCACTTCGTAGTAGTGCGCGTCGGCGCGCTTGCCGACCCGTGACGTGACGCGGATGCTCTTGCCGGTCGTCAGCAGGCCGTACATGCCCGCCGCGGAGATGCCGATGCCCTGCTGCCCACGGCTCATCTTCAAGCGGTGAAACTTCGAGCCGTACAGCAGCTTTCCGAAGATGTTGGGGATCTGGTTTTTGACGATGCCGGGCCCGTTGTCGCGGACGGTCACGCAGAACCGCTCGGCATCCGATTGGGAGATCTTCACGTGGATCTCGGGCAGGATGCCCGCTTCCTCGCAGGCATCCAGGCTGTTGTCCACGGCCTCCTTGACCGTGGTGAGCAGGGCCTTGCGCTTGTTGTCAAACCCGAGGAGATGCCGGTTCTTGGCGAAGAACTCGGAAACGGAGATTTCGCGCTGAGCCTTTGACATGCTTTCGGCGGTGGCATAGCCGCGAGCGCGCTGCGACCTGCGTGTGGCCGGATGGCCCGTGTCCTCGTTCGCGGACGGAGGTTTTGTCCGCCTCCGCACCGCCGGCGGGCTTGCCTTCCTTGACGCCGTGTCGCACTTCTCTGCTCGCTTCCTCATGCCTTGCCCTGAAGTCTCCGGGATCACCGGCTCCGTCGGAATCACTCCTCCGGCCGGCCCGCCGACCGGCGTAAACGGGAACTGCATCTGATCGGTGTCTTTCCGATGTCCCCCGCCGTGGGATGCGCTCTTGACTGCCATCCTGGCTCCCTCTTTGCGCGTTGCCTCCGATGCGTCAGCGAGTCATCCTACCGAATGACAACGCCCAGACAAGGCCTCGGCGTCCATCGAACGATCGGGGGTGTACGTCATTTGAGTAGGTATAGCGAGGAACTTGAGATCGCCCAAGACAAGTCAGCTTGCAGCGACGTTCAAGAGCCCCCGGCCTTGGCCGGGGGGCGGCCGGATGTCCGTGAGAACGTGCCCCCCGACCAAGGTCGGGGGCTCTTACACCGGTGCCGAAATCCCACCTACAATCGTGACGCACACCTAACGATCGGAGCCTATCGTGTTTCCCCTTGCTTCCGACCGCGGTCCCCAGTAGATAAGCGTGCTTTAGCTCACGTTAGTCGAGGCTGGATGGGATACCCGTGAACCCGACTCAACTCACAGAACTGCTCGGCAGGATCGAGGCCGACGCCGAGGCCGCCATCAAGGAGGCCGGGACGCTCGACGCCCTCCGTTCCGCCGAGACGAAGCTGACCAAGGGGCCGCTTGCCGAGGCGATGAAGTCGATCAAGGAATTCCCCGCGGACCAGCGTGGAGCGGCGGGGCAGGCGATCAACAGGGTCAAGAACGCCGTCAAGGAGCGGTTCAACGCGGCTCAGGAGCGATTCCGCCAGGCGGACGTGGCGGGCGAACGGAAGCAAGCGGCGATGTTCGACCCGACGCTGCCGCCGCCGGTGACGCAGCGCGGCTCTCTCCATCCCGTGACGGTGGTGCAGCGGGAGGTGGAACAGGTCTTCACCAGCCTCGGCTTCGCGGTCGTCGGCGGGCCGGAGATGGAGACGGAGTACTTCAACTTCGAGGCGTTGAACATCCCGGAGACGCACCCGGCCCGAGACGTGCAGGATACATTCTGGCTGGCGCCGGACCCAACGGGTCAAAGCCGGGCCGACGGCTGGCTGCTCCGCACACACACGAGCCCGTGCCAGGTCCGGGCCATGCACCGTTTCGGTCCGCCGCTCCGCGTCATCGCACCGGGGCGGTGCTTTCGGTATGAGGCGATCGACGCCTCGCACGAGAATACGTTTTTTCAGTTGGAAGGCCTCCTGATCGACAAGGACATCTCGATCGCACACCTGATTGCGTACATGAAGCTGCTGCTTCGCGAGGTGCTCCACCAGGAGACCAAGATCCGGCTCCGGCCGGGCTTCTTCGCGTTTGTCGAGCCGGGCTTCGAGCTGGACATGTCGTGCGCGATCTGCGACGGCCGGGGCGCCCTGCCCGACAGCACGCCCTGCGCGACGTGTAAGCAGTCCGGCTGGATCGAGGTCCTGCCGTGCGGGATGGTACACCCGAACGTGCTGCGCCATGGCCGGATCGACCCGCACGAATACACCGGCTTCGCCTTCGGCCTGGGCCTGACGCGGCTGGCGATGATGAAGTACGGCATCGCGGACATACGCATCCTGAACAGCGGCGATCTGCGCGGCTTGGTGAGCTCGGAGCGGCTGGCGGGAGCGACAATAGGGAGTCCATAGGGAAGTCGCCCGCGGGTACCACCGGTAGCTTGCTGTCAGTGTGATCTGTCTGGTCTGTCTGGGTGGCCCACTGCTTCAGCGGTGGGGGGAGACGAATCGGAGGTTCGTAACGTGGGCCAGGTGGTCCACCGATGCAGCGATGGGTTACCCGGCAGATCGAGGGTACAGAGGCTGGCCGCCTCCGGCGCTCAAGTTGGTCGGTCTAGATTGCCGATCTTGACTCAAGGTTTGGGCTTTGTTAGGATGGGGATGGCGAGGAGACGAGGCGATGGGTAAGGGCTTTCGAGTTCGTGATCCGGTGCACGATTTCGTGTGCTTGCGCGAAGAAGAAGTCAAGCTCATTGGAACATCTGTTTTCCAGCGATTGCGCGGCATTCGCCAGTTGGCGATGGCCAATCTTGTGTATCCAGGCGCTCTCCACACTCGCTTTGACCACAGCCTCGGAGTCTGTCACGTCGCCGGCCTTTTGGCCGAGCAGTTGGGACTTGCCGAGCACGACGCTAGACTCGTGCGGCTCGCAGGGTTGCTTCACGATCTTGGCCACGGACCTTTCAGCCATGTGTCTGAGCATGTGTTGGAGCGATATGGGAATCGTTCCACACTCGCGTCAGGACAGAAAAAGGAGAAGATCCACGAACTGATGACTGCTTGGATGATTCGGCACGATCCGGAGATCATCCGTATTATTGGCCAGGACACATGTGACGAAATCGCCAAGTTGCTGGGAGAAGGTCACGGGCAACCTGCCAACAGGGCGATCGTCTCTGGCCCGCTGGACGCCGACAAACAGGATTACTTGCTTCGAGACAGCCGGTTTTGTGGCGTCACGTACGGCGTTTTCGACATTCACCAGCTACACCGCTCTTTGGTTCTTGAAGGTCCGGAGCACGACAAGGAACTCATGATTGCCCCGGACGGCGTGCATGCCGTTGAGCAGTACGTGTTGGCCAAGTACTACCTAACCACAAACGTCTATCGTCATCGTGTTCGCCTGATAACCGATCAGATGATTGTCCGCGCGATCAGACTTGGCATCGAGCGAGACGATCTTGAGGAGCTGCGTCGGCTGTATGCTTTTGACAATTCAGACGACTTCTTCGAGAACTATCGAGGATGGGACGACGCACGCTTTCTGCTCACTTTCAGCGGTGCCGACAGTAAGCAGGGGCTGTGCAATGACGTGCTTGGGCGGCTTCGATCTCGCAATCTGCTGAAACGTGTCTTTGCTTGCCGGATACGCGACTTCTCGCCACCCGCCCTGCAAGAGCTGCTGATGAACCTGGACAAACGGGAAAACGATACGATTCGGGCAAAACTAGAAAGATCAATCGCAGGAATCCTCCCCAAAGAGGGCAATGCGGCAATTAGCCCTAGCTTCGTAATCGTCCACACATTTACGATACGATCAGTCCGCGTGACGTCCCGCAACGACGAAGGCAGCATCATGGTTGCGTGCCGTCCCGAGCCTCGCCCTTTCGAACAAGAGTCTGCTCTGTTTGAGTCAATCGATGAAAGCTATACCGAGGGATACGTTGAGGTCTACGCGCCCGTGACCTGGGCGAACAGTACGGAGCGGAAGCGAGTCAAAAGCAAGTTGGAACAGGAGATCCGCAAACTCATCGAATCAATGAGCCCAAGAGACGGTTAGGGAGGACAATGATGGATCCATACGATTTCGTTCATCTGGCGCTGCTCGCCGCCGGCGGTGAAATAAAGGGCAAGACCAAGCTCCAGAAGACCGTTTACTTCCTGGGGATCATGACCAACCATCTGGATGATCTGGGTTATCGCCCACATTTCTACGGCCCCTACTCGGATGACGTCGCCGAAGCAGTCGGTCGCCTGAAATCCGTTGATTTTGTAGATCAGAACATTGTCGGCGGAGGCTCAATGGATAAACAGGGCTTTGAGCGGCGTCGATATGACTATCGATTAAGCGATGACGGCCGGTTGGTCGCCCATGCAAAGAGGGATAAGGACCCTAATCTCTGGGCTAGGCTTGAGGAAGCATGGACTCGCCTCAAAGAGGCCGGTGATCTAGACTATATGAAACTTTCCATCGCCGCCAAAACTTACTTCCTCCTCGGCAAGAATCGCGACGCAGCCACGGATAAGGAACTGGCAAGCCTGGCTCCTCGGTTTGGCTGGCACGTGACGCCAAGTGAAGTGCAAGACGCTGCTCGCTACTTGGAGACGCTGGGCTTGGTGAAGTTCGTCAGAGATTAGTAGCTAAGTGACTCCTGCAGGATCCTAATGATTATCTCCCTCAACTGGCTCAAAGACTTCGTTGACATTCCAGCCGATCTCGATCCGCGAGATCTGGCGCTGAGGTTCACGCTCACCACTGCCGAGGTGGAGGGCGTCGAGCGTGTCGGGCCGAACTTCACCGGTCTCGTCGCGGCCCGGATCGAATCGATCCGGGGCAATCCCGGCGAGGAGAAGCTCAAGACCGTGATCGTCGACGCGGGGGCGGGCAAGAAATGCACCTCGCTGACGACGGCGCCGGACATCAAGGTCGGCGATGTTGTGATCTATGCGCCGCCGGGGGCGGTCATCGCCGGGCACGAGGTGGGGACGACGGATCCGGCCGGGCGGCCGTCGGAAGGCATGATCGTCGCCGGGCAGTCGATCGGGCTCATGCAGGTCGGGGCCAATGCGATGTTCCTGCCGCCGTCGTTCGCGCCGGGGCAGGTGATCGGCCCGATCGCGCGAGGGCCGTCCGCTGGCAGCATCGGCGGGAGTTCCGCTGGCGGCGTTGGGACAACCTCCGCTGGCGGCGCGTCGGGAGTGCTTGCGACGAATGCGGACAACCCGTTCGACGACTGGGTCATCGAGATCGACAACAAGTCGATTACCCACCGGCCGGATTGTTGGGGGCACTACGGGATCGCCCGGGAAGTCGCGGCCATCCTCGGCGTGCCGCTCAAGGCATACGACGTGACCGATCCGACCGAGCTTACTCGGCCCGATCTGCCGGCCATTCCGATCGAGATCGACGATCCGGCATTGTGCCCACGATACAGCGGCTTGCTGATGAAAGGGCTGAAGGCGCAGCCCGCGCCGTTGTGGATGCAGGTGAGGCTGGCATTGTGCGGCCAGCGGCCGATCGACCTGCTGGTGGATCTGACGAACTACATCATGCTGGAACTCGGCCAGCCGATGCACGCGTTCGATGGGGCGGCGCTCCCCAACATCCAGGTGGCCACGGCGGCGCCGGGCGAGCGGTTCACGACGCTGGACGGCACGACGCGGGCCATGCCGCCGAACACGCTCATGATCAAGTGCAACCGCAAGTCGGTGGCGATCGCGGGCATCATGGGCGGGGCCGAGACCGAAGTCAGCGAAAAGACGGATACGGTTCTGCTCGAGTCGGCCAATTTCGACGCCGCCACGATCCGACGGGCAGCGTCGGTCATGGGGCACCGCACCGAGGCGAGTGCCCGGTTCGAGAAGTCGCTCGATCCGGCCAACACCGTGCTCGCCATCGGCCGATTCCACAACCTCGCCAAGCAGGAGTTGCCGGGCCTGCAACTGGCCAGCACGTTGAGCGACTGCTACCCTGCTCCGACCAAGCCGCAGCCGATCGAGTTGGACTGCGACTTCACCAGCCGCTTCATCGGGAAGGAGGTCGCGCCGGCGGAGATCACGAAGATCCTGACCGCGCTCGAATTCAAGTGCGAGCCGATGGACGACCGGGATGCCTCTCGCCAACACAGTTGCACGGCGCCCATCGGCGGCACGACCGCTGGTGGCACCGCCACTGGTGGCACCGCCGTCTCGGCAGTGAGCCGAGGTAGAGCCGCAGCTTCTGAAGGATCGCACCCCCCGGCCAAGGCCGGGGGCTCTTGGGACGCCGATAGGACGACCTTACACCGTGGCTCCAAGCTGCTGGTCACACCACCCTCGTACCGCGCGACGAAGGACATAGAGATCGAGGCGGATTTGATCGAGGAGATTGCCCGGTTCGTCGGCTACAACAACATCGAGCCTGCGTTGCCCAAGGTGGCGACGCGGTTCTTCGCGAAGTCACCGGAGCTTGTGATTGAGGAGCGAACGTTGCAGCACCTTTGCGTGGGCGGCGAGTTCGTTGAGGTCCACAACTACATCTGGTACGACGACGACTGGCTCAAGACGCTCGGGTTCGATCCTGGCGAATGCCTGACGTTGCAGAATCCTATTGCCGAGGACTGCTCGCGTTTCCGCAGGACGTTGATGCCGGGTCTGATCGCCATGGCGGAGCGCAATCGGCACCACCACAACAGATTCCAGATCGTGGAGATCGGGACCGTTTTTGAGCCGGGTCAGGCCGAGGTGGAGCAGGCGCAGCATCGCAACATGGGCCTCGTCGTCGCGCAGGCTGGCAAGAAGGCGGATGCCGTGGTGTGGGATCGGCTGCGCGGGGCGCTGGACGGCTGGGCACGGCAGGTGCTCGAATCGCAATTGGCGTACAAGGAGACGAAGGCCGGCCGGCCGTGGGAGGACGCCGACCGTGTCGCCGAGATCAGCGTCGCCGGGAGGGTGGTGGGCCGGGCGACCATCCTCCCGCTGGCCTGCAAGCAACGAATCGACGAGCGTCTGAAGGCGTGGTCGATCGCCATGTGCGAGTTGGAGTTGACGGGGTTGGCGGACCTTGTGGGGCGGCATGAGAAGCTGTCCGCCGTGCCCAGGCATCCTGGTGTTCGGCTTGATTTCAGTTTTCTGACAGATGGCACCGCGCGGTACAACGCGATCGAGCGGCGGCTGGCCGAGTTCAAGCATCCGCTGCTGAGGCGTCTGTCGTTCGTGGATACCTACCAGGGCGGCTCCATACCCGCCGGGAAGCGGAGCCTGATGGTCCGCGCGGACATCGGTCTGGATGAGCGTACACTCAGCGACGAGGAAATCCACGAATTCCAGTCCGCCTTCAGGGGTTTCCTAACGTCCGCCGGGATGGCGCTACGAGGGTGATCGAGATGGGATGTTGGAGGTGTGCGGTTGTCTGCCTACTGGTGTCGCTATCAGCCTCGGCCATTCGACCGTCGCCTGTCGTTGCCCAGGAGGCGGACGGCCAGGTTCGGCGTATTAACGGCATCATCGACCAGGACCAGACGTGGTCTGGCCGAATCATTGTCACAGACGACCTGATGATTCAGGACGCGACGGTGACGATCACCGAGGGCACGACGATTGAATTCGCCCACAAGACCCCGGGTCACCATCCGACGCTGACCGTCGGCTCAACAAGCAGTGCCGGCGGCCACCTCGTGCTGTTGGGCACGGCGGAGAGGCCAATCACGTTCCGCACACGCCCCAACACGAATGCAGGCCGGTTGGTCATCAACGTGCGTTCCCGAATCATGCCGGGGCGGCGGGCCTCCGATCCGTTGAATCTGGGGCCGCCCGGACGGATGCCCAACGATGTCGCCTGGCAGCATGTGCGTTTCGAGGATCTCGGCTACGTGGACGCGAAGCAGCGCGGCGGGTGGCGTTCGCGCCCCGAGGAGCCTGCGGTCACGTTCAATGTCATCAGCGCGGCACACACGCTAGGCGTGGTGGACTGCTCGTTCGACGATTGTGCGCGACTGGTGATCAGGGCCGCCGACAAGGCCAGGATTACGGTTGTGGCCAACCGGTTCGACCACCCAAAAGAGCGGGCATGCGTCGAGATCTTCGGGAGGGAGGGCGACACGCCGGCAGGTCCCATCGCCGTTGCTCGCAACACGCTGGCGGGCGCGATCAGGATGCACGCGGCGCCCGCGATGATCATGGACAACATCCTGATCGGCCTGGATGCGGCCATGGTGATTGAGGAAGACACGTCCGAGGAGACCAAGATATCGGGCAACTACATCCACAGCACAACGGACAAGGACGACGGTCACTATTGCCTCAAGTGCGAGAATCCCGCCGCCCTGATCGAGGACAATATCTTCCGCGGCGGGACAACCTGCGTGTGGAACGGCTCGCGGCGGATGGCTGGCAACGTGCTGATCGGCGCGGCAAGTCTCACGAGCCAGGTCGTCAAGAATGCCCGAACGCACCAGCTCGTTCAGGCATTGCCCGCCGGCGCGACCTTTGAGCGCAATCTGCTGCTCGGTCCGGCCTACTCGCTCCTGATACCACAGCCTGTGCCCCGGGTCCAGAAGGAAGACAACCCCACATCCGCGAGCATCATTCGCAACAACCTGTTCGACGGTTTCTCGGCGTCAAACCGGGCGATCCATCTGAACGCCCTCGGCCACGCGCCTGCGACCGTTGCGGTGATGAACAACGTCTTCCTGCGAATCCCCACGCTTGTGTGCGACGAGGCCGAAACCGGAGCGACGTTGACGTACGCGGATCATAATGCCGTGGCGCCTCCTGCCCCCCGCGCCTTTGATCGAGTCCGAATCAGCGGTGTCGAGAGAGGCGAGCCGGGCTGGGCGGCGAAGGATCTGGAATACCAGGACGTCGCGTCACTGCACCTGACTGCCGTACCGCCGCAACGGATTCCAGACTACGATGCGGACCTCCTGGCCGGCAAGATCAGCGTCCGTCGCGTCCGGCAGCGGATGCTGAACACCTATCGCCCGTCGGCCCACAGTCCGCTGGTGCACGCTGGCCGGCCGCAACCCGCCGGCAGTAGCGAGTTCCCGCCGTCGATCGGGCCTCTTGAGCCAACGAATAGCCACTCCAACTGAGCGGTTCCCTGATAGCGGATGGAATGGACGTGGCATGTCCGAGCGGACTGACTGGCCATGATTCACGAGGCTTTGCTCGACGCGTGGCGGTCACCATCGGGGTAGGCGTTGTGTGCCCGTCGTCCGATAATGTGTGAGGGACCGCCCCCTCCTTCTGCCTCGCCTTTCGCTTCTGCAAGTTTTATGGCGGATAAGCCCCACATCTCGGGTTGCCGGTCTGCTATCATATGACAATGTGACAATGGGGCTGTTGGGGGCTGCTCGCAGGGGGTGTTGGGGGCTGCTTGCACCGGTAGCCCATCCCAAGACTTGCGGTGGCACGGGCCTTCGGTCCTTGATGACGCGCCGCCTTTGGCGCTGGTCCCACGGTGTTGCCACGAGCTGCTGAGCGGCCAACGAGCATTCGGTGAAGGTCCGCCGTCCTGGCAATCTGGAGTGGGGAACATGCGCATCCATCATCGCAGAAGCTTATCGGCGTTGACTGGCCTGATCGTGTTCTGGTGTGCCGCCGGCCTGGCGGTCGCGCAGGGGTCGAACAAGGCCGAACCGGTCGTGGCGGCGACCACGGAAGATGCCGGCCGTACGACGCTGGGCAGCGACGCCCGGTCGCTGTACTTGCGGTCCGGGACGATCAATCTACGGGACAAGCCGTCGCTACTGGCGGACGGCGTGGTATTCAGTCCTGACGAGCATTACGTGATTCAACTGGACGGGCCGATCACGCCTGCGAGACGGGCCGCATTGGCGGCGTGCGGCGTGCGGTTGGGGGAGTACCTCCCGATGTATGCGTATGCCGCCCGCTTGGATGACGTCCGGGCGGAGGCATTGATGGAGCTTGAATTCGTCACGTGGGTCGGCAAGTATGCGGCCGCGTGGAAGGTCAGCCCGAATATCGGCAGGACACGGTTCGACACCGAGCAACGGCGGCGAGTCGAAGCTACAGGCAGGAGGCGCCTGGTCGTGTCGCTGTTCGCCGATGCGGACGCGGCCGCGAGCACGGCGCGCATCAAGCAGTGCGGCGCAACCGCTGTAAGCGGTGACACGAGAGTCAACCGTCGCCGAGTCGAGGTGGAGATCGCAAACGAGCACGTGCAGAAGTTGCGGGAGATACCTGACGTGATGTTCGTCGAAGAAGCGGCGGAAGGCCGGCCACGCAACGCGACGACGACGTGGATCTGCCAAAGCAACGTGCTGGACACCACCCCGCTGTGGGATGCGGGGCTTCACGGCGAAGGACAGATGGCCGGGATCATCGACTGGGCGATGCGCGAGGGGCACTGCGCGTTTGCAGATCCGGACGATCACCCCATCGGCCCAACGCACAGGAAGATCGAGGCCTATTACGGCCTCGGCGCGACTTCGTACGCCTACCACGGCACGCACGTGACGGGCGTGCTGGTCGGCGAAGACCTTGGCCAGACGGATGCCAACCTTCGCGGCATGGCCTACGAAGGCAGGGTGGTCTTCCAGGATTTCAACACCGTGATGACGTCGACCAATCTGAACCAGAGGCTGGCCGTCGCGCACGGTCACGGTGCTCAGGTCCACAACAACAGTTGGGGGGACGATGGTACGGCTGATTACGTCGCCTGGTCGCGCGACATCGACGTCTTCACGCGCGACAACGAGGACGACCTCGTGCTGGTCGCGGTGACCAACGCCGACCAGCCCGTCAAGGTGCCGGAGAACTCGAAGAACGCGCTGGCGGTGGCATCCACGCAGGACACGCCGCATCAAGGCGCGCGCTGCAACGGCGGGCACGGCCCGACGTCGGACGGACGGCAGAAGCCGGAGGTCTGGGCCCCAGGCTGCGGTTCCATCTCGGCGGGTACGACGCCCTGCGATACGCATACGGGCAGCGGCACGTCCTACGCGGCGCCGGCGGTGGCCGGCATGGGCCTGCTGGCCCGGCAGTATTTCGCCGAGGGGTTTTATCCGAGCGGCACCGCCACGCCACAGGACGCGTTCACGCCATCGGGCGCCTTGCTGAAGGCAGTGCTCGTCAATTCGGCCGTGGACATGACCGAGATGGACGGGTACTTCACGGCGAACGAAGGATGGGGCCGCATCCTGATGGACGATGTGCTGTTCCTTGCCGGCGACAGTCGCAGGCTTGTCGTGGACGACGTCCGCAACGACGCCGGCTTGAGCACGAATGAGGTGGACACCTATTACGTAACGGTCTGTAGTGGCAACGAGCCGCTGAAGATCACGGTCGTCTGGACGGACGTGCCGGCGACGCTGCTGGCTGCGTACACACCTGTGAACAACCTGGATCTCGTCGTGACCGATCCCGGTGGCGTGACCTATTTGGGCAACGTCTTCAGTGGCACGGAATCGGCCACGGGCGGCACGGCGGACGCCGTGAACAACGTCGAGCAGGTTCACCGCCACACGCCCGCGACCGGCGCCTGGCGGATCGACGTCGTCGCCGCGGCGGTCAACCAAGACCAGCAAGGCTATGCCTTGGTAGTCACGGGGGACGTAGGAGCGGAGTGCGAGCCGATCCCCGACCAGCTTCACCTCGTCGGCCCGATTCCGAACGCGATTCCCGTCGGCGGCGAGGGCACGATCACGGCAACGGTCGAATCCAGCTTCGCCGGTGTGCCCGGGCGGGAGGTGGTGTTCGCGAAGGCGCTCGGAGACCTGACGTTCACGGCGGGGACGATTTCCCCGGACGGGACGCAAGCGACGGTCGTAACCGACGGGTCCGGTTCGGCCGAGATGACGTTCGTCGCGGATGGGGTTGGTACGGGAATGATCAAGGCCGGCATCACGGGGACCGAGCTTCCGCCGGCGTTTTCGATCTTCCAGATGGTGGATGACGGCAATCCTCCTGGCTCGCCGGGCGACCTCGACGGCGACGGTGACCTGGATGACGATGACCTTCGGATATTCTGCATGGTGCTGCTGGGCACGGACACGAATCGGGGCCACGTCGCCGCGGCGGATATGAACCGCGACGGCCTGGTCGATGGCAGGGACATCGGAGCCCTTGTCGAGGCGGTGATGGGCGACGATTGAAGACCTGTCCCGATATGCCACCTGTCATCCGTGGCACTGTCGCGGAAGGCGGTCTCGACACGGGCGGGACGCCCGTGCCACAGTCTTGGAGCGAGTCCTGAGCTGCGGCGGTCGTGAGGAGGCACTTATGAGCAGATCACGAAATAACAGCATCGGCGTTTCAGCAGGCTCGTCCCTCGTGGTTGCGTGCTTGCTCATATTCCAGGTGGCCTCCGCCGCCAAGGCGGATGGCAGCGCGGCGTTCTTGTATGACCCGATCAGCGAGCCGATTGTTTCCGCCACGTTCTCGGGCGACTTCGCGGCGTTGACGGCCCACCGGACGATTGGCGAGTTCGAGGTCAACTTCGCCTGGTTGCTGGATCTGTGCACGGGACTGCCGGACCTGGACCTGTCGGACGCCCTGTTTGGGACGAGCGTCTTTCCGAATCCTGCCGATGTTGACATGGGGCCGCAGGAGACCGGGATCATATCCGCGTCGATCGATCCGTCTTTCTTCCCCGCCTTGCAGTGTGGCAGCGTCGGCCTCGCCGCGGTCTTCACCGATACGAACGACGCCCTGTTTGCGGTTGACTTCCTGTCCCTCACCATCGAGACCGCCGGCGAGACCATCGAGTCGTTCTACGGCTGGCCAATCGGTGACGAGAACAACGGCTATGGCCTCGCCCCGCCCATCCCCGACGGCGGCGACCTGCCCGCGCCGATGCCCGGCGTACTGCCGGGTACGGGCACCGGGTTCGACGAGGAGATCAGCAGCATATCGATTTACGCCGTGCCCGAGCCGGCAAGCTTCTGGCTGCTTGGCGTGGGCGTTGTCGCGCTTGGACAACGACGGCGGCGTTGAGCTTCCATATCAGGCGTGCATCCCGACGCCACATCGCGAGGTCGTGCTATCGGCGCCCGAAGTAGCCCCCGGCCTTGGCCGGGGTGTGCATTCCCTCAGGCCGTGCGTCCCATGCGGGCGTGCCCCCCGACCAAGGTCGGGGGCTCTTGGGACATGGCTTCCTGCTGGTTGTGATGTGCAGTGCACGCTGTGTTCACTGGCGGACAAGCCGCCAGTGGCACCCTTGCACAGTGGCACCCTTGCACAGTGGCACCCTCGCACGATGGCACCTTCGCACATTGGCACCCTCACGCGAGGGGCACGCTCGCACAGTGGCACCCTCGCACAGTGTCACCCTCGCACAGTGGCACGCTTGCGCCAGTGGTACGCTCGCGCGGCCCGATGCGGTCCAATGGCCACCTGGCCGCCCGGCGGTCGTCGTGTTACAGTGCCGGCCAAAGTCGACCCAGACGTTCGATTGTCGACATGGGACCGTGGGGCCGTGCCCACGAGCAAGGCTGTTTGGAAGGAACCGCATGGCAATTCAGTTTCTGTGTACGGCTTGTGGGCAACCGATCGAGGTAGACGACGAGATGGCCAATCAGGCGGTCACGTGTCCTTATTGCCGCAGGGTGGTCACCACGCCGGCGACGACGACGCTGAGGGCCGGTGACGCACCGCCGGCCAGCGGTACAGCGGGGCCAGGAGAAGAGGGGGCCGTGCCTGGTGCTGTGGTCGGTGCGGCACAACGACCGAAGAGCAGTCTGCTCGGCTGGATATCGCTGGGATGTGTGGTCGTTTCCGTGTTGTGTTTGATCTACGTTGCCGTTGTCACCACGTCCATGCTTCAAGGCTTGAATCTGCAACCGACGACGCCCGATGAGGTCAAGGAGATGCAGCGGATTCTCAAGGAGCGGGCGCAAAGCAAGCCGGGCTTTCAAGCCATTGCCGTTGGCGGTTCGTGTGTGGTCCCGTTGGCCGGGGTCGTCTGCGCGATCGTCGCATTGGCGAAGGGCAGCCGGCCGCGCTGGCCTGCAATCCTCGGATTGGTGCTGTTGGCCGGACTTGTCGTGCTGAGCTGTCTCGGCGCGCTCTTGCAGATGATGAGCGGGCCGGGCCAAGCGGGGCCGTAGTGCTAAGGTATTGGCACTGCGTGATCAGCCCATGTGGTTTGAGAGGCCCGCGATTATCTACGGCCGTCTACAAGCGTATTCGGTCAGCACAGGGATCACGGCCCTACCGGTCGCAATCCGAAGGCCTGCAAGCGTCCGGTAATGAGTTTCTTGCGACTGCTGTTCTCGGCCCTTCGCGCTGCACGCGGGCGCAACATTATGATTGCCTTTAGGTTGTCACGATTGGGTGCTTTAGCGGACGGTCTGCCACATCGTCACTGAGCTCATCGATCCACAGCGAAGTCTCATCGAAAGCGACGTGTCTGCATTGACACGTGGTCGGCGTGTTGGTAAGTTCGTAGTTGCGTGTCGTAGTTTGATCAACAGTAGGGCATCGATTCATCGGAGCACAAGCGAGGAACTCATGGAAGTCCACGGCATAGCAAGCGCAAGCCATCGCCGGGGATCGGGGCGCCGGCCACAGTTGTTTACGTTGGAACAAGCACACCGAACGCTGCCGTTGGTCAGGCGCATCGTCGCGGACGTCGTCTACCGGAATAGAACGATCTGCGCACTAGAGAAGCGATGCCAGGTGCCTGTCCCGGACGGTGATGATGAGGTTGAAGGGCTGCGCCGGCAGTACGGCGCCGAGCTGGATAAACTCCGCGGACTCGCCGAGGAGATCGCGGCCATTGGCTGTCGGCTGAAGGACGTCCGCCGCGGCATCGTCGATTTCCGCACGCTCCACGAGGGGCGCGTGGTCGAGTTCTGTTGGCGTCATGGCGAAGAAGAGATCGCGTACTGGCACGAACTCGACGACGGGTTCCACGACCGACGGGTCATAGAGGCCGGCTTCGGCGCGGAGGCCGCCAGTGTAGACGCCACGGCGTGACTGTAACCCAGGCATCCCCCCCTATGCCCGGAGCGTCGGTTCAAACGCTTGGCAGCCCCTTTCATACCAGTTGCATTCTCCTCTTTGCAGTGTGCGATTGACCGCACCGCGCGTATCTGACGTTGAAGGTCGCCCATGGTCGAGCCCGATGTAGCGTCGCCAACGGCCGAGAAATACCTTCGGCTGCACCTGTGCCAGGACGTCGGCGGTGTTCGCTTTGGCAACCTGCTGCGAGAGTTGGGCGACATCGACGCCGTTCTGGGGGCGAGCGTGAAACAGCTTATATGTGTCAGCCGGATCGGCGACAAAGTCGCCGAGAACATCGCTCGCGGCCGCGACGAGACGAAGGTCGCCGCGGAGATCGGGCTAGCCCGTCGGCACGGTGTTCGGATCCTTTGTCTGGCCGACGAGGAGTATCCGGCTGCGTTGCGAACGATCCCGGACGCGCCGGCCTGCCTGTATGTGCGTGGGGCGTTGGAGAGAGAGGACGCCGTTGCCCTGGCGATCGTCGGTTCTCGCCATTGCTCGCATTACGGAGCGGAACAGGCAGAGCGGTTCGGCGCGCTGGCGTCGAACGCCGGTCTGACGGTCGTGTCTGGCATGGCGCGCGGCATCGATACACATGCCCATCGGGGCGCGCTTGTGGGCGGCGGCAGGACGATCGCCGTCATCGGATGCGGGCTTTGCCATCTGTATCCACCCGAGTCAGCCGAACTCGCCGACAAGATCATCGCACACGGGGCCTTGGTGAGCGAGCTGCCAATGGACGTGCCGCCGGACTCGAAGAACTTCCCGCCGCGCAACCGGATCATCGCCGGTCTGTCGCTTGGGGTATTGGTGGTCGAGGCCGGCCGGCGGAGCGGGGCGCTCATTTCCGCGCGGCTGGCCGCGGAGTACAACCGCGAGGTGTTTGCCGTGCCCGGTCGGATTGACGGGCCATACGCCGAGGGCTGCCACGGGCTGATCAAGGATAGCGCGGCGAAGCTCGTCACGCGTCTCGAGGACATCCTCGATGAGCTGGGCGAAGCGGGTGCCGCGCTGACGGCACCATCGTCTGAAGAGCAACAGGCCGAGGGTCTGGGACCGAGGACGATCGTCGGGCTTGATGAATATGAGTCGCAGGTGCTTGAGGCGTTCGGTAGCGAGGCCATCCCCGTCGAGGAGATCTGCGACGCATCGGGCCTGCCGCCGGCCCGCGTCGCCGTCGCCCTGACCGGTCTTCAACTCAAGGGCGCGATCCGACGGGTGGGCGGTGATCTGTACGAACGTGCCGGCCGAGCTTGACAAAGCGCCGGAACGACTACAGCCCCCGTTGCCACCAGCGTTTCTCCTTGACTTCCAGTTCCTCCGGCGGGATCGCGCCGGCGTTCTCGAAAGGATTCTCGGTCGCGTCGAGCCACGTGCGCCAGGCGACGGGGTCGTGGTAGTGCCTGGTGCCGGTCAGGGCGATCAGGGCCCGCTCGGCGGCGTGCTTGACCGCGTAGTCGCCCTCCTCCATCGCGCCGATCAGGGCGGTGGGGATCGGCCGCTCCTTGAAATAGGCCAACGTATCTATCACCGTCAGCTTGACGTTGCGATCGTCGTCGTCGGCGAGCCGGTCGAGCAGTGTCTGCACGATCCGCCGGCGTTGCGATTCGTCATAGGCCCGCGCATCGACAATGAACAGAAGGAGCTTGGCAGCCTCCCAGCGGACGGGCCCCGGCGCGGGACGAACGCCCTCGACGCCGCCGCGCGTGCTGTTGAGCAACTTGAGCAGCGTCGGCACGCGATCGGCGTTGGCTGACGGCAGCATCGCCCGAACGGCCGCGCAGCGGACCATCATGTCCGTGTCGGTTCGGGCGATCGTGTCGAACACCTTGGTTGCCCATTCCGTCGCGGCGTCGTCGCTCCCGGCGAGGCCGATGACGCCTTCGCGACGCTCGTCCGGGCACTCCGCCTCCAACGCGAGCTTCAGATAATCACTGCTGGTCTGGCGTTTCTTGAACCAGCCCCCACGCTTGTTCGACGAGCAACCGCCGAGGACCACCGTCGCCACGAGGAGGCAAGCAACACACAGGCAACCCCATCGCCGGGCCGGCCGCGGCCGCCGGGAGTATGAGCGTGACAGCATGGGAAAACCACGGGCAAACGAGCATGACCCTATCAGCGGATTCTCGCCGTTGGAAGGGGCCCTACGCAACCGTGCTGACATCGCTGGCAAGGAACTGCTCCGGTGACACCCATGTGACATTCACGATCGGATGGCCAAGGAACCGCTGTCCCAGCTCGCGGAATCGTTGCGGGTTATCGCTGACGTAGCAGTGCAGGTCGCCCGGCTGCGTCCGGTCGGCCAGCGCGTCGGTCGACGTCAGTCGCTCCACGACCGCCCGGGCCGTCTGCTCGCCCGAGTCAACCAGCTTGGTCTCCGGCCCGGCGACCTCGGCGATGGCCTGCTTGATCAACGGATAATGCGTGCAACCCAGGACAAACACCCTCGGGTCCAGCCGCACGATCGGTTCGAGATAGTCGCGTACGACGGCCTTGACGATTGCGTCCTGGCAGGGCCGTCCCTCCTCCACCAAAGGTACGAACAGCGGGCAGGGCCGTTGCACCACGCGGGTGTGCGGGTCGTACCGCTTCATCGCCCGGCGGTAGGCGTCGGACCCGATCGTGGCCTCGGTGGCGATGACGGCGATCGTGTGCCCCCGGGCCAACAACACCGCCTCTTTCGCCCCCGGCTCGACCACGCCGCACATCGGGACCGACAGCGAGCCCTCCAATTCCGGCAGCGCCGCCGCGCTGGCCGTGTTGCAGGCCACGACGATCATCTTCGGATCGAACCGCAGCAGAAAGTCGCAGTCTTCGCGGGCGAATCGGGTGACGGTCTCGCTGCTCTTGATGCCGTAGGGCACGCGTGCCGTGTCGCCGAAATAGACGATGTCTTCGTTCGGCAGCCGACGCCGCAGTTCGCGCACGACCGTCAGCCCGCCGATCCCGGAATCGAAGACCCCGACGCAACGCCTGTCACCAGCCATGGAAACACACCCTCGCAGGGTCTTGGATCACCGCCGCACCGTCCTTGGTCATGCAGCCCGAGCATCATATCGTCAACCGATGCCGTTCTCAAAGCCCAGCCTCAACGCATACGGCTTCCGCCTCGATTTCGATCAGCATCGCGGGGTCGATCAGGGACTTGACCTCGACCATCGTCGTGGCCGGCGGGTGGTCCGCGAAGAACTCCCGGTGGGCTCGGCCGAACTCCGCCCATCGGCTGATGTCGGTGACGAACATGCGGGTCCGCACCACTTCGGCGGGCGTCGCGCCCACGTCGTGCAGGGCACGCTTGATGATCTGTAAGCACCGTGCCGCCTGGGCATGGGCGTCGCCCGGCGCGAAGACCTCGCCCCGATCATCGACGGGCGCCGTCCCCGTGACGTACACGTGGTTGCCCGCCCGGATCGCCCGGCAGTAACCGATTTCTGATTCCCAGGGCGCTGCGGAGAATGCACGGCGAACCTGCATGATGAGGCCTCCTGTCCTGGAACACCAGATGTGGCAAGTGCGTGACGCACGATGCCAACTCAGAACCCATCCCAGAACCTCCCGTGGCACGGGCTCCTGGCCCGTGACGAGACACCGGGGCCGCCACCCGTGCCACAGTGTTGGGGTGGGTCCTTCATCCTTTCAGATATGCTGACGGCGTGCAAGAGGTTTGGGCTGTGGAGACAGGTCCGTGACAATCTAGTACGGCGTTTCACAGATAGAACGACCGTACGCTCTGCCGAGAATCCTCTCTCGGCACCGGCTTCAGGACCGAGAAGGGATTCTCGGTCCAGCAATCGTAGTCGCGTTTCCTGGGCTCTGGCGCCCGTGCCACAGTCGCAGGCAAGCGTGAAGTGCTTTAGGGGCGTACCACTGCCAGCCTGTGCATGTCTGGCGTGGTGGCATGGGTAAGCGAAGCCGCCAGCGGCGGCGAAGCTTACCCGTGGGCGTCCTTTCGAACCTGTTCTCACGGGTAACGAACGACACGCCCCAGTGGGGCGTGTCGTTCGTTACCCTGGACTTTGGCACTTAACTAGTTACTGCGTGCCCTGGCCTACGCCGCCTGGCGCCCGAGAATCAGCCTGTGCGGGCGAAGCTG
>JAFGQA010000398.1 GCA_016935885.1 Phycisphaerae bacterium | reverse complement strand
TTGGATGCACCTGTGGCACCGCCGTCTCGGCGGTGGATTCACGGGCTTTGGCGCCCGTGCCACAGTCACAGGCAAGCGTGAACTGCTTTAGCATTCAAGCGCGGTAGCATGGGTAACGAACGACACGCCCCACCAGGGCGGGTCGTTCATTTGGGAGCCGCGTAGGAATAACGTGAACGGTTGATCCGCCAAACGGCAAGCCCTTGACAAGGATCCGTCCTTGTCAGGGGCAAGCCAGCAGGCCGGTCAAGCGGCACAATCGGTCATATTCTTTTCTCGCGACGCCTTACCCGAAAGAACAAGCTCGAATGGATGCACACGGGTAAGCTCCGCCGCCGCTGTCGGCTCCGCTCACCCATGATGCCACGCCTCTAAAAACGCACGTGGCATCGAGATCGAGGGGGACGTGTACACGCGGGATGCGAGTGGGTTGTGTGGACCGCGCGGGGCGGAGCGAGCGGCTCGTCCTTGGACGGCGGGGCACCACGGTGTTTTTCGGACCTCAACGGCGGGATTCATGCTTGGCTCCATGACAGTTTAGGCGGGTGCCACTGGCAGCTTGCCTGCCAGTGTGTATGCCCCGTGCGCCCACCAGAGACACCGCACGGGCGGACAAGCCTGCCTGTCGGCAGACAGGCCGCCCGTGGCACCCAGAATCGAATGCCGCCGGAAGTGTCACGGGCCCTTCATGCTTTTGCGTTTCTTGTGGCGCTTGCAAAGCCCGGCGGAACTGCTATAACTTCCCCTCCTTTGTCATCGCTTGGTGGAGTGTGGGACCTCGGCAGGAGCCACGCCTTGAGTCAGATCACCCTTCCCTGGATACCGAAAGACCCCGATGTGCTTGCCGGCTATCGCGCAAAGGCGATACGCGGGCTGCTCGGCATCGGGCTCGTGCTGGTGCTGATTGGCATCATCCTGTTCTTTGCGTTCGGCTTGCAGGCGGAGAGCAAGATCACCGACTGGCGAATCATCTTCGCTTACTTCGGCGTGTTGGCACCAGTGGCGACCGGGGCGACGCTGTTCGTCGGCGGCTTGGGCGTGGTCTTCTGGCGAGGGATCGGCGCGATCCTGAAGCTGCCGTGGGTGGGCTTTCTGCTTTTCTTCGGCGGCGTGGCCGTGGTGGGGTTGCTGGTTTGGGCGACGGCTTGGCTGTTCAGCTTCATGGGCGGCCTGGGGCCGGGCTACGTGACGGCGCAGGCGATTTACGACGAGATTTGTGGCTCGTTTGCCGTGCCGATGGCGGCATACCTGCTGTGGCCGCTTCAGTGCGACGTTCTTCGCGACTTGATCACCATGGCGGCGGTGGTGGGTTTCGTGAGCATCGTCGCGGCGTTCGGCATCTGGTGGGAGCGCAAGGTGGCCGGGCGGATGCAGTCGCGGCTGGGCCCGATGCGGGTCGGCATGTGGCACGGCTGGCTGCAATCGCCGGCTGACGGCACGAAGCTGGTGTTGAAGGAGGACATCGTCCCCGCGGGGGGCGACGGGATCTTGTTCCGCCTGGCGCCGTATGTCTGTTTCGTACCGGCGATGTGCGCGTTTGTCGCGTTGCCGTTCGCGGCAGCGTGGGTCTCCCGTGACCTGGACGTCGCCCTGCTTTTCATCCTGGCGATGCTGGGGATCGAGGTCATCGGTGTGATCATTGCCGGCTGGGCGAGCAACAACAAATGGTCCGTGCTGGGATCCATGCGCGAGGCCTGCCAGATGATTTCGTACGAGATCCCGATGGGCATGAGCCTGCTGATCCCGGTGATGATGGTGGGCACGCTTCAGCTTTCGAAGATCGGCGAGGCGCAGAGCGGGGGCTTCCAGACGTGGTTGGTCTTTGCCAACCCGTGGTGCTTTGCCGCCTGCTTTACGTACTTCATCGGGGCGTTGGCCTCGTGTAAGCGGACACCGTTCGACCTGCCCGAGTCGGAATCCGAGCTGGTGGCCGGCTTCTTGACCGAGTACAGCGGGTTCCGGTGGGCGCTGTTCTTCTTCGGCGAGTATTCGGCGATGTTCGCCGTATCGGGCTTGGCGGTGCTGCTGTTCCTTGGCGCCTGGCACTCGCCGTTGCCGGTAAGCTGGGTCGAGGCCTTGGGAGACGCGTGGTATGTCCCGTTGATCCGAGGCCTGTTCTTCGCCGGGCCGCTGATCTTCATCCTGAAGGCGATGTTCATCTTCTTCGTGCAGCTTTGGCTGCGGTGGACGTTGCCGCGGCTGCGGATCGATCAGGTGCTCTATGCGTGCGTGCAGGTGCTGTTGCCGCTGGTGATGGTGTTGCTGTTGGGCAACACGTTGTGGATTCTTTTCGTCAAGTACTATGAGGTCGGCTGGTTTTCGGCGATCGATGCGATCCTGCACTGGCTGCTGGTTGCGATCGGCGTCGTGGCAGTAGCGACCGCGCTTGGCATCGCGGGTTACGGTTTGATGAACAGAAGGCGGCTCGTTGGCTACCTGGCCATCGACCACCTTCCCGGCTCGTAGGAGAGACGCGTTTTGCGTTAGGTCACGGCGGAATGTCGATCTCGCACGCTTGCGACGCTCGACTTTGGATTTCAGTTTTTGACTTGTAGTTTCGGTCTTCGGTTTCTCGTTTCTTTATGGAAGCATTTGCCTTTTACCTGTTCGGCGGCATTGCACTTCTTAGCGCGATCTGCATCGTCTTGTCGAAGAACATCGTCCGATCGGCGGTCTGGCTGCTGGGGGCGTTGGGCGGCGTGGCGTGTCTGTACTTCCTGCTGGACGCGAACTTCATCGGGGCGATTCAGTTGATCGTCTACGCGGGCGGCACGCTGATCCTGATCGTCTTCGGCGTGATGCTGACCAGCAAGGCCCCCTGGGCGGGCTACGCGCCGACTCGGGGGCAGGTCGTCGGGGCGGCGGCCGTGGCGGTGCTGTTGGCGGTTGGGATGTGTGTCCTGATGCTTCAGCCGGACTGGTCAGCCACGGCGACGGCCGAACCGTTGAGCGATTCGCCAACGGTTGAGGAGGTCGGCGGAGCGCTGTTGACGCAGTATCTTGTGCCGTTCGAGGTGGCCAGCGTGCTGTTGCTCGTGGTGATGATCGGGGCGGCCTACCTGGCGAGGGGGGAGAACTAGCGAGCCATGTTCGATAGTGGATTCGATCGATACCTGTGGTTCATCACCGAGATCAGATTGCAGCATTATCTGGTCTTGTCGGCGTTGTTCTTCGCGCTCGGCATCCTGTGCATGGTGACGAAGCGGAACGCCATCGGGATCCTGATCGGCGTTGAGCTGATCCTGAATGCCGCCAATATCAACCTGGTTGCCTTCAGCAAATACCAGACCGGCGGCCTGGACGGCCACATCGTCGCCCTGTTCGTGATTGTGCTCGCCGCCGCGGAGGCGGCCATTGGCATTGCGATCTTCATGAACTTCTACAACACCCTGCGGACCATCGACGTGGACCGCGGGGACGAGTTGCGCTGGTAGCGCCTGTACACGATACGGAAGGGCCGCGGGCTTGAAACCCGCCCGGCCTCGAGGAAACGGACCGACAGCTTCCCATGGACTACCAAACCGCCTTAGCCATCGGGGTTCTCATACCGCTGGTCAGCTTTGCGATCCTGGCTGTGTTCGGTTACAGGCTGGGCAAGCCCCGGGCCGGCTATGTGGCCTTCGTGGCGATCGGGCTCAGTTGCGCCCTATCGATCTACGTGCTGGTCGGGTGGTGGGGCAGCACGCCCGCTGAGCGAGCGGAACTGACGGCCAGCGCCTACCGGTTCGACTGGGGGGCGATGGGGGACATCCCCGTTACCATCGGCGTCAAGCTCGATTCGCTGACCGTCATCATGTACTTCATGGTGACGTTCGTCTCCTCCTGCATTTTCTTCTTCAGCCTCGGCTACATGGAAGGCCACAGCGACGAGATCGACGGGATCAGCAAGTATCACCGGTTCTTCTGCTATTTCTCCCTGTTCGCCTTCAGCATGTTGGGCCTGGTCGTCGCCAGCAGCCTGCTGTTTCTGTTCATCTTCTGGGAACTGGTCGGGCTGTGCAGCTACCTGCTGATCGGCTTTTATTTCGACAAGAAATTCGCCAGCGACGCGGGGATCAAGGCCTTCGTGACCAACCGCGTCGGCGACTTCGGCTTCATCGTCGGCCTGGCCATGGTGGTGCTGTTCCTCGGGACGTTCGACCTGGACGAGGCGGCGACGAGGTTTGCTGGGCAGTTCAGGACCGGCACCGGCATCTTTGATTCGTCGATCAACCTGTTCGGCTGGCAGGTGTCCGGCATGGCGCTGGCGACGTTGATGGGCATCGGCCTGTTTTGCGGGGCGATGGGCAAGAGCGCCCAGTTCCCGCTGCACGTCTGGCTGCCCGACGCGATGGCTGGCCCCACGCCCGTCAGCGCGCTGATCCACGCCGCGACCATGGTCGCCGCCGGCGTCTATCTCGTGGCCCGCGTCTTCCGGCTGTTGACGCCGGACGCCCAGATGTTTGTGGCCGTCATCGGCTGCATCACGTTGACGATCACGGCCCTGATTGCCATCGTCCAAACGGATATCAAGAAGGTCCTGGCGTATTCGACGCTCAGCCAGCTTGGCTACATGATCTTCGGCATGGGCTGCGGGGCGTGGATCGCGGCGTTGTTTCACCTGATGACGCACGCCTTCTTCAAGGCGATGCTGTTCCTCTGCTCGGGCCAAGTCATCGAGGGCTGCCACCACGAGCAGGACATCCGCAACATGGGCGGGCTTCGCAGGAAGATGCCGTACACCTGCTGGACGTTCTTCGTCGGCGTGCTGGCCATTGCCGGCTTCGGCATCCCGGCTTCGCACTTCGGCCTCGGCGGCTTCTTCAGCAAGGACGAGATCCTTGCCGTCGCGTACGAGCGTACGTACAACCTGCCGGCGTTGCACGAAACCGATGCGGCGGTGCATGAAAGGCCGGTGGCTTCAGGACGCAGCGCTAACCGGAATCATGCGGCTGGCGAGCACAGCCAGGCTGGCGAGCATGGAGACACACACGAAGCCGCGATTGCCCACGCGGCAGGCGCGCACGGCGGCGGGGAACATCACGCCACCGGCACGCCGGCCAAGCTCGGGATCGCGGCCACGCTGCCGGCGCTGCCGAAGTGGATGTTCTGGCTACCGATCATCATCGCCTACGTCACGCCGTTCTACATGATGCGGTGCTGGTGGCTGACGTTTTGCGGCAAGCCGCGGGACGAGCACGTCCACGAGCACGCCCACGAGAACTGGAAGATGTTCGTGCCGCTGGTCGTGCTGTCGGTGGGCACGGTTTTCTGCAGCTACTTCGTGTTTCGGCACCTGATCGACGATGCGGCTGGTCCGGCCACGAGCTGTCCGACGATTGTCGCTTTCGACGGGACGGCCCACAATCCTGACGAGGCCGGCGGCGGTGCGATGCTGACGCTTACACACGCCGAGGGCCAGGATCCACATGCGGCGCTGGCTTGGATGGTCGGCCTCGCCTGGTTCATCGGCGGGGCAATCGCCTGGTTTATTTATCGCGACGGCCTTGGCGTTGCCGAACGAATCAAGAAGATCTTCCCGCTGAGCTGGGCGTACCGGGCCCTCGAACAGAAGCTCTATTTCGACCACGTGTACGACAACGTCCTGGTCGGCGGGACCATACTCCTCGGCTATATCGCGAGGCTCTTCGACAACATCGTGGTCGACGGCCTGGTCAATCTGAGCGCTTTCTTCGTGCGAGTCATCGGGATCTTCACCGGTCGCCAGCTTGACATGTCCGTCGAGCGCGGCGACGTCGGTTTCGTGGACGCGATCGCCAACGGCATCGCCCGCGTGTCGCTTGGCATCGGCACGGTCATTCGCCGCCCGCAGTCCGGCCGGATCAGGGCCTACGTGTTGGTGGCGGCCGGGTCGGTAGCGGTTGTCTTGTTGGTCGTGCTGCTGGCCAACGGCGGTAGCTAAAGAAGGAACCTTGGGAGTCGCTCCGTGGAATCACAATCATACCTTCTTGACTGGATCATCTTCCTGCCGATCGTCGGGCTGGTAGGCGTGCTCGCCGCTCCCGCGCGGTACGCGAGATCGATCACCTGGATCTTCACCTTCGCCGTCTTCCTGCTGTCCTGCTACTTGTTTGGGCCGTTCCTGCCCGGCAGCGACTTCTGGACGGGGGACTACGCCTACGGCGAGAACATGCAGTTTGCGCACAAGGTGGCCTGGATCCACGTCGGGGACTTCCAGATCAACTGGCACGTTGGCATCGATGGAATCAGCTTCCCGCTGATCATCTTGACCACGCTGATTACCTGGCTATCGGCATGGGCCAGTTGGGGCTTCGACAAGTGGAACGTCAATCGCGGCCCCAAGGGCTACTTCGCCTTGTTCCTGCTGCTCGAGACGGGTGTGTTGGGCACCTTCGCGGCGTTGGACTTCTTCCTGTTCTACATCTTCTGGGAAGTCATGCTCCTGCCGATGTACTTTCTCATCGGCGTCTGGGGCGGGCCGCGCAAGGAGTACGCCGCGATCAAGTTCTTTCTTTACACGCTGGCGGGCTCGGTGCTCATGCTGGTCGCCCTGCTGGCGATGTACTTCACCAGCGCCGAGGTCGTCGAAGGCGGCACGTTCGGCCTGCTCGAGTTCGTGACCAACACCAACATCCACGAGGCCTTCAACGACACCAGCAGGACGTTCCTCGGCTGGAACTTCGGCCACGCGATGTTCATCATGTTGTTCATCGCGTTCATGATCAAGGTGCCGGTCTTCCCGTTCCATACCTGGTTGCCCGATGCCCACGTCGAGGCCCCCACGCCGATCTCCATGATCCTGGCCGGCATCCTGCTGAAGCTCGGGGCCTACGGGTTCCTGCGCGTCTGCTACCCGATCTTCCCCGAGGCCGCCAGGCACTTCGCCTACTTCCTCGCGATCCTCGGCTTGATCAACATCATCTACGGCGCGTTGTGTTGCCTGGCACAGACCGACTTCAAACGCCTGGTTGCCTATAGCTCGATCAGCCACATGGGCTACGTCCTGCTCGGCATTGCCGTGATGACGGACATCGGTTTCCAGGGCGCGATGTTCCAGATCTTGGCCCACGGCATTTCCAGCCCCATGTGCTTCTTCTTGGTTGGCGTGATTTACGATCGAGCCCACCATCGAGACATCAATCGCTTCGGCGGCCTGTGGCTGTCGATGCCGCGATACGGTTCATTGGCCATGCTGGGCTTCTTCGCCTCACTGGGACTGCCCTCGTTGTGCGGGTTCATCGGCGAGATATGGGTCCTGCTCGGTACGTTCAACGCCGATTTCACCTGGGCCAAGCCGGTCGCCGTCATCGCCGCGTTCGGCGTGATCATCACCGCGTCCTACATCTTGTGGATGATCCAGCGTGTCTATCTCGGCAAGATCCGCGAGGAATACGTCGGCTTCCCAGACGCCACCGCCAGGGAGGTGGCCGTCCTCGTCCCGATGGGCGCGTTGGCTATCTTCATGGGGATCCTGCCGAAGTACACGTTTGACCTGATGAACGGCACGCTGTACGACCTGTTGGACGTCGTAAGGACGGCGGTCACCCACACAACCGTGGCGATGGGAGGCTGACGCAATGCCGTGTTCGGTTCTTGCCGACATCTGGATGCCCAGCTTCGAGGATGTCTCGAGGCTCGGCCCGTTGTGGACCCTGGTCGGCACGATCGCCGCCATCCTGATCGGTGCCCTGATCGTCGGACGCAACTGGCGTGTGGCCGGCGGCATCGCCATCGTCGGGTGCCTTGCGACCGCTTGGGTCTGCCTGCGATGTTCGGCCTCGCTCGATGGGAACTGGGCGGGATTGTCCCCCGACGCCGGCGCGCCGATGCTGGTCGCCGATCAATTCAGCTACTTCTTCATCTTCCTGGTCAGCATCTTCCTCGTCCTCATCGCCGGCATGTGGTTCCTCGGCCAAGACGCCGGGTTGCCCGAACGGCTGTCACGCAAGCGGGACGCGACGGAGTTTTTCGTGCTCCTGGTCGGCAGTGCCTTCGGCATGTCGCTGATGGTCAGCACGACCAACTTGCTGATGATCCTCCTGGCCGTGGAGATGACCTCGCTGCCTTCCTACGGCCTGGCCGGCTTCCGCAAGAAGCATCCGCTCGCCGCCGAGGCCTCGCTGAAATACATCCTGTTCGGCGCGGTGACCAGCGCCATCATGATCTATGGAGCATCGCTGCTGTACGGCCAGTATCACACGCTCGACCTTGCCACGATCGGTCAGGCCATCGGTTCGCGAGCGGCCGGCACGGGCTCGACGGTCCTGATGGGCGTGTCGCTCGTGGCGTTCATGGTCGGCGTGGCGTTCAAGGTCTCGGCGGTGCCGTTCCATTTCTGGTGCCCGGACGTTTTCGAGGGCGCCTCCATCGAGATCACCACGTGGTTGAGTGTGGCCAGCAAGGCGGCCGGTCTGGGCCTGCTGCTGCGGATCATCGCGATCATCACGTCGCCGGAGAACTACCCGCCGGAGACATTGGCCCACGTGACGGGCGCGATCGCCATCCTGGCCGCAATCACCTGCACCTTTGGCAACTTCTCGGCGTACCGCCAGACGAACCTCAAACGCCTGTTGGCCTTCAGCTCCATCGCCCACGCCGGTTACATGCTGATGGCCGTGGCGATCATCTGGCATCCGACGAGCAGCATGTCCAACACGGCCCACCCGGCGTTCAGTGCGATCATCGTTTACATCACTGTGTATCTGCTGATGAACCTCGGGGCGTTCGGCTGCGTGGCCATGGTGTACTGGGCGACGGGCAAGGAGACGATCGACGCGTTTAACGGCCTGATTCGGCGCAGCCCGGTCGTGGCCGTGGTGATGGCGGTGTGTCTGTTCAGCCTCGTCGGCCTGCCGCCGCTGGGCGGTTTTATCGCCAAGTGGTATCTGCTCCTGGCGTTGTACGATGGCGGGCTGATCTGGCTCGTCATTGTGGCCGTCGCCAACACCCTGATCAGCCTGTACTACTATGCCCGCATTGCCTACGCGATGTGCTTCACCGACGACGGCCAGCCGGCCATCCGCACGCCGGTGTTGGGCCAGATCGCCGTGACGGTCTGTGCGGTGGCGATCATCCTGACGGGCACACTGTGGGCTGGCACGTTGAAGGAGTTCTCCGACTACCGCTCGCGCGATCTGTATGCCGTTGGCAGACAGCCAGCACCAGTGCAGTTGACCGAGCCGGTCGCGGAAGCAGCGGAATTGGAAATCACGGATATCACAAAGTAGCGTATTGCAACAACCGGCCTATCCGGGCCAACCGACAACACCATGCCCGATGAACAAGCAATCGATGTCTTGAACCGATTACTGGAAGCCGAGTTTGCCAGCTTGGTTCCGCGGCTTGGCGAGGCGAATCCTTTCGTATCCTGGCCGGAGGCGGAGGGCCGGACCGTCATCGAGCGGTTGGTCGCCGACAGCGAGGCCCACAGAGGCGACCTGGCGGGGATGATTCTGCGGCTGCGTGGCGCCCCGGTGTCGCCGCGGCGTTCGATGACCTGGGGAAGCGTGCACTACATGAAGCTGGCCCATCTCGTGCCCGACATCGTCGCCGCCGTCCGCGAGTTGATCGAGGCCTACGAATCCGCCGGCCCCACCGGCAACGAGGGGGCCGCAGCCCTTGTCGCAGGCATCCTGGCGGATCACAAACGCCAGTTGGCGGAGTTGGAGAAACTGCACGCCAACATGGCCCAGCCAAGCGAGCGACCATAACCCGGATCGACCGCGCTGGAGAAGCACGAAACCCACGGTGCTTGGCTTGCGGAGACTGTTACGGAGGGGTCCATGACAGTTCAGGCGGCTCGCGAATCAGCGACGTGGCGCCTGGTTTTGCCCACAATTGGCAGTCGATCCGAGCCCCGAGCGCAAGCGAGTGGGTATGGAGGTCCACGGCCCGCCCACGAAGACCCCGCGCTGGCGCTTGGGGCTTCGGATCAACCCCCGCGCCCAGACTGTCATGGACCCGTTACGGAGCCTTGTGCGGCGCCCAGAGTCTGCCATCGGGCAGCGTGATTGAATCGATCAATTCGTCAAACGTCGGTGATTTCTCGAACGCCACGTGACCGTCCTGGTACAGGACGTTGCCGCCTTCCCCGCCGTGGATGCTCGGGTCCTCGTACAGGATGATCTGGGCCGGGTCCGACTTCATCCCATAGCCCGGCACGTAGTAGTAAGACGAGATGGACGCGCGTGTGTCGGACGGGCAGGAGAATTGTGTCGGCGTTACCAGGGCCGCGCTTACCAGTCGGGCCTGCCAGTTGGCTCCTTCTTCAGGGAACATGCCGTCGGGATCGTTGTTGGCGTAGATGTACAGCGCTTGGCCGATGCCGCGCATGTTTGCCTGACAGACGGTTCGCTTCGACAGTTCCCGTGCGCGGCTCAGCGAAGGCAGAAGCGCGGCAAGCATCAGCGGTATGATCAGAATGCTCAGAGCGCCGGTGCAGATGCCGCCGATGGCCATTCCCCTGCCGCCGTACTTCCCGCGGTGCCGTTTGATCTTGACCACGGCAATGATGCCGAGGATCAGGCCGACCAATCCAACCACGGAGCCAAGCGCCCAGAAGCCCAGCAGCCCGATGATCCCGCAGACCAGCGACGCAACTGCCATGCCTCGGCTGGTTGGCTGCCCTGTCGCCGAGGCGTATTCGATCTGCACCGCGCCCCCGCCGCCCGGCGGGAACGCCCCGCCCGCCACGGGGCCGCGTCCAACCGCGTCCGCGACGACCCCAGCCTCGCGGGGTACCGTGACCACCCGGTTGCACAGCGGGCATTGCACCTGCATCCCGGCGGGAACGTCGGTGCTGATCTGCTGCCGACACGATGGGCAGTTGAATGTCGTTTCCATAGCTGACTCCGGCGCGCGCCTCGGGAATCCGGCGAGCCAGGTCGGATTATATGGGGACCAGCCGGTCGGCCGCAACTCGCGTGGCGGTGGCGGGTATCATACGAAGAGGCCGCGCCGGGTCGCCGGGCAGGCCGCAGCCCAGTTGCTTGAGGCAACCGCATGAGCGAGATGATAGACGGACAACTGCTGAACCTGCTGACCGGCATGGCCAAGGCCGAAGCCTCGGATCTACACCTCGTGCCGGGCTATCGGCCCATGTACCGCGTCCACGGGACACTATCGACGGTGGGCGAGGTCTCGATCGGCTGTGGCGAGGCCCTCGCCATGGTCAGGACGGTCGCCCCACCGGACGTATTGCCGAAGCTGGAGGAAACAAGGGACCTGGACTTCGCCGTCCAGCTTGGCGAAGGTGGCCAGCCCGCACGGTTTCGTGTCAACGTCTTCGCCAGCCGGGGCGACCGCGGGGCGTGCTTCCGGGCAATTCCAAACGACATCCCCGCGCTGGCGGAGTTGGGCTTCCCGCAGGAGCTCGGCGAGCGGATCATCTCGCACAAGAACGGGCTCGTGCTGCTCACGGGCATCACCGGCAGCGGCAAGACTACCAGCCTGGCGGCCCTGATTCAGATGCTCAACGCTCGCGGGGGCTATCGGATCATCACCATCGAGGAGCCGATCGAGTATATCTATCCGCCGATGGCCGACAGCATCGTGACTCAGCGCGAGGTCGGCGTCGATGTGAGGTCGTTTTACGACGGTCTCCGCTTCGGGCTACGGCAGGACCCGGATGTGATCCTGGTTGGCGAGATCCGCGATCGGGAGACGGCCCAGCTCGCCCTCTCGGCCGCCGAGACGGGGCACTTGATCCTGGCGACGATGCACACCAGCGACGCCAAAGGGGCCATCACGCGTTTGGTCGACTTGTTTCCCCCTGAACAGCACGACGACATCCGCACGCAGTTGTCGATGAGCCTGCGATCCGTGGTCGCCCAGCACCTCCTGCCGAGCGGGAGCGGCGGCCGTCGCGTCTTGGCGATGGAGGCGCTCTCGGCGAACTACGCGGTGCGCAACGCGATCCGCCAGGGCAAGATCGAGAGCCTGGACTCGGCGATCCAAAGCGGCCGCATGGACGGCATGTTCTCGCTGGATCATGATCTGCGCCGCCTGGTGACCGACGGCCTGATCTCGATGGAAACGGCTAGGTCGTTTGCCAAGGACCCCAGCGAATTCGGCATTGGCGGCGGCAGTCTGCATTGAGAAGGGTCCGAGGGTCCGAGGGTCCGAGGGGTGACGCAGACGGCTTGCCGTTTGGCGAGCCCCGCGCCAGCGCGTTACAATCCGCCGACCATGCAGGTCTGCCCACTGATCTTTGAGCCGATCTACAAGCCCAAGATCTGGGGCGCGCGGAATCTGGAACGTCTATTTGGGAAGGATTTGCCGCCTGGTGAGGCCATCGGCGAATCGTGGGAATGTGCCGACCTGGAGGCAGGGCAGTCGGTCGTTGCCAGGGGGCCCGCCAAAGGCAAGACGCTACGGCAGCTTGTTGAAGAATGGGGCGCGGCCCTGCTGGGGCGGGTGAAGCTCGCTGATGGGCGGTTTCCCCTGCTTATTAAGTTCCTCGACGCGGCACAGGATCTCAGCGTCCAGGTCCATCCTGATCCTGAGACGGTCAAGCGGCTAGGCGGCGCGGTCCGCGTCAAGCACGAGGCATGGTACATCATCGACGCGGCCGAGGGGGCGGCCATCTATCGCGGCATGATCCCCGGTGCCACGGTCGAGGCACTGTCCAAGGCGATGGCCGAGCGGCCCGAGGCGATCCTCGACTACATGCGGAAGATCCCCGTCCGTCCTGGACAGACGTATTTCCTGCCGAGCGGGACGCTGCACGCCCTCGGAGAGGGCGTGGTCGTGGCGGAGATCCAGACGCCGTCGGACGTGACCTATCGGCTTTATGATTATGGTCGCGTTCGGCCCGGCAGCGACGCGGGCTTGCACGTCGAGGAAGGCCTGGCGAGCATTCGTACGAACCTGGACTTCGCCGAGTTTGAGAAGCGTTCGCACGTCTCCAACGTCTTCACCACGGTGACGCGCCTGGTGACCTGTCCCAGCTTCATCATCGAGAAGGTTCGATTCATTGAGCAGGTGGAGCAGCAGATCCCCTATGATGAACCCGTTTGTTGGATCGTGCTGGAAGGCCGTGGCGAGATTCACTATGACACGACGGGCAAGGAGATGTTCAGCAGGGGCGACGTGGTGATCCTGCCCGCCAAGCTGGAGCAGGCGCGGCTGAAGACGTTGGCGGATTGCGTTTGGCTGGAAGTGACGATTCCCGCGCCGTCAGGACTGGCTGATGACCCGTAGTCGGACGCGTCGCGCGTCAAGCGCCAAGAAAGTGGCACGGCTCCCATAGATTGACCGCACATCGAGGCTGACCGCCGATTCCGCGATTCCGATCGTTTAGAGCGTTTTAGGGTTGAGCGTGCATTCTCCATTGACCCTTCGTTGTAGCGTCGCCCCCCTGTGGCCGACGGGGATGACCAGTCTGCCGACGTTCTTCAAGGGTGAAGGCTGACCGCTCCCTCAC
>JAFGQA010000397.1 GCA_016935885.1 Phycisphaerae bacterium | reverse complement strand
TCACGAATAGAACGACTGTACGCTCTGCCGAGAATCCTTTCTCGGCACCGGCTTCAGGACCGAGAAGGGATTCTCGGTCCAGCAATCCAGCAATCGTAGTCGCGTTTCCTATGAAACGCGGTACTAGGAACAATGCGATGGTTGAGACCGGTGAATCGGAATCCAAGGTGAGTCGCGTGCTCGTCACCGGCGGTACGGGCTTTGTCGGCCGAGCGGTGGTTCACGAGTTGGTGCGCGCAGGTATCGCACCAGTTTGCCTCGTGCGTGATCGGCGGAAACTCGATCGGCAACGTCGCCAGTGCGATGGGAGCCACATGGAGGTGGTCGAGGGTGATCTGTTTGATGGAGCGGCCCTGACCAGGGCGGCCAGGCAGGCCGGCGCGGTGATCCACCTGGTCGGCATCATCGCCGAGCAGCGGTCGAAAGGGCAGACGTTTGAGCGGGTGCACGTCGAGGGGACCCGGCGCGTGGTCGATGCGTGCCGTGCGGCGGGGGTCCGGCGGTTCATTCACATGTCGGCGCTGGGGACGAGGCCGAGTGCCGCGAGCGCGTACCATCGAACGAAGTGGGAGGCCGAGTGCCATGTGCGAGACAGCGGTCTCGATTGGACGATCTTTCGGCCAAGCGTCATTCACGGGCCGGACAGCGAGTTCATGCGGTTGATGCGGCGACTTGCCTGCGGCGTGATTCCCCCGGTGATGCCGCACCTCGGCGACGGGCAAGCGAGGGTGCAGCCGGTATCCGTCCTGGACGTCGCCTACTGTCTGGTGGCTGCTTTGTCCCAGCCGGAAACGATCAGCCAGACGTATGACCTGGGCGGGCCGGAAGCATTCACGTGGCGCCAGATCTATCGCATCTGTCGTGAGACGCTGCCCGGGGCGAAGCTGTGGAAACCGGTGGTCGGTCAACCGGTGTGGGCCGCCAAGCTGATGGCCGTGACGATCATGAGGTTGCCGATTATGCCGCGGTACATGCGTTTCAACCTCGACCAAGTGCAGTTGTCGCAGGAAGACTCGGTGTGCGAAGTCGGCCCGGTCGAGCGGACGTTCGGGATCAAGCTCCGAGACTTCCGCGCGGAGTTGGCAGGATACGCGGCCGAGATCGGTCGATCAGCTTGATCAACCGTCGCGCCGGCGGTGGACGGTCCAGGCCTTGCCGGCGTAACGCTGCTCATATCGCATGGCAGCCTTCAGTTCTTCCTCCGACCACGAATCCGTGCGCAAAGCCATGCCTAGACTCGCCTCGAAGGCCGAACGGAGACGGCGGACGGCACGATCGAAACTGATCGGCTCGCCCGCCAGGCGTCTCCACGTCGCGGCCGGCTGCTGGGTGTACCGGCTGTCGAGCACGACCGAGCCGTGCTGGAGGACGGCGGTCTTCGTACGGCGCTGCGCGGAGCCGGCGAGCTTCGAGCAGCCGGCGGGCTTTTCATGGGTAGCTGGGGCCGCGCGGGCTGAAGCCCGCGGCTCTTCAGGCAAGGCCTGTGGCTCCTCAGTCGAAGTTCGCGGCTCGTCGATGACGACGTCCAAGCCGTGGCGGCGGGCGAAGCAGAAGAACGGTCCGCGTTGCGTGGAGGCACCGCAGGCCGTGTTGTCGGTGCCGAGCAGACGCACGCCGTGGCCGATCGCGTCGATGACCGCCTGGTGGGCAAGCTCGTACAGGTGATTCGGGCGGCCGGCGACCAGTGCGTGGGACGCCGGGATCACGATTGAGTAGGTCAGTTCCAGGTCGTGCAGGATCGCCCCGCCACCGGTTGTGCGCCGAACAACGGGCAAATCCCCCGCGGGCGGGGGAAGTCGCTCGTATTCGGCGTAGTCCTGGAAGTAGCCCAGCGAGATGGTCGGCGGCGACCAGGCATAGAAACGCAGGACCGGCGGCGCGTCTGGATCCGTGCAGGCCATCAACAAGGCCTCGTCGCGGGCCATGTTGATGGGGCCTGGCAGCGGAGGGTCGATGAGAAGCCGGGAGGCCGCCATGCGCAGATCGTAGCTGAGATCCGGGCCCAAATCCTGGAAGTGGCTCCAGTTTCGGGCTATCTGGATCGCCTGAACGAGAAGTGACGAAGAGGGGCCATGACAGTCTAGGCGGGTGCCGCTGGCAGCTTGCCTGCCAGTGCGCGGGCCCATGCGTCCACCAGAGACGGCACACGGGCGGACCAGCCGCCCGTGTCACCCAAAATCGAATGCCGCCGGAAGTGTCACGGGCCCTGACAAAGAGGCCTGGGGCACGGGCGTTTGCAATCTTCGCCGCAGTACAGTACATTAGGTTTCTAACGTGAGGAGAGCCGTCAAGGCTCGCGGGCCCCTGCAAAGCGAACTGCCCGGCGCCGAGCCGTCCGACGGTTTCTACGTGGATTGAAGCAACGGAACGGGGAGCGAGATGTACACGCGCTTTAGGGGTCTGTTCGGCCTCACCATGACGTTCTTGCTGCTCGTCGTGGAGGCCGGCGTTGGCGGGCCGGTCCATGCCGCAGAGTTCGACCTGCTCGTCAGCAGCGGGAACACGGCCAGTGTCCTGCGTTACGACGGCGACACGGGCATGTTTATTGACACGTTCGCCAGCGGTGGCGGATTGAACCTTCCGGAGGACTTGATCTACGGTCGGGACGGCAACCTGCTCGTTGCCAGCGCATTTTCGAACGCCGTTCTTCGGTATGACGGCGCATCAGGCGCCCTGATCGATTCGTTCATCAGCGCTGGCTCCGGGGGCCTGGAAGTCCCCTGTGGCATGGTGTTCAACGATGACGGAGACTTGCTCGTCGTCAGTGCGGGCACGGATAACGTTCTTCGCTACGACGGCCTGACAGGTTCGCCCTTGGGTACGTTTGCAGACGGCGGCGGCCTGACCGTACCCGGTGATCTAGCGTTTGGGCCGGACGGGAACTTGTATGTCACATGCCTCGGGAATGACCTTGTCCTCCGTTACGACGGGCAAACCGGTGTCTTTCTCGGTGAGTTCATCAGCGGCGGCATGTTGAACGATCCGACCGGCTTGACCTTCGGCCCGGACGGCCACTTCTACGTATGTAATTGGCATACTGACGAGGTCCTGCGCTACAACGGCGAGACGGGTGCGTTCATCGACATCTTCGCAAGTGGCGGGGAGTTGCAAGGCCCCAACGGCTTGGTGTTCGGTCCCGATGGCGACCTGTACGTTGCCGGCGGGCACAGCCACAATGTCGTGCGCTATGACGGCGAGACCGGTGTTCTAATCGACGTGTTCGCCAGCGGCGGGGGATTGGATACGCCGACGTTTATAATGTTCACACCCGAGCCGGCGACGCTGTGGCTGATCGCGATGACCGGCCTGGCATTTCGGCGCCGCTCACGTTAGTGCTCCGTCGCTCGTCAATTGATGGACCTGGTCGGGTGCCACGGGCAGCTTGCCTGCCCGTGAACACTGGCGGGCGAGCCGCCAGTGGCACGCCCGAGTAACAGCCCGCACAAACACATCCGTGAAGGTATACTAGAGCACTTCACGGTAATTCGTAGCGGTATCCGCACGACTCGTACGCTCTGCCGAGAATCCTTTCTCGGCACCGGCTTCAGGACCGAGAAGGGATTCTCGGTCCAGCAATTCTCGGTCCAGCAATCCAGCAATCCAGCAATCGTAGTCGCGTTTCCTGTGAAACGCGGTACTAGCCGGTGCCAAGAAAGGCGCCTCGGCGCGGCGTGCCGCCCCGGCGAGTGCGATTTGGCACGAGCAACGGTGTGGTCGTGCTATTCCAAAGGAGGCCGGCGTTTATAACCAGGGGCAATCGAGGGCGCAGTACAATACTGGAGGACGGCAGAGGGATCAGGATGGCTTGTCTGACGAGCAACGAGCGCGTTCACTTGGCGGTCTGCCCGATCGGCACAGCAGACGGGGAGACGTTTAGGAACATCGCGGCCGTGACCGGTGCCACGGCCTACGATCTTCGACTTCGGTTGAAAGGCGATCTGCCCAGGTCAGTGGCGTGCTACGACTCGGTTGAAGAAGCAGAAGCCAGGGCTCAGCGGCTCAACGAGTTGGGGCTGACGACGATCGTGTACGTGCAGGAGGACCTGCCGTTTGAGAAGCCGTTTGAGGTGTTTCGGCTCGGCCGTGACGGGACGCATCTTGAGCTGGCCCACCGGCGCGGGGAGGCGCTCGTGATGCCAGCGAGCGATGTTGCCTTGGCCGTCGTCGGCAGGCGGAACCGGACGAGCACGACGACCGAACACAGATTTGAACGGAGATACTACATGGGTCACGGCGGAATGTCGGGCCTTGCCCATGTCGAGGAACAGAAGCGTCAGACGGAGGCTACGCTGTTTCTGATCCTGTTCCCGCGCGAGTTCCCGGGACGAGCGGTTGAATTCTGTCAGGACAAGCTGGACTACTCGTGCCTTGGAGACAAGCGGGCGCCCACGAAACGGGAGAGCTTCCTCGTTCTGTTAGGAAGACTACGGGAGTTCCTATCCGAAGTACCGATCGATAAGCGGCTGCTCGCTGGACAGAGCACCAACCGCGGCGACATCTATTACAACCGGCGGGTGGCGGAGGACTCGAGTCTGGCCAATGCGACGCTGATCTACTGGCAGACGTTGGCGGAGCAGGGCGGACGGCAACATTTCGCCGCCCGGCGAGGCGGCGCGTAATCCAAGTCCCGATATTCTGGCCGGCAGGGCTTCTCGCCCGGGGGGAATGGCCATATCGTGTTCGGTCATGCCGGTCATCTCGACGACGATGTGCTATCCGAATCCGGTCGCTCCGACGCAGGGGATATTCATCCAGCGGCGCCTGCGGGAGATTCACCGGCTGATGCCGGTCAGCGTCGTCGCGCCGGTGCCGTGGTTTCCACTGCTGGGCAGGGTTTGGTACACGCCATTTTCCTGCGCTGCGGAGGAGCCGCCCGTGTGGCGTCCGCCGATGTTCTATCTGCCCGGCGTGCTGAAATCACTGGATGGGCGCTTCTACGCCAGGGCGTTGGCGGCGGGGCTGGCGGCCGACTACTGTGGCACAGCGCGGCCTCCGGCCGCGACCAAAGTGTGGCACGGGCGTCCCGCCCGGGAATCCACCGGCGAGACGCCGGTGCCACAGGTTTCTTCGCGGGACGCAAAGATTCCAATCGTTAGTAGTACAGGCGTCTCACAGGTGTCCGCACCGCCGAGGCGGCGGTGCCACAAAGACGTTGGGATAGACCTGATCGATGCGCATTTTGTTTATCCCGACGGCGTCGGCGCCTGGCGCGTCGCCCGCAGTCTTGGTGTGCCGTTTGTCTGCACGATCCGGGGCAAGCTGGTCAGCCAGATCGCCGATCGGTCGAAACGCCGACAGATTAAGGAGATGCTGATCGGGGCGAATGGACTGATCGCGGTGTCGCAATCGCTGGCGGACCTTGCCGACGAGGTGGTGGGGCGCGAGTTGGGCGTGCGCGTCATTCCGAACGGAGTGGACAGCGAGACGTTCCGGCGTTTCGGATCGGGGGCGAGCCGCCGTGGGCCGTCCGCCGAGACCCGCGCGGCTTGCGGGTGGCCGAACGATGTCAAGTACGTTGTCTCGGTGGGGCATCTTCAGGCGTTGAAAGGGTTCCATCGTCTAATCGAGATGTGGCCGGACGTGCGGCGGCGGGCGGGCGATGTCCGGCTGGTCTTGGTGGGAGGGGAAGCGGGCGAACCGGCATACGCCAGGCGGCTGCGTCGGCAGATTGACGCGATGGGCTTGGGCGCGGGCAGCCCGAGCCTATCCCAGAACTGTGGCACAGCGCGGCCTCCGGCCGCAACCAGAGTGTGGCACGGACGTCCCGCCCGTGGTCCCACCGGCGAGACGCCGGTGCCACAGGTTTCTGCGCGGGACGCGGAGGTTCCAATCGTTAGTAGTACAGGCTGCTCTCCGGTCATATCGATGACAGGGCGAATAGAGCCGAAGCGGGTGGCGGCGTTGCTGAACGCGGCCGACTTGTTTGTTCTGGCGAGCCGGTCCGAGGGTTGGTGCAACGCGGTTGCCGAGGCGTTGGCCTGCGGTTGCCCGGTCGTGGCGACGGATGTTGGGGGAAACCGGGAGATCGTGAACGATCCGGCGTTGGGGCGGTTGGTGCCGCTGGAGGATTGCGGCGCGTTGACGGAAGCGGTCTGCTGGGCCTTGGAGCGGGATTGGGACCGCCAACGGATCGCCGAACTGGGGGGGCGTCGCGATTGGCAACAGGTGGCGCGCGAATGCGTCGATCTATTCAAGGTCGTCCTGTAGTGGCGTGGAACACGGACATCGGCCCGCGGATTCGCATCCCGTACGTGTTTAGCGTTCGAATGGGGTGGCATGGGTAACGAACGACACACCCCACGGGGGCGAGTCGTTCATGACCCGTGGAAACAGGCTGGAATGGATGCCCACGGGTAAGCTCCGCCGCCGCTGGCGGCTCCGCTTACCGATGCGACCCCGCCGGGCATCGGCCCGCGGATTCGCATCCGTGGGCTTGGGGGATCGTGTCGTCAGTCGATTCTGGTAGCGCGTGTTCGTCGTGGCAGAGCGCAATCGAACGATGTGGAATCCGGCGTGATCGAAGACCGCAACATCATCTGCTTCGCCAGCAACTGGTTCTACGATCCGACCAGCAAGCATCACGTGATGAAGCTGCTGTCGGAGCGGAACCACGTCATCTGGGTAAACTACCACGGATCGCGGCGGCCGCGGCTGTCCGGAGCGGACGGCGGAGCGGTCATGGCGAAGCTGCGGCAGTTCGCCGAGGGGCCACGGCTCGTGTCGAACAACATCACGGTCGTTACGCCGTTGGTGCTGCCAATCCCCGGCAGCCGGGCCGTCGCGGCGATGAACCGTGAACTGCTGACGCGGCAGATCCGCGGCGTCTTGCAGGATCTGCCGGAGCGGCCCGTGCACATGTGGTCCTTTGCCCCGGATGTGGACTACATGTGCGGGCGGTTCGGTGAGGAATGCGTGGTCTACTATTGCGTGGACGAGTTCAGCGAGTTTTCCGGGTATGACGCGGGCGAGACGCTGGCGGCGGAAAGGCGCCTGGCCGAACGGGCCGATCTGGTGTTCACCAGCTCGCAGGCGTTGTTCGAGGCGAAGCGGCATCTGAATGAGCGCGTCGTGCTGGTCACGCACGGTGTGGATTACGAGCATTTCTCGCAGGCGACGTCGGCGAACATCGGCGTGCCGCGGGACGTAGCCGACTTGCCGAGGCCGGTCCTCGGTTTCTGGGGCCTGATCCAGGATTGGCTGGATGTGGGACTGTTGGCCAAGGTGGCGTGTGCCAGGCCGGATTGGGCCGTCGTGTTGATCGGCGACGTGGCGACGGACGTTTCGGCGTTGTCGGACTTGCCGAACATCCACCTGCTCGGCCGGCGTCCTTACGAGCAACTGCCGGCGTACGCGAGTGGCTTCGACTTGGGGCTGATCCCGTTCCGCGTCAATTCGCTGACCCTGGCGGTGAATCCGATCAAGCTGCGGGAGTACTTGTCCGCGGGGCTGCCGGTCGTTTCGACGCCGTTGCCGGAGGTCTGCCGGTACGGCGGGTTGGTGCGCATCGCGGCAGACGCGGCTGGCTTCGTGCAGGCGTGTCAGGAGGTCCTTGTGACTGAGCGTGGCGAGGAAGAACGCCGGGCGCAACGGGGCTCGGTGCCGCAACGAGCCGAGAGAGGATTCTCGACAGAGAAGTCGGCACGGTCTTCGCGACGGCGGCCACAACGGGGCTCGGACTCCGCGGCCCGCCAGACCGCCATGCGAGCCGAGACGTGGTCCGCCAAGTTGGCCGAGATATCTGATCATGTATCGGAATGTCTGCGACCGAGGCCTGCCACAGACAAGCTGCGGGCTCCAGCCCGTGCGGCCCATCGATAAACAAGTTGCCCCTGCAAACGCACGACGAGCCACGGGCTTCGCGTTCAAACGGGGCGGCATGGGTAGCGAACGACACGCCCCACGGGGGCGTGTCATTCGTTGCTCCTCAGAACAGGCCGAAATGGATGCCCGCGGGTATACTCCGCCGCCGCTGGCGGCTCCGGTTACCCATGCGACACCGCTGAAGCCCGCGGCTCGTCTTGTCAGGTGTTCTGCACAGCCTCGTCCATCGCGTGGTTGATGCGGTTCATCATCTCCACGTAGTTGGCCTGATGCTTCATCATCGCCTTGAGCTTCTCGTTGCCGGCGACCTGCGCCTCGCACTCGGCGAGCTTGTGCTTGTCTTCGACCTCGATGGGCTTGTTTGAGGCCTGTAGTTCCTGGACCTTCCGGACGTGCTCCTGGTAGGCCTTCAGAATCACCTGGGCGTCGCGGTCCTCCGCGACCGCGCGGGCCGCGGTCATGAAGTCAACGCACCTGGGGTGGGCCGCGATTCGCTTGCCTAATTCACGGGCGTGCGCGATGATGTCTTCCATGTTCTCGATCCTCTGTGTCTGCGTCCGCGTCGATCAACCATCGTCATCGTCGCCGCAAAGGCCCTGAACAGCAAGAGTGGAATCATCATGCCGAAGCGATTCTCCGAACGGATCCTCGATTTTCTGAAGCGGCCCGAGTACCGCCCCATGCAGGCCCAACGCCTGGCCCGTGCCATGGGCGTGGCCGAGGCGGCGTACGGCGATTTTCATGATGCCGTCGACGCGCTGCGGCGCGTCGGGCGCGTCGTGCTGAACACGGGCAACGCGGTCATGCTGGCGTATCCGCGGGGGCAGGTGGTTGGCGCGTACCGGGCGAATCCACGGGGGTTCGGTTTTGTCGTGCCGGACGAGCCGACGGTACACGGCGACCTGTACATCGCCCAGGGCGCCTCGTTGGATGCTGTCACCGGCGACAAGGTTCTGTGCCGGGTGGTCCGACGGGGCCAGCGCGACGGCAAGCCAGCCTTCGGGGGCCGGATCATCGAGGTCATTCAGCGGGGAGACAGCCGGTTCGTCGGGCAGCTTCGCAAGGAAGGCGGGATCTGGTTCGTTCAGCCGGACGGCAACACGCTGCACGTGCCCATCCTGATTGGCGACCCGGGCGCCAAGGGCGCGCGGTCCGGCGATCAGGTTGTCGTTGAAGTCGTGCGTTATCCGAGCGAAGGAAAGCCTGCCAAAGGCGTGATTGTCGAGCGTCTGGGCAAGCAAGGTCAGCCTGGGGTCGATTTGCTGAGCGTGATTCGACAGTTTCACCTGCCGGATCAGTTTCCCGAAGGTGTGCTCGCCGAGGCGCGGGCGGCGGTTCGGTCGTTTGACGCGGACGCCGCGCTTGCGGATCGCGAGGACCTGTCGCACCTGACGACCATCACGATCGATCCGGAGGATGCCAAGGACTACGATGACGCCATCACGCTCGAGCGGTTGGGGCCGGGGCTGGATGATTCGGGCGAGACGTCGGCCGGCAACCGTGCGTGTGACGCACGCGCCGGTGGCGCCCGCGCGAAGAAGAGACGTGGGCGGCGTAAGGCCGGTGAGGCCACCTGGGAGCTCGGCGTACACATCGCGGATGTCAGCGCGTTCGTGGAGCAGGGCGGGGCGCTGGATGAAGAAGCGGAGACAAGGGGTACGAGCGTCTATTTTCCCGGTCACGTGATTCCGATGTTGCCGGAGCTCGTGTCAAATGGTGTGTGCAGCCTACAGGAAGGCGAGCCACGGTTGTGCAAAAGCGTCTTCATCCGCTACGACGAGCAAGGCAAGGTGGTGGGGACTCGATACGCGAACACCGTCATTCGCTCGGCGAAGCGGCTAACCTATCAACAGGCGACGGCCATCTTGGAGGGGAGGAAGGCCCGCATGCGCAAGGCCGTCATCCAGTTAGTGGAGCGAATGGACAAGCTGGCCCGGGCCATTCAACGACGGCGGCTTGACGACGGGATGCTCGTGCTGGACCTGCCGGAGGTCGAGATCATCCTTGACGAGGTCGGGGACGTGGTCGATGCCAAGCCGGCCGACACGAGTTTCAGCCACACCATCATCGAGATGTTCATGGTGGAGGCGAACGAGGCGGTGGCCAGGCTGTTGAAGGGGCTGGACGTTCCGTTTCTGCGTCGCATCCACCCGGAGCCGGACGACGGCGCGCTGGAGGCAATGGCCAGGTTCTTGCGGGCAGCGGGGCTTGCGGCACCCGGGCAGTTGTCGCCGAAGGGCTTGCAGGGGCTTCTGGAATCCCTGCGCGGGCGGCCCGAGGCATACGCGGTGAATCTGGCGGTGTTGAAGTCGATGCAGATGGCGGAGTATTCGCCCGAGGACACCGGGCACTTCGCCCTGGCAAGCAAGTGTTATACACATTTCACGAGCCCGATTCGGCGTTACCCGGACCTGATGGTGCATCGCCTGCTGGAATCGTATCTGCGAGGCCGGCCGGCCGGTCGGAAGCGCGGCAAGTCGAGCGATCCCCTATCAGCGGGCAGCAGTCAGCGATCAGCCGTCGGTCGTCGGCGAGCAACGGTGAGCGGTCAGCCACGGCGTGCCGCCCATCGAGGGGCTGATATGCCCGGTCAGGACGTGCTGGTGGAGGCTGGCCGGCGCTTGTCCTACGTGGCGCGGCGGGCCGAGAGCGCCGAGCGGGAGCTCAAGACGCTGAAGATCCTGAAGTTACTGACTGGGCAGGTCGGAGACACCTTCGAGGGCGTGGTCACTGGTGTGACGAACTTCGGCCTGTTTGTCCAGCATCCCCGCTATCTGATCGACGGGCTGTTGCGGTTCGAGGACCTCGGGGATGACTGGTGGGACGTGGACGTCAAGACGGGCCGCGTGGTCGGCGAGCGGACCCGACGGACGTTGACGATGGGCACGCGGGTCGCGGTGCACATCGCGGCGGTCGATCTTCCGTCGCGGCAGTTGAATCTGGTCCTGGCCCCCGACGATCGTCCCGGAAAAAGACAGCCGTCGCGCAAAAACAAGAGGCGCAGGAGGAATGGGGCATCGCCGCCCGTGGCCGGACGGAGGATCCGCGGTCGGAGCTAAGGCGTCGCGCGAGAGTAACATGACCGATTGTGCCGCTTGGCTGGCCTGCTGGCTTGCCGTTTGGCGGATCAACCGTTTATGTTGTTTCTGCGCGGCCCCTAAGTCGGTTGTGCTGACAGCCAGTGGCAAAAGGGAAATCAGCGGTTCGGAGACGACGGTCCTGATCGTGAAAACCACCGGCTTTGGCGCCTGGGCCACAGTCTTTTGCCACGGGCTGCGAATGTCGGAACGGTGTGCGTGCCACTGGCGGCTTGTCCGCCAGTGCCCGCACAGGTGATGGACGCACGGGCAGGCAAGCTGCGTACGTGTTAAGCGTTCAAACGGGGTGGCATGGGTAACGGACGACACGCCCCACAGGGGCGGGTCGTTCATTACCCGTGAGAACAGGCTTGAACGGCCGCTGGTGCGAGAATCCGTTCTCACATCCACTCTCCGGCGGGAGTCCTTTCCCACAGCTTAACACAAGGGGCCGAGAAGGGCTTCTCGGCCCAGCGTATATGCCCACGGGTAAGCTCCGCCGCCGCTGGCGGCTCCGCTTACCCATGCCACCCAGTCGGAGCTAGCACCGCGTTTCACAGGAAACGCGACTACGATGGCTGGACCGAGAATCCCTTCTCGGTCCTGAAACCGGTGCCGAGAAAGGATTCTCGGCAGAGCGTACAGTCGTTCTATTGCTGAAACGCCGCACTAGTCACCCAGCCTCGCCCGCAGCCAAGCCCCCGCTTCTCGCATCGCCTCGGGAATCTTGTCAACGTCGCTGCCGCCGCCCTGCGCCATGTCGGGCTTGCCGCCTCCCTTGCCGCCGACGATCGGGGCGATGGCCTTGATAACGTCGCCGGCCGTGACGCCTTTGGCCACGACGTCCTTGGTCATCGCAGCCAATAGCAGCACTCTGCCCGATTGCTCCGCCGCCAGCACGATCGCCGCCGAGCCCGCTCGAGCCCGCAACGAATCGCACGCCGCCCGAAGCTGCGGCACGGCCATCTTGCCGACGTGCCCGCAGATGATCGCCGTGTCGCCCACGCGCTCGGCGCCGGCCAGCAGTCCATCGGCCTTCGCTATTACGTCGGCCACGCCGGCCTTGTCCGCCTGTTTCTGTGCTTTCTTCGCGCGCGCCTGTAGCTTCGCCAAGTCCTCGCGCATGCGGGCCTTCTCGACGATCGGAAGCTCGGTCTGATTCATCACTGCGGTGATTTCGGTGATGCGATGCGGCAGTGCGGCATCGTTGGCCCGGCCCGCCTCCTTCAGCAGTCGTGCCAGCGCGGTGCCGTCCGCCTCGGCCTGCCTGGCCCGATCGCCGGACACGCCCACGACGCGCCGGATGCCCTTGGCCACGGCGCTCTCCTCGATGAACCGAAACCGCCCCACCTCACCGGTGTGCTTCAGATGCGTCCCGCCACAGAACTCGACCGGATACTTCATCCACTCGGGGTTATTCGGGTCGGCCAGCAGATCCGCCACCGGCACGCCGATCGAGACCGCGCGGACGCGATCGGGATACTTCTCGCCGAACACCGCCCGCAGCGTGTTGATCTTCCGGGCCTCGGCCTGATCAACCTCCTCGGTGTAGACCGGCAGGTCCTCGTCAATCATCTTGTTGACCAGTTCCTCGATCTTGCCAAGCTGCTCGTCGGTGATCTGCGCAGGGTGCGACAGGTCGAACCGCGTCCTGTCCGGATCGACCAGTGAGCCCTTCTGCTGAACGTGATCGCCAAGCACCTCGCGCAACGCCCAGTTCATCATGTGCGTGATGGTGTGGTTCTTCTTGATCTGGGAGCGGCGGTCGCGGTCAACTCTGGCGACTGCCAGACCGCTTGAATAACCATCTGCTGATGGATACATCGGACCGAAGGTGGGAGATGGTTGCCTTAATCGCTGTATTCGACCTTTGGTGCATTCTCCAAGGTGAATATAGCGATCGCTTACCTTCTGGGTATCACAGACGGAGAATACCCAGCTGTCATCGGGCGCAGCAATCGCACCTGAATCGCCGACCTGTCCACCCTGCTCTGCATAGAATGGTGTACTGTGGAGTATCAAAGCACCGTGCTGCCCCTGCTCCATCATGGGGGAAGGAACAAGGTTGTCTCCGACGCATACCATTGAAACGGTAGTGTCTGTTTCTCTTTCTTTGTATCCAGTAAACTTAGTTTGTGAAGTATGGATCTTCAAATACTGAATCCATCTGGGATTCTGTAATGCATCACTCTTACTTGATGTTGCTGATCTGGCCCTTTCCCGCGCCTGTTCCATCAACCGCTCGTACTCGCCGATGTTGACGCTCAGACCGCGCTCTTCGGCCATCAGCTCGGTCAAGTCGACTGGGAAGCCGTATGTGTCGTGCAGTCTGAACGCGTCCTCGCCGCTGATCCGCCCGTGATGATGTTTGACCGCGTAACCGGCCGCTTCCTCAAACAATGCAATCCCCCTGTCCAGCGTCTTTCCGAACGACTCCTCCTCCTCTCGGATGATCTCCCGCACACGGCTTGCCGTTTGGCGGATCTCCGGAAACGCGCCGCCCATCGTGTTGACCACCGACGAAACCAGATCACACAGAAACGGCTCCCGCATGTCGAGGTACTGGCGGCCGTAGCGAACCGCCCGTCGCAGGATCCGCCGCAAGACGTAGCCCCGTCCCTCGTTGTCCGGGGTCGCCCCGTCTGTCAGCGCGAACGTCAGACATCGCACGTGATCGGCGATGACCCGATAGGCCACGTCACGCATGACCTGCGGATCGCGACCCGAATCAGAGCCGCGCACGTCAGTAAGCGGTTCGACGGCGGGGCCGACCACGTCGGTCGGTCGTCCGGGAGCGGAGCCGGCCTCCGCGTCCCCGTCCGCTCCCTTACGGTCGCGGCTCTGATCAACACCTTGCTTCCGCGAGGCGCTGTCGCCCACCGCCTGTTCGAGTTGACCCGTGTACGCCGAGGCACTGGTCCGGTCTCGAATTGCCGCGAAGATCGGCGTGAACACGTCGGTTTCGTAGTTGCCATCGACGCCTTGCAGGATCGCGCACAACCGCTCGAAACCCATGCCCGTATCCACGTGCTTCGCCGGCAACGGCGTCAGCGTCCCGTCGGCGGCACGGTTGAATTGGATGAAGACGAGGTTCCAAATCTCAATCACCCGCGCGTCGCCCGTGTTGACAAGCTTGCCCCCACTCTTGTCCGGTGTCAGGTCGATGTGGATCTCGCTGCACGGCCCGCACGGCCCCGTCTCGCCCATCTCCCAGAAGTTGTCCTTCTTTCCCCCGGGATGAACGTGTGACGGATCGATGTCGGTGACACTCCGCCACAACTCTGCGGCCTCCATGTCCGGCTCCAGGCCCTCCGCCTCCTCGCCCTGGAAATACGTGGCGTACAACCGGTCCTTGTCCAGGCCCCATACGTTGGTCAGCAGGTCCCACGCCCACTCGATGGCTTCCTTCTTGAAGTAGTCTCCGAACGACCAATTCCCAAGCATCTCGAAGAACGTGTGGTGATACGTGTCGTGTCCCACATCGTCGAGGTCGTTGTGCTTGCCTCCCGCCCGGATGCACTTCTGCGTGTTGGCCGCTCGCGTGTACGGCCGCGTGCCCGTCGCGAGGAACACATCCTTGAACTGATTCATTCCCGCATTGGTGAACATCAGCGTCGGATCGTCCAGCGGCACGCACGGGCTACTGGCCACGAACGTGTGCCCGCACTTCTCGACGAAGTAGTCGATAAACCGCTGACGAATCTCGTTGGCTGCCGGTCGCGTCATGCTCGCTCGTCCCAACCGTGGTGCCGCCACCGACGTGGCGCCGCCGTCTGGAGTGACACCGTCGCCCAAGGTGACGGATACATGGGCCTGGGCGCCCGTGCCACACGTGTTTCTGGAGGCCCTATCGAGCGAGCCTCCTTTCGAGTCGCTAACGACAATCTAGCCTGTTTTGCTCGCACACGCAAAGCGACGCGGACCAGCCGCGAGACCCAACGGGCCGCGCACTTCGGCCCGCGCGGGCCCGAGAATGGCAGCGTCGCCTGAACCCATTACCAACGGATCGGCATGGCCAAGCGGGAGTTGACGTTACTCCAGATTGCTAGGTGGAAACGCGGCGACTTGTTCCAGCCGGTCGATGGTGATCTGCGGCTGCTCGCCTGCCACACCCATCGTCCCGTGGAAATACAGATAGTTCGGCTTGCCGAAACCGAGGAACTCCCGCTCCAGGAATCCGGCCACGGCTGCGGCCCCCGGCGCGAAGAACGCCGACAGCGGTTGTTGCGGACTGCCAAGCTGGATCAGCATGGACCCGTCGGCCATGTGGAACGCCTTGCTCAGATCCGCAAACACGCACGCGTCCGTACCCGACTTCGCCCGCTGAACGACGTCGCGATAATCAAGCCGGCAACTGAGAACATCCTCTCCCATGGCCGTGGCGTGGCGATAATCGTCAACCTGGCCGGCCCGAAGCAGCCAATAGGCCTTCAGGGCGTCATAATCACCGCGGCCGCCGCGGCCGCCCCACACGCCGCGTCCCTCGAACCGGGCTCGCAACTCTGCCTGTTCCATCGCCTCGCGGTGAATCCGCGGGTGCCCGTACTTGTCGAAGCAGGGGCTCCAGCCCTCACGAACCAGGCGAACGTTGTAGTTCTCGCCGCGGACGAAGACGTATGCCAGCAGGTCCCCCCTGTTGCTGAGGGCAACCTCCTCACCGGCGAATTCGAGGTCAACCTCGCCGGCTTCCTTCAGGAAGACGTCCTTGACCCACCGCAGGGTCCGACGACCGAAATCGGTCGTACGTTTCGGCCCGCCGGGCACCGCGCGCTCAGGATCCACGTCCATCAACCGGACCAGTTGCGGGCCTCCCTCCCATTCGACCTTCAGGATATCGCTGTCGACAACCCCGAGTAGCGGGCACGACCGACGCAACTCCACCTCACTCCTCCTCTCCCATCCGCCCCCGGACCTTGGTAACTCGCGTCTCCGGCGCGGACAACCCGACCCCGACCCGATAACGTTCATGAGGATACCAGATTTCCACGCCGTTTTCAAGTGCCGTCGCACCCCTCTTGACCGCTAGGAGGGCATCTCAAAACACCTTGGAATCCTCTCCGTCGGGGCATTCAACGGCCTTTCCGTCCAGCGGGCGAACGGATGCTGCCGATATCATCCAAGATATGATTGGCCGGGCCGCTGTAGCTCCTCCTGAAGCAAGGAACGAGTGTCAGTGCGCGCGGCGGTGCCCACGACTATCCGCAACGCCCGACCCCGAACGGCGGAAAGAACGACCAACGTGACCACGCCAAATCCACGTATCACAAGAACGCTTCGCAGTTGCGGTATCATCATCGGCCTGGCACTCTGCGCCTTCGGATGGGTCGCGATCCTGACCTTCGACCCCATCGACTGGCCAAACACGGCGGTGTGGCCACGGCCCGATCCCGTCAACAACGGATGCGGCCGGGCAGGTGCATGGGTTGCGTACCACCTGTTTCACTACCTGGGCGATGGTGTTTACCTGCTAGCCTCTGTGTTGACCCTTGCAACGCTCTTGCTGCTCGCCCGCCGAAGGATCAGCGATTCCGCCCTGCGGTTCGCCGGCCTGTGCTTGTTGATGACCGCGACCGCCGCCTCCGCCGCGATGATGAACGCCGACTCCACATCCGGCTTGGTGGAAGGGCGCGGCGGCATCCTCGGGATCGCCATCGCCACCATCCTGAAGGACAATCTCTCCTCGCTGGGCGCCGTGCTGTGCATCCTGGCCTCCTTCATCCTGGGGCTACTGCTCATGGCAGACGACGTGCTGCTCCGCATTCCGTCCGCCCTCTCATGGTTGCGGAAGCACGGCGTCAGGAGCCTTGCGGCGGCACGCCACGCCGGCCGGGTTCGCCCGGCGCTGACGCCGCTGATGATGGGCGCCGGCAACGCCGCCGCGACCATCGAAGCCGTCGCCGTTGCCGACGATACCGGCCAACACGGCGATCGGCCGCCCCCGGACGAATGCGACGAAGACCCGCGGGCCTCAACCCGCGCGGCTTCCCGAACCATAGCAGGCACCCGCATCGTCGAAGACGACGAACTGGGAGATACGGGCGAAGATGATGACGACGAGTCCCTCACGCCGCCGGAACGCGATCTGATCATCCGCATGCTCGGCCGAGATCGCGTCGAGGGCAAGGCTCCGAAGAGCGCCTGGCCCACGGAGCTCGGCGACTATGTCCTGCCGCCGCTCTCCCTCTTGGGCGACCCCGAGGGCAGCTACAACAAGGCCCAGGAGGGTATCGTCCGCGAGGAGGCCGCCATCCTCGAGCGGACACTCGCCGAGTTCCGCATCGACGTCCGCGTCGTCGAGATCGACACCGGCCCGGTCATCACCATGTTCGAGGTCGAACTCTCTCCCGGCACCAAGGTCAGCCAGATCAACTCGCTGGCCAATGATATCGCCCGCGCGCTGAAGGCCCCCGCCGTCCGCGTCGTCGCCCCGCTGGCCGGCAAGAACACCATCGGCATTGAGGTCCCGAACATCGACAAGGAGAGTGTCCGCCTCAAGGAGCTGATCATGCTCGGCGGCGTCAAGCCGACCAGGATGTCGCTGCCCGTCTTTATTGGAAAGAATGCCAGCGGCGACCCGCTCATCGCCGACATCGCCGCCATGCCTCACCTGCTGATCGCCGGCACGACCGGCAGCGGAAAATCCGTCGCCATCAACGCCCTGGTCATGTCACTCCTGATGACCCAACGGCCGGACCACGTCAAGCTGATCCTGGTCGATCCCAAGATGGTCGAGCTCAGCGTCTTCAAGGACATCCCCCACCTGATGTGCCCGATCGTTACGGATATGCAGCGGGCCGAGATGATCCTCGAGTGGGCCACGACCAAGATGGACGAACGGTACGAGCTGCTCGCCGAGGCTGGCGTTCGCGACATCGCCGCGTTCAACCGCCTGGGCAAGGAGAAGATCTACGAGCGGTTCCAGCCTTCGACGGAGGAAGAGAAACTGCAAATCCCGGCGCACTTGCCATACATCGTCATCATCATCGACGAGTTGGCCGACCTGATGATGACCAGCGGCAAGGAGGTCGAGAACCACCTCAGCCGCCTGGCTCAGAAGAGCCGGGCCGTCGGCGTTCATCTCGTCGTCGCCACGCAGCGCCCGCAGGCCAACGTCGTCACGGGCCTGGTCAAGAGCAACCTGCCCTGCCGCATTGCCTTCCGCGTCGCCAGCCGCATGGACTCCCGCATCGTGCTCGATCAGAACGGTGCCGAGGTCCTCATGGGCGAAGGCGACATGCTGTTCCTGCCGCCGGGCTCGTCCAAGCTCGTCCGCGCCCAGGGCACGTGGATCGAAGAAGACGAACTCCGCGCCACCATCAAGGATCTCGCCGGCAAGGCCAAGCCCGACTTCCACCACGAGCTGCAACGCCTCCGCCCCACTGACGCCGAAGGCGGCGGCGAGCGCGACCCCTTGTTTGACAAGGCCGTCGGCATCATCGTCGAGACCCGCCGCGGCAGCGTCAGCCTGTTGCAGCGCCGCCTTGAGGTCGGCTACTCCCGCGCCAGTCGCCTGATCGACCAGATGGCCGCGGCCGGGATCGTGGGCGAATACAAAGGCAGCCAGGCCCGCGAGGTGCTCATCACCGAAAAGGAGTGGCGGCAAATCCAGAAACAGCGCGACCATGATTTAGACGAGGGTGGCTATCAAGCCGACCTGGACGCCGAAGACGACGACGTCTACGGCACCGCAGATCTCGAAGACGACGAGGACGCCGCCCAACTCACCGATGACGAGTAGGACATCCGCCAAACGGCAAGCCGCGTCGGCGAGATCACTATGCCGGTGACGGCTGGAAGTGGTCCGCCAAACGGCGAGCAGGGTGCGTCTTGACGCATCAGCAACGTAGCAACGTAGGGTGCGTCTCGACGCACCAGCCCTGGCCCCGGTCGAGCATCCACCGGCACATTCGGCTCTGGTGGCTCGACCCCGCCTGACGCGATGAAACGCCCGCGACATTGCCGGATGTGCCCCACGATGAGGGCTTGGCGGCTGATGCCTGCCAAGCGCCGGGCAGAGCCCGACCTGCGTGTGCGACCTACCCGGCTCAAGACGACATCCCAAGGTCACCTCAAGGGCTTTGGTCTTGTCGAGCCTATCATCAGGCCAGTGAGATAGCCGGGTAGCCCACCAACAATCACAGCAGCAAGTCCTGTTCCCAATACGCTGCCAGTATATGCATACGCCAACTTGAAGGGCTCCTCGGGATGCCCGGCGATGGCCGCCGCCACAGCTGAGACAATAAACGGCCCCACGATGGTCGGCGTGGACAAGTAGAGAAGGGCTGTGGTCAAGAGGCCTCCTAGAACGCCGAATTCGTCGATCATGTTCGCTGGTATGTACCAGAGCAATCCCCACAGCATCGCAGGAACCCACAATATAAGCGTGCCAATCTTAAAGCAACGCTTGCACCATGCGGCGGTCGGTGCAAAGAGCACCAGAATGGCAAATTCCTCTTTTCCAAGCGTCGTTCGGATGGGCCCCCGAAATGAGGCCTCTGTCATGTTCTTCTCTTCTTTGCTCTTCTTCTTGTCAGGCTTCGTCCGCCATTCTTCGAATCCCTCCCTGTTGAAGCATTGATCATCAAGTGAGATACGCTTCATGAGCAACCATTCGCGGACTTCTTCGACCGACTTTGGTTTGAGTATCCCTCCACTCCAAGTTGTGATCTCCCAGCCAAACTCGTCAATCTCGTGCGAGTCCTTGACACTCGTGCTTAGCGGCGCGCCATGGATCGCCTGAACTCCGGCGGACTGTGGTGGGCCGCCGGGTATCGCACAGTCACGTGTCTGAGTAAGCCTCGCGCCGCAGAAACCGCACATGTATGCTCCGGCCTTGACCTCATGCCCACAGGACGGGCATGTGCGCGCCGCTCGCAGGATCAACTCGGGAATCTTGATGAGATCGCCACATGAGAAGCAGGTCAACGTAGGATTCCGCACGGGGTGCGGAAGCGGCTGTTGGAATCCACATGCTGGGCAGCCGATCGTGGCGTGCGGCGGGGGGACAGTCGCCGACGCGGGCGCCGCCGGCTCGGCCGGGGCCGCAATGGGCTTGGATCGAAGCGGATTCTCCGCCGGCCGCGGCGCTTCGACATTTGGGGCCGGCTCGTTGACGGGCTGATCCGGAGCGTCGGGAAGCTGCATGCTGACGCGCTCTCCAGTGGCGATGTCCGTCCAGCACTCTCCGCAGAATGTTGCGTTTGAAGCGAGAGGGCTCCCGCAAGAAGGGCACTTGCTCACGCGCTGCCGCTGTACCTCCGATCGAGGCCTATTGGTTGCCGGCCTGAGCACGAAGGCGACGCCGCAATCCTCGTGCGGGCAACGCATCTTCTTGCCCAGCAGGCGTCGTTCGACCTTGAAGCGATGGCCGTTAGGGCATGCGACAACGACTTTCACGGAGCGGCTCCTTGAGCGGTTCGGTTTGAGGGGGTGGGCTTCGTGGCGCCGTGCGTCGCTCCGAGCGCCGAATGTCGCTTACCCTCACGCATCTTGTCCGAGATTGCCCATTTGCCGGACTTCGATCATCAGTCGGGTAGGTCGCGCACGTCAGGCTCTGCCCGACGCTTGGCGGGCTTTGACCGCCAAGCCCTCATCCTGTGGACGCGCGGCCCAAGTCTCTACAGTCTATCCGAAAAGGCCTAGAAGGGACAAGGGCAGGAACGCGAAACTTGACGAACCTACGAGAATCAGAGCGATCGTAACCTCATGAACCCAGCTTTCGTTCCGCCTTCTCCGACAGGTTGCTCAGACTTGGTGTCTCGATTCCGCTCTTATTCCGGCGCAGCCATTTGGCCGACCTTGCTGCTGATCGCTGACGGCTGAAAGCTGACAGCCAACCGCTTCTACGCCCCGATCGTCGCGCCGGTCGTTTCACTCCACGGGCCAGCCTCACGCCGTGTGCTGAGCCACCTTAGCAGATAGTATGCTCTTTTGCCACCCTTCGACCGGGAGAATCTCGGCAGCGCCGGCGTTCGGGTGCTCAGGAGCAGCAAGGCGAAATCCCCAGGATCGATCGGGGGCGTTTCCCGCACCCCCGCCACCTTCACCCAGACTTCCGTGCCGATGGGGCCATGCGACCGGGCGTACCAGGCCCCGACCGCCCAAGCGATGGACCACCGGGGCGCTGAAGCGATGGGCCACCCGGGCGAGATGTTGACACGCTCGCCCTGCTGGCGGCGCCGGGGGCTGCCAAACGGCGGGCCGGGGTTGGGCGCGGCACCCGGGTCGCGCGCGGCGCGGCCATCGGGGCGCGGGCGTCAGGGCGCAGGCGTTTAGTCGAATAGGGGGCCGGCCGCGGAATCGTCGCGATCGATGACGATCGTGTTCTCGCCGTACTCGCCAC
>JAFGQA010000396.1 GCA_016935885.1 Phycisphaerae bacterium | reverse complement strand
TCGACCTCATCCTCGCCTTCGTCTTCGCCTTCGTCGTCTTCGACCTCATCCTCGCCTTCGTCTTCGCCCTCGTCGTATTCGTCCTCCTGCTCGGCCGTGTCGCGGGTCTCTGCGGCCTCCTCCTCGCCGACCTCTCCGCGTTTGTATTCCTCCGGCAAGCCGGGTGGCTCAAGGCCGACCACCAAGTAATCCGTCATCGCGTCCACCGTATCGACGACCTCGGCCCCGTAGCGCTCGGCCAATGCCTTGATCTTCTCGGCCCCGCGAGCGTCTATCTGACCATCAAAGTCGACGTCGAACTGCCCCACGACACAGATACGCGTCTTCTTCGCCCGATTGCGGCTCAGCACGATGTTCCCCACGCGATCACCCGGCAAGATCGGATCTTCCGGAGACGGCGGCGTCGTAATCCTGCATTCCGCCGTCCGATCGCCCAGGCTGACGACCTCGATGTTCCCCTTGCCGCGCCCGGTGGCCGGGACCCTCGCCTCGCCCGGGTACACACTGAAGGTCATCCCCAGCGTCACCTTGTCCCGCTTGCCAAGGTCTATGTGCACAAGCGAGTCTCCAGGCAACGCACGAAGCACTTCACCGATCGGTTCCCGAGCAACGGCCATTGGATCAGCAGCCTGGTGCGTTCCGGCGCCACGCAAATCCGCCAACGCCCGGCCCTGCTCGTCGATTGCCTGGTGCAGCTTCCCGACCTCCTTGCGGAACGTCGCCTGCATCTCCATTCGGTCTTGCCGTAGCGAATCCAGGGCATCCTGCTTGTCACTGATCTGACGTTTGAGGGCAGCCAACTCCGTGCCCTTCAGGTCCTCAATCTCGTTCTTGTTACGCTGCAACTCGTCGACCTTGGCCGACATCTTGTCCAGCTCACCCTTGTAGTTGTCCTCCAACTCCTTATTGGCGGCGATCAGGGCATCCAGGTCATTCCGGGCCTTGGCCAGGGTCGCCTCCGCCTCCTCTCGCGCCGTCCGCTCATCCTGGAACATGCCATGCAAGTTCTTAATGATCGTCACCGTCCCGTAGCTGGCGGAGACTGGCTCGGGATCGGCCATGTTCTTCCTGATCTCATCCAGCGCGGCGTCCAGTTCTCTCACGGCATTCTGCGGCGAGTCGTTCTGGTTGCCCGTCGTCCGACCGCAGATGAGCTGGAGCCCCTTGTTCATCTCACCCACGAGCGTCTTGCCCGGCGCACTGGCATCCGGGAACATCTGCTTCGCCGTGGATTCGTCGCTGCCTCTGGCGAGGCGATTCGTGGCCCGCGTGGCCTGGTCCGCCGTCGTCCGCAACTGTTCCTGCTGCGTGAACAACCAGATCAGGACGCCCAGAAGCACGACCGCGACGATGATCGCGACGACCATGCCGATCGTCGTCGCGTTGGAACCACCACGCTGCTGTGGCGTAACACCAACCATAAGTAACTCCTCGTGAGGCTGTCGGCCGACGGACCGGCGTGGGATTCTCGCCATGCCCCTCCATTGGGTCCGCCGTCTCTGGACTCAGGCACTCCGCTCGGGGTGGGCGCCTGGCGTCTTCCTACCGAATCCAGGGCGCTGGCGAAGTATACCTAAGTATCTGCAAAACAAGGTAGGATGTCAATGCGCGGCACACCGTGTCGCCCGAGAACGCCTCCCCCGTCCCGGCGTCCGCAACGACGCGCCCCCGCCCCCGCCTCCACACGTGGACCTTATGGGGCCCAAAAACGGAAAGGACGAAGTATAGGAGCCGGGGTAAGGCATAGCAGCCCGTGGCGAAACTGTGGCACCGGCGTCTCGCCGGTGGTTTTCACGGTCAGGAGGGGCGTTTCCGAACCGCTGTTTTCCGTTTTACCACGGGCTGATAGCGAGGGAATGGCATCAGTGAGTGTGCCGCTTGGCTCGCCGGCTGGCTTGCCGTTTGGCGGACCAACCGTGTACGTTATCGTTGCGTGACTCCGAAGCCGTCTGAAGACCCAAGCCTCCAGCCCTGAGCCATCGACTCTTCGGCTCTCGGCCTTCCCCATTCCGACTTCTCATCCTTCATCCTTCATCCTTCATCCTTTACAATGCCGCTGTTTTCCCAATGGCTCGCAAGACCCTCTATCTCATCGACGGTCACGCCCAGATCTACCGGGCCTACTACGCTCCGTTCAGGGCGCTCACCGCTCCGTCTGGCGAGCCGACCCGTGCCGTCCACGTCTTCGTGCAGATGCTCCTGGGCCTCCTGCAGGGCCGCAAGCCGGACTACCTCGCCATGACCATGGATGTCGGCGACGAAAGCGTCTTTCGCCTCCAAATCGATCCCGAGTACAAGGCCACCCGCGACAAGATGCCCGAAGACCTCCCGCCCCAGATCGACCGGATCGTCACGATCCTCCAGACCATGAAGATCCCGATCCTCCGCCAGACCGGCTTCGAGGCCGACGACCTGATGGCAACCTTGTGCAGCCGGTACGCCGACAAGGACCTCGACGTCTTCCTCGTCAGCAAGGACAAGGACCTCGACCAGATCCTCGGCGACCACGTCCGCATGTACGACCCCGGCAACGATCGCGAGATCGACGTGGCCGGCCTGGTCGTTGAGAAAGGCTACGGCCCGGACAAGGCCGTTGAGGCCCAAATGCTGATGGGCGACAGCACCGACAACATCAAAGGCGTCCCCGGCGTGGGGCCCAAGAAGGCCGCACTGCTACTCCAGAAATACGGCACCCTTGCCGAGATCATCGCCCACGCCGACGAACTCACACCCAAGCTCCGCGAGAACGTCCTCGCCTTCCGCGATCGCATGGACGTCGTCCGCCAGCTCGTCACCCTTCGGCGCGATGTCGAGTTCGATTTCGACCTGGACACAGCCGACGTCGCCAGGTTCGACCCCGCCGCCGCCGCACCGATCTTCGCCGATCTCGGCCTCAACCGCCTGTTGGAGCGAGTCGGTGTGACCGAGCAAGGCGCCGAGCCTCGACACGTACCACCCGGCCAAGGCCGGGGGCTCTTTGCGGACACGGAGCCCGAACAAACCTCGTCGTCGCCCCCACTTCATCCTTCATCCTTCATCCTTCATCCTTCGCCTTCGGCACCCGATCAGGAACTGTTCCCCCACGTCGAGGAGACGCCCGGCGATTACCGTCTGATCGATACAGAACCCGCCCTCGCCGACCTCGCCAGCAAGCTTGCCAAGGTCAATGCCTTCGCCTTCGACACCGAGACAACGGGCCTGAACCCCGCCACCGTCGACCTCGTCGGCATCAGCGTCGCCTGGGAACCGCTTACCGGCTACTACATACCGGTTCGCGGCATCGGAAACACCGTGACCGAAGCCGCCGTTCGCAAGCACCTCGGCCCGATCTTCGAGGACGCGGGCGTCCGCAAGTGCGGCCAGAACCTCAAGTATGACCTCGTCGTGCTCAAATCGGTCGGCATCGAGGTAGTCGGCATCGACTTCGACACGATGCTCGCCAGCTTTGTCCTCGATTCAAGCCGGCGGTCCCACGGCCTGGACGCCCTGGCGCTCGATCTGCTCCATTATCGCACGATTCCGGCTCACGAGCTGATCGGCAAGGGCAAGAACCAGACCACCTTCGACAAGCTGCCCACCGAGCGGACCTGCACCTATGCCACCGAAGACGCCGATGTGGCGTGGCGCCTGCGGGCTGTCCTCGAAAGGCAAATGACCGACCCCGAACTCGCGGCGCTCTTTCGCAACCTGGACATGCCCTTGATCGAGGTCCTCGCCCGAATGGAGCACTTCGGCGTGGCTGTCGACACCGATCTGCTGGCCAAGCTCAGCGGTCAAATGGCCGACCGCCTTGCGGACCTCGAACACGACATCCACGAGGCTGCCGGCCACCCCTTCAACATCAATTCCACCAAGCAGCTCGCCGAAGTCCTGTTCGACGAGCGGGGCCTCCGCGTCGTCAAACGCACCAAGACCTCCCGCTCCACCGATGCCGAGGTCCTGGCCACCCTCGCCGCGGAAACCGACGACCCCATCCCCCGGCTCGTCCTCGAACACCGAGAATCGGCCAAGCTCAAGGGCACGTACGTCGATGCCCTGCCAGAAATGGTCTCCCAGCGCACCGGCCGCATCCACCCCAGCTTCAACCAGATAGGCGCCATCACCGGCCGGCTCTCCTGCAGCGATCCCAACCTGCAAAACATCCCCATCCGAACCGAGATGGGCGCCAAGATCCGCCGCGCGTTTGTCCCAGGCGATGACGGCAACGTCCTGGTAAAGGCCGACTACTCCCAGGTCGAACTCCGCGTCCTCGCCCACTTCTCCTGCGACAAGGCGCTGTCGGCCGCCTTCATCGAGGACCGCGACATTCACGCATTCGTCGCCTCCCAGATAGAAGGCATCCCCATCACCGAGGTGACCAAACAGCAGCGCAGCCGCGCCAAGACCGTCAACTTCGGCATCGTCTACGGACAGTCCGCCTTCGGCCTCTCACGCCAGACCGGCATGACCGTTAGCCAGGCCAAGGCCTTTATCGAACGGTACTTTCAGCGGTACGCGCAGATCCGCGGCTTCCTCGACCAATGCGTCGCCCACGCCAGACGCCACGGCTACGTCAAGACCCTGCTCGGCCGCCGACGTGCCATCCCGGACATCACCTCCCGAAACCAAACGGCCCGAAGCGCCGCCGAACGCCTGGCTGTCAACACCGTCATCCAGGGCACCGCCGCCGACATGATCAAGAAGGCCATGATCAACATCGACCACAGGATCCAATCGGAAAGGCGCCCGTCCAAGATGCTGATCCAGGTCCACGACGAACTCGTCTTCGAGGTTCCCAAGGAACGCGCCGAGGTGGAGGCCGCCATGATCGCCGACGAGATGACCAACGCCATCAAGCTGAACGTCCCCATCAAGGTTGACGTCGGCTGGGGCCCGAACTGGCTCGACGTCGAGTAGCCCGCATCCGCGACCTCAGAAGACCACCCCCCAACAATCCGGAAACCGCCCCGCATCGGCTTGCCGTTTGGCGGACCGCCCGACTTCCGGCAAGCCTGCAACGTCCCGTCAATCAACCCAATGCCGCAGATCCTTCAACCGGAAGACGCCACGCTTCCCCAAGTCGATCACCTGTGTTTGCGTGATCGGGAACCACGCGCTGCCGGCATCGTTGCGCAGCACGTGAAACGTCTGCGCTGGCGTCCCACCTTGCCCGAGCAGCACCTTGACCTGCGCCCGCGCAGCGGGCTGGGCCGTGGATCCTCTCTCGGCCCAGCGAGTTCCCTCTCCTGGAGCGCCCGCCACATCTGTCGCGTCCGCCGCGTCCGTCGCAATGTCGAGGATCATCAGCGCGTGCCCTGGCCTCCCAGGTCGAACGAATATGTCGCCCGCCTCGATCGCCCGGTCCTCCGCCGCCCGTGTGTCGTCCAACAGGCTATATGACGACGCGTAGCGAAATACGACCTCCAGGTAGCAGCAGAAGCTCTCCCGACTCCCGTCCGCCTCGGCAGCGCGGCGGAATTCCACTTCCCGGCCGTCCACAGACGGCCGCGCGCCGCCGGCCCACGCCTGCCAACTCGCCCGATGCCCGCTAGTGAAATGAAACGCCAGACCGGCCCCACGGCCCGCGAACCAACTGTACTCCGCCCGGAGTCGAATCAACATGTTCGTCGCGTTCAACAGCCGCTCACCGTGCGGCTGGAGCGCGATGACCGCCGCCAAGTTCGGATGATCTGCCGCCAAGACGACTTTCGACCTCGCCGTCATCACCGAAGCGGCCTCGCTGGCAGTCGGCAGGTACCGAAGCCAGTCTGCGAAACTGCCCACCGGCACGCTCACCCGAGCAAAGCCCGCTGGTGCCGGAATCCGTGCCGCCAACGGCACACAGTCCTGCCGAGCCTTCTTGGACAACCACGTGTAGTGCCCCGCACGGTCCACTGCCCATGCCGCGTCCTCATCCACGCCTTTCTGCGACACGGTCTCACTGTGAAGCAACGCCGGCGACGAAGCCTGACGCGCGGTCGATAGTACAATGAACGGGAGAACAAAGACCGCCCCCACGACACGCACCGCCCGGCAGGACGTCCGCCACGCCCGCCGGGCGCCAGTGGCACCTTGTCTGTCAGCGTCGGTCGACAGTGGACGATCAACGATGGACGATTCCGGGTGGGGGATTGCCAGTTGCCGATTGCCGATTGTCACTTGCTGATTGCCGGTTGACGATGATCCAACCGTCTGGGACCGCCAAAAAGGAGCCACGGGCTTCAGCCCGGACGACCATTCGACCACCGGAACCACTCAGACCCGAAGCAGAACGACGGGCCTGCCCTCCGGTGATACGCATGTGATACGCACGCCGTCTGTGAAGCGTGCCTCGTCTCACGCTTCACGTCTCACTCTTCCACACAGACACGCAGGCAGATCACGGGCCGTCATCACCCTCCTCGTCCGCGGTGCCGGCCAGCGGGATCGCCTCACTCGACGCCTGAGTCGCCTCCCGGTCGTCAGCCGCCAGCGACTCCGCCTCCTGGCGTTGCGAGCCAGCCCCACCGTCGCCACTCGCCCGAACGATCGCCCGAACCTTCTCCAAATGCTCCCTCGCCCCCGGACAATCCGGGTCAATCTCCAGCGCCTTGTGGAGAGCGGTCTCCGCGCCGACATAGTCCCCACGGGTCAGGCAGATCACGGCCAAGTTGTAGTAGGCCACGTCCGCCGAGACCACGTGGCTAAACTCTTCCAGGCTCTCAGCGCTCCGGCCGGTGTGGGCAAGGGCGATCGCGAGATTCATCCTCGCTCGTTGGAACTCCGGTGAAACCATCAGCGCCTCGCGAAACTCCTTCTCCGCCTCGGCGAAGCGCTGCTGCACCAGGTAGCAGTAGCCGAGGTTATTCCGCAGCAGGGCCGCGCCGGGATCTGCCCGGATGCCCTGCTTGAAGATGTGCCTCGCATCCTCCGATCGCCCGGCCTTCTGATGCAGAATCCCTAGTCGATTGTACGCGGCCGTGAATCGTGGATTGGCCGCAATGGCCCTTTCGTATTGCGCGATCGCGGACTCGATGTCGCCTTGTTCCTCCAGCATCCGGCCGGCCGCCAAATGCGTCTCCGGCAGGATACGCGGAACCGGCGCGTCCTCGACCTTCTCGCCGGCCTTCGGGTGCTCATGGCCTCCCAGCCCAGTGGCGACACCGGCCGGCTCGTCGGCCGAACACCCCGCCAACGCCGCCAAGCCGGCAACAGAAGCTGTGAGGAGACGCCGTATCATCACCGCCATGCCTCCTTACGATCACTTACGGGACAGGTTGTAGGCCTTGCCTCGCGTCTCGGCTGTCTGAGCAACCGCCTTACCAGCCACGGCCTCCTTCGCCTCCATCCCCCGCCCACCGGCGAGGCCCACGACCACCTCGATCACGTTCTTGCTCGGAATCGCCTGCGCCAGAAACGCCTCCGCCGCCGTTACCCGAGCCTTGATCAACGCCTCATCATCTACCGTGGGCGTGTAGTGCAGCGTCCCGCCTCGCGTCGCCAGCAGTTCCGCGTAACGCTCCAGCCTGGCCACCCCCGTCCCGGACAGGTCGTCCGAGCCCGGTACAAAATGAATGTCGGCAATGCTCATGTCCGCCATCATTCCCTGGTCGTTGTGATAGACGTAATAGTCGGCCCATTCCGGATGGTCCAGCCCATCCCCCTGCGGCGGCGCATTCATCCGTTGTGGCTCCAAGGGCCGCGCACAGCCGGCAAACCCACCAACCAGCAATGCCAACACGCCCATCGAGAGCCCAAAACGCCAATTCATGGAACTACTCCTCAGCGTAGTGTTCGACCGCTCCGGGACCATCCCAGGTCTGGCCCACCTTTTATCGGCACATCGTCCACTTCAAGGGCACCACAGAACGCGCGACGGGCTTCCGCGACGATCCCAAACCAGCCCTCTCCGCGGATTCCCTATTACGCCGACAGCATCACCGGTGCTTGCCGCGCCACCATCTCCAGCATCTCGACCTTGAGCTGCCGGATTCGCTCCTCCTTGTACAACCATGTCGGGTAGCTCCGCGTCGGCTCGGCCACCTTCGTGGCGTGCGCCAAAACGAACGCGTTCCAATACGGCTCCGCCAACCCGAATCCCTGACGCAAGTTCGCCACCGTTCTCCTGAACACCCAGCGTTTCCACCACTTCCAATACACTGGCGCATCCGGCACGATCGACGTCAGCAGATCCGTCCGCCAGCCGGTCCCCTCGAGCAGTTCGCCGATCTCCCGCGGCGTGTACAGCCGCCAGTGGCCCTCCGATTCCGGCCAGTGCAGGCGCATCGGCATCGGATGACCCCGCAGCATCGAATGCGTCGCCTGGAAGCTGATCGCATTGTCCGTAACCAGGCTCACCACGGCACCAGGCGTGCTCACCCGGTTGATCTCGTACAACGAAAGCTCGGGATCACGACGCAGGTGCTCGAAACACCCCCAGAAAACAACCAGGCCGAACGTCCCCGGCTCAAACGGAAGCGGTGACCCCTCAATGTCGTGTTCAATCAAGGTGAATGGGTATTCCGCCCGCGTGTGCGGATCCACCCGCGTCCGCTGTCGCAGCCGGCCTGGCTTGTCCCTCGGGGCACACAGGCACGTCACCTCCTCCCAACCCAACCGACCGCACAGGTACGGAACCTCCAATCCCCAGGACCCCACCACGAGACAACGCGGATGCTCCCCGGCCGCCGGCAGTCGCCGCAGGGATTCGTGCAACCGCTCGGCGTGACACAGCAGGTACTGCTCCTCTCCTGACGCCTCCAGCGGCCGCTCCACCCATTCGTCCGCCACCAACCAGCGCAGCGTCCGCCGGACCGCCCGCGAATAGCCTGTTGGCGGCTTCATCGCCATGAATAAGCCACTCCTGTCGGGCCATCGCACCAGGTGCGTCCCTGCTCCCGGGTGTCCAAGCATGCCGCGCGGAACCCCCAAAATCATCGACCGATTCGCCGGGAGAACGTGAAGGCGTCGCCCAAGCACCTGGACCGCCGGCAGCGACCACACGCCGGCTTGCCGTTTGGCCGACCACCCGAAACCACCAGGCACTGGCTTGCCGTTTGGCGGATCACACCAAACCACCAGGCACTGGCTTGCCGTTTGGCGGACCACCCGAACTCCAACGGCCCCACAACGCCCCGTCAGTCGACCCAATGGGGCAGGTTCCTCGACCCGACGATCGACAGAAGGCGCAGAACCTGCGCTGCATTCTCCACAACGCAACCTCGCCGCGCTGGATCCAGAAGCGCCCCCGACGGGAGCCCCCGTCCTTGGCTTGGGAACAGCCGTACGTCCCATGCGAGCGCACCCCACATACCACGGTCTGGAGCTCCTGGACGCCGTCGCCTGTCACTCTGCGCAGTAGTGCTGAAGCAAACGGTATGGAGGATTGTTGGGATGCGGTCGAGCCAATCGTCCCGGCTACGTCCCGGCAAACACGATCTCACCGCCGGGCGCATGGGCTTCGACCTGCCCACCTCCACCGTTGAGAACGCCGCTGAGGAAGCCGGTGCCGGTGGCTATGTTCGTCACGTCAAAGCCATTCAGATTCGCCGAGATGACGCCCTCAGACGCCGTCAGGTTCAGGGAGGCGCTCGTCGACTGATCGAGGTTCAGGCGGATGGTACCGGCAGTGGTCCTGGCAACCACACAGCCCTCCGGCGACGGTGCCAGCCGCATCGTGACGTCGGCATCGGCCGTCACTGCCTGGATGTTCCCCGTGACGTCCGTCGCTTCGATCGAACGCTGACTGGTCCGGGCGATCACGTTGCCGTTGACGTGGTCAATCACCACCGCCCCGTTGGCCGTGACGATCTCGACGTTGCCGGTCACGTCGGTTACCTCCACCGGTCCGTTCGCAAGGAGAACCTCGATGTTGGCCCCGCTGGGTATGACCAGGCTAACGTCGAAAACGATGTCCGCGTCGGCCAGGCCCTCAGCGAGGGTTGCCTCGATATCCAACCGAGAGGCATCGACGAACGATCGCTCTGCGGTAACTTGAGAGTTGATGAGGAGTGTTTCGAGCGCTTCATTGCCAAGACCCTCGACCACGATGTACTTCTTTAGTTTCAAGCTGCCGCCGATGTTGCCGTCTGATTGGGCCACGCTCACGCGAGCGGTCGGGATCTCAATCCGGATCGTTTTGATTCCCTCGAAATCGATCCATTCTGTGCACCGTTCAATGTTCGGGCTTCGCGGATCGATCCCGTCGGGCGCAGAGAGTCCCGCCGTCCGGCTGTCGTCCAACAGCGTCGTCTGAATGGACGTCTCACACGCGGACCCTGCCACGGCGATGGCGACGATCAACACAATCCCTGACGCGCGATGGCTTGACACTGTCGGACTCCTTCCTGCAACAGCGGGGCCGACTTCGCACGGCCGCGCCGGGCTTATCGGTCAAGTTCCATGCCGGCTTCAGTTATGGCTCCCACGCGTCGCGCGCGATCCCAAGACGATGGCGTGATCGGGCCACGCTGAGCAGCCTACCGTTCAGGCTGCTGGCACAACCGTCAGACCACGATACACTGCCGGCGGGTCAGGTCCGGAAATGTCGCCATCCGACCGACGAATAATCTGTGGTGGATTGCAAATGCCCCTTATCATGACAGCGTTGAACTCATCGAGGATCTTCGTTCAAAGCCCACGGATGCCAATCCGTGGGTTCGACGAATCGCACCCTGCGCCTCTTGCCAACGATCGCGCATGAAAGCAACGTTGTCATACTATGGAGAAAAACCGTGTCTCAACTCTATCCGAATGCGTGTCCGGTCCCGCCTCCTACCGGCGGACGCAAGACGCCTCTGCTGCTTGGCATCCTCATCGGGCTTCTGGGCGGCTGGCTGCTGATAGGTCACATTCATGGCTTCTTCGGCGGCGGGCCCAAGGGCACACCGCGCGCCATCACCCCACGCGGCGATCTCGCCGAGGACGAGAAGACCACCATTAATCTGTTCGAGCGGGCCTCACCCTCCGTGACCTACATCACCAGCCTGGCCCATCGTCGCGATTTCTTCGGGCTCAATGTGTATGAAATTCCACAGGGAACCGGATCGGGCTTCGTCTGGGACGAGCAGGGTCACATCGTCACCAACTTCCATGTTATCAAGGATGCCAGCAGCCTCGAAGTAACCCTAGCCGATCATTCCACTTACAAGGCCACGGTCGTCGGCGCCGATCCGTCCAAGGACCTCGCCGTGCTGCGGATCTCCGCGCCGCCGGGCCAGCTCGCGCCGATCCCCATCGGCACATCCAGCGACCTGCAAGTCGGGCAGAAGGTCTTCGCCATCGGCAACCCCTTCGGCCTGGACCAGACGCTGACCACCGGCATCGTCAGCGCGCTGGGTCGTACCATCCCCTCGTTCGACGGCCGCACCATCGATGGCGTCATCCAGACCGACGCCGCGATCAATCCCGGCAACTCCGGCGGCCCACTCCTTGACAGCGCCGGCCGATTGATTGGCGTAAACACCCAAATCGCCAGCCCCTCCGGCGCCAGTGCAGGCATCGGCTTCGCCGTGCCGGTGGGCATCGTGAATCGGGTAGTGCCCCAATTGATCGAACACGGCCGCGTCGTGCGGCCGCTCCTCGGCATCAATGTCGTTGATGACAGCATCACACGGCGGTTGGGTCTCGAAGGTGTCTTGATCGGAGGCATAGCCGAACATGGCGGAGCTGAGGCGGCCGGCCTGCGCGGAACGCGCCAAGCGCCAAGCGGCAACGTGATTCTGGGCGACATCATCACCAAGATCGATGATGACCCGGTCAGCTCACATGACCAACTCCTGACAGCCCTCGAAAAGCACCATGTCGGCGACACCGTCACCGTTACCTTCGTCCGTGACGGCCAAACGCGAACGGCCGAGATAACGCTCGAAGCACCGTGATGCGGCATCCCTCATCAGCCCTGCAGCCGTGCCAGGTCCGCACCAGCAGGCCCAACGAGCCGAGGCTACCGGCAGCTGCCAGTGCATACGCCCCATACACCCACCGGAGAGACCGCACGGCGGAGGTCGCGGAGTGTTGTCCGCGGGATGGTTAGGCATCGCGCAGGAATGACATGAGCGATTCTGCCGCTTGGCTGGCCTGCCGGCTTGCCGTTTGGCAGACCTGCCCGAAGGCAGGCGGGGCAACCGTTGACCAACCCAGCGATCCTCGTCTTGGAGCGGTCGTCAATTGCCGATCACCGTCAATACGAACTCTTGAACGTCGAGGCCGTTTGCCCGGCCGCCGCCGAGCACGCCGCCGGTCCAACTATACTCCGTGATCCATGCACCGTCGTAGTAGATCTGTGTCGTGTCGGCATCCGAATCGATGACGACCCGTATCTCGATCCATTCGTCGGGCACATACGGCACGTCGACCGTGTTGAGTCCATTGCCGCGGTAGACCTTGAGCATGCCGTCGTTGGAATCGAAGTTCATCTGTACGGACCAGTCGGTCGGCAGAGCCGAGCCGGCGGACATGAGCACGTTGTCGATGGCCACTGGGCCACTGCCGGGATCGGTGAACATCCGCACGGCCGGCGTCTTCCTCGCCTCGGGGGATTCCCGCGGCTCGCAGGCAACGGAAGCCGCCTGATCGCGCCGTAACTGCTTAAATGGACGGGAGTTGAAGAGAGCAGGCTCGGCAGCCACAGCACTGGCTCGGGCAACGGCGAATCGCCCTCAGCCATCGATGCCCGCGGATATCAATCCGTGGGCAGCCGTGCCGCCCCAATGGGCGGGGCTCGGAAGGCGCGCCGAACGCGCGAAGCGCCGGACCCTCACGTCGAACCTCAGTGCCGGATGGGCACCAAATACCCGTTTGTGGTATAGTAATCATCAGGAAGAGATGGTGTCGAAACCTGCGGCGCGGGCGCCCATGGCAATTCGCGGAATGCCAAGCGGACCAGGGTTCGGCAAGACAAGGCTCACCCGGCGGTCCGCGTCTGATCCAGGCCGGTGCCCCCCGGACACCGCCCATGCAAACGAGACGCAACGATGGCATTCATCCTGCCCTTTGAGGCAGAAATCTGCGACCTCGACGAGCAGCTCGCGGCCATGTCCAAGAATGACCCGGCCTACTCGGAAACGCAGGCCCGGTTGGAGGCCCTCGAGCGCGAGGTGTATCCCAATCTCAGCGCCAACGAGCTGTTTCTCTTCTCGGGAAACCCCCTGCGTCCCAAAACCCTCGACTACGTCCGGTACATCTTTCGCGACGTTCGCCTTTCCTACAATCCGGCCGTACGCGGTGATCATCTGATGGTCGCAGGCGAGGGCAGGATCGAGATCGACGGTCACCTGACAGACGTCATTGTTATCGGGCAGCAAACCGGCCCGTCCTCGCAACGGGACGATTTGCTCAAACTGTCCGTCTCCGAATACGGGCGGTGGAACCAGGGCATGGGCTTCCCCGATGGGTTTCGCAAGGCCGTGTACTTCATGGATCTTGCCGAGCAGCGCGGCTGGCCCGTGGTGGTCTTCGTGGACACCCCGGGGGCCGACCCGTCCGAGCACTCAGAAGAGGAAGGCCAGGCGTTCGCGATCAACGACGTCATCCACAAGACCACGTCGCTCAAGGTGCCCAACCTGTCCTACATCATCAGCCTTGGTGCCAGTGGCGGGGCGATCGCCATCACGCCCACCAACCGGACGATCATAAACCAGTACGCGACGTACATGGTGATAAGTCCTGGCGGATGTGCGTCGATCCTGTTTCACAACCGCAGCCCGGAGTCAATCCGCAGGGCGGCGGAGGGTCTGTGCTTGACTTCCGCCGACGCCGTCCGGCAAGGCACGGTGGATGAAGTCGTGGAGGAAGGACTGCACCCCGGACATCGCTATCCGCGAGAGCTACTGGCCAAGGCGAAGGACGCCGTGGTGCGGAACCTGGCGATGATCCTGGACCTGCGCGGCGGCGAGGCGGAGCGCGCCCGCCGGGAAAAGTTCTTCGCCATGGGCGTGTGGGGGGAGTCCGGCAAGAAGCGGAGCGCTGGGGCGCTCGCCAAAAGGGCTGCGAAACAGGATCAGGCCTTCGCCAGCCTGCGAGATGCGTTGGCCGACTACATCGCCGAGCAGACCCGCAAGATCGTCCCGAACAATGGCAGGCCGGCCGACGGGACCACCTTGGCCGAGCAGATGGAGGCCCGACTGAATGTGGCCCGCCTGATCTACGCCGTCGAGAAAGTGGATGCCGCATTCCTAAAGGAGGCGGTCGGACACGACGTCCACTCGCTGAGCAAGAGCCAGTGGGCTCAAATCCGTGAGTACCTCCTCGAACGACGCTACGGCAACATGGACGGATCCAAGTCGCTGCACCCCAACGGCGGCCTCACGCCGTACCGGCGCCTCCACCCTGTCGATTGGATTCGCTGGCTCACGGAGGAGGGCTCCTTTCGAGAGTTCGAGCGAACGATTCGCCACTGCTCGATCGATCAGCTTCAGTTCCCCCAATACCTTGAGGCCCTGGCCCGAGGCATGAAGAACACCGGCCTCCAATCCGGGCTGATCACAGGGACGGCGAAGATCGGCGGCCACGACGCCGTCCTGGCAATCAACAACTTCGGCCTGGTCGGAAGCAGCCTTTGCGACGAGATCGGCGAGAAGTTCCGCTATGCCGCCCAGCAGGCGCTGGAAACGCGGACGCCCCTGATCTCCATCGCCATGGGCGGCGGGGCGCGAATGCAGGAAGGGACGCCTTCGATGTATCGAAACATCCCCAAGGTCCAGCACGCGCTCAACGAAATGGAGGAGGCCGGCGTGCCCCACATCTCGGTCATCTGCGACCCGACGCTCGGCGGCACCGCCATCAGCTACGGGCTCCGCGGCGACTACATGATCGTCGTGCAGGGCTCGGCAAACATCGGCTTCTCGGGCAAGCGCGTGGTCGAGCAGTTCCAGCAACGCAAGGTGGCCCCAGACTTCCAGCACGGCACGTGGCTGCTCCACCGCGGCTTCGTGGACGAGCGCGTCGCCACCGAGAACTTGGCGGGTAGAATCGCCGAGCTGCTCCAGCACGTGGCGGAAGGCGGCAACCTGGCCGACCTCCGGACTCGCAGGCCACGCTACTGGCGGCCGACCGAGGAGGTCACCCTAAACAACACCTCCCTCGACGCCACCTCGACCGAGCAACCATCCGGTGAAACTTCCCCGAAAGTCTTGACTGTATACTCAAACTGACCGGTCCTCGTGAAGGCGAGTCTCGGGCTCCAGCCCGTGCGGTACCTCGACGGCCGTCAGCATTCACCGTCTGCGAAAGAGCAACGGGCTTCAGCCCGGGCGGTATTTCGACGGGCGTCAGCATTCACTCTCTGCGAAAGAGCCTCGGGCTTCAGCCCGGGCGGTATTTCGACGGGCGTCAGCATTCACTCTCTGCGAAAGAGCAACGGGCTTCAGCCCGGGCGGTATTTCGACGGGCGTCAGCATTCACTCTCTGCGAAAGAGCAACGGGCTTCAGCCCGGGCGGTCTGATCGGTTCCTGTGAAGGCGAGCCTCAGGCCAAAGCCTTGTAAGTGTTCAAAGCACTTCACGGTTGGACGCACCTGTGGCACCGCCGTCTCGGCGGTGGATTCACGGGCGAGACGCCCGTGCCACAGTCGCCTGGGTGCCACTGGCGGCTTGTCCGCCAGTGCTCGCAGCATTCCGATTCTGGGTGCCACTGGCGGCTTGTCCGCCAGTGCCCGCGG
>JAFGQA010000395.1 GCA_016935885.1 Phycisphaerae bacterium | reverse complement strand
GTGCCACGGGCGGCTTGTCCGCCCGTGCGGTCTCTCCGGTGGGCGCGTGGGGCATACACACTGGCAGGCAAGCTGCCAGTGGCACCCACCTAAACTGTCATGCACCCGGCTTCCGATATGGGCCCGACCGACCCTTGCTCCCAGTCTCTGTTGTTGATAGCCTGCGGGGTTCACGGCCTGTCCCGGGGTCCCGGGGGCGCGGGCGGGGAAACCCCTGGTCGATGAACAGAACCTCCCGCTGAGAGAGCACACCATGAACAGATCACACGCACGCACGACCACGATCAAGGTTGTCATGGCCACCATCGTGTTGGCCCTTGCGCACGCATCGACAGCACAGGAAGTCAAGAAGGTCCCCGAGCGAAGCGAGATCGACGCACAGTACCTCTGGGCCATGGAGAGGATTTACCCCGACAAGGAGGCTTGGGAGAAGGAATTCACCGTGATCAAGGCGATGGCCGCCCAGGTGACCAAGTTCAAGGGGACCCTCGGCAACGGAGCGGAGGATCTGCTCAAGGTATTGGATTTCCGGGACAACCTGGAGCCGCGCATGGAACGCCTTTGGGCCTATGCCTCCCACCTGTCGGACCAGGATACGCGTGTGGGCGAGTATCAGGGGATGAAGGACCGCGTCATGTCGCTGTTCAACGACTACAGTGCCCAGACGGCGTGGCTGCTGCCGGAGTTGACCGCGATCCCGTTCGAGACGCTGAAAACGTGGATGAAGGAGAACGATGATCTCGCGGTGTACGGACACTACTTCGATGACCTGTTTCGTCAGAAAGAGCACATCCTCTCCCCGCGTGAGGAGGAGCTGCTCGCCCTCACGGGCAAGGTCCGCAGCACGCCAGGCAGCGCCTACAACTACCTCACGAACGCGGACATCAAGTTCCCGAAGATCAAGGACGAAGACGGCAACGAAGTGGAACTGGACGACTCGGCCTTCTATCTTTACATGCGATCGACCGACCGTCGCGTTCGCAAGGACGCCTACGAGGCCATCGTCGGCACCTACGCCGATTATCGCAACACCGCCGCGGCCCTGCTCAACGGCGCCGTGCAGAGTCACATTCTGACCGTCAAGGCCAGGAATTATGACAGTTGTCTTGCCGCGGCCCTGGACGGCAGCAACATCCCGGTCGAGGTCTACAACACCCTTGTCGAGACGGTCAACGAGAACCTCCCGCTGCTGCACCGCTATCAGACCCTGCGCAAGAAGGTGCTCAAGCTAGATGACGGCGTCCATGCCTACGACTTGTTCGCCCCGCTGATCACCGGCCAGAAATACGAGGTCGAGTACGACAAGGCCGCTGCGACGGTCATCGACGCCTTACAGCCGCTCGGCAAGGAGTATCTCACTCAGTTTATCAAGGGCCTCGCCACACGATGGGTGGACGTCTATCCCACGAAGGGCAAACGGAGCGGGGCATATTCCGGCGGAAGCTATCTGACCGAGCCGTACGTCCTGCTGAACTTCCACGGCAGCTACGAGGACATGTCCACACTGGCCCACGAAATGGGTCACTCCATGCACTCGTATTTCACTCGGACGAACCAGCCCTACGTCTACAGCGATTACGACATCTTCTGTGCCGAGGTCGCTTCCGTCACCAACGAGATCCTGCTCCAGCATCACGTGCTGGCGCAGACCGAGGACCCGAAGCTCAAGCTGTATTTGCTGGTCGAGTTCCTGGAAGGGATGCGCGGCACCGTCTTTCGCCAGACCATGTTCAGCGAGTTTGAGCAGCGGATACACGAGATGGCCGAGGCCGGCCAGCCGCTCACCGCCGACGCCATGGGGGCCGAGTACCGGAAGATCATGAAGAAGTACTACGGTCCCGATTACGTGCACGACGAACTGGTTGACAACTACTGGATTCGCATCCCCCACTTCTATTACAACTTCTACGTTTACAAGTATGCGACCAGCTACTGCGCCGCCTCCAACATCGCAAGGCGCATCACCGGCGGCGAGGACGGCGCCGTGGAAGCCTACCTTTCGTTTCTCAAGTCTGGGGGCAGCAAGTACCCGATCGATCTGCTGAAGATGGCCCGCGTTGACATGACCTCGCCCAAACCGGTCAACGATGCCATGAAGATCTTCAAGGACCTGCTCGACCAGACGGAGGGCCTGTTGAACAAGATGTAGCGTGCGTCCGCCGGCCCGCCGGTTCCAAGCTGATGGCTGACAGGTGATGGCTGACGGCCGAAGGATGGTAGGTGAGTGCCAAGGAGCCGCGCAAAAGCAACGTAAACGGTTGACCCGCCTGCCGCGGGCAGGTCCGCCAAACGGCAAGCCGGCAGGCCAGCCAAGCGGCACAATCGGTCATGTTACTCCTGCGCGACGCCTAACGGTTGAAGGCTGGCAGCCATTCCCTCAAGTCAACGCCTTCACCAAGACCTTAAACGTCTCGCCGCGCTCCTCGTAGTTCCTGAACCAGTCAAAGCTGGCGCAGCCGGGGCTCAGCAGGACCACGTCGCCTGGCTCGGCGAGCTCTCGGGCGCGGTCTATGCCCTCCTGGGAATGGGACGCGGTCTCCACGATGGGCATCCTGGTGGCACCCTCGGCCGGCAGGATCTCGCTGCGGATCTTGTCCCTTGTGTCTCCCATGCAGATCACGGCCTTGGCGCGGGCGGCCAACTCGCGGCCCCACTCGGTGAAGGAGCTTCCCTTGTCTGAGCCGCCGACCAGGACCACGATGCCGCCGTCGAAGGCCTTCAGCGACGTCATCGCCGCGGTCGGTGTCGTCGCCTTCGAATCGTTGTAGTACTTCACGCCTTCGAGCTCACGGACGAACTCGAGGCGATGGGCCAGACCGGAGAAACGCGACAAGGCCTCGACTGCCACTGTATCTGACACGCCAAGTATGCGTGAGACGGCCAATGCGGCGGCCGCGTTCTCGACGTTGTGCAGCCCCGGAATGGACAGGGAAACGGACAATTCGTCCGCGACCCGCTGGCCGTCGTGCTGATACGCCAGTTTCACATGGCGTGAATCGGGGTCCACGCCAAACCGATACAGCCGCGAAGGATCGGTCCGGCTTGGCGGCAACAGATCGACACCGCCTTCAAACGGCAGCACAAGCCAGTCATCGGGCGTGTGATACCTGTAGATGTTGGCCTTCGCCTCGGCGTAAGCCTCAAGCGTGCCGTGGCGGTCGAGATGGTTGTCGCGGAAATTCGTGATGAGCGCGATGTGGGGGCTTCTCCGAAGCTGGGCGATGTCCTCCAGCTGGAAGCTCGACAACTCCAGCACGACGACGTCCGGCGGGGCGATCGCGGCCAAGTCGTCGAGCAGCGACTTGCCGATGTTGCCGCCCAGCCAGACCTGCCCACGCGACCACTGCTCCGTTGCTCGTGCTGCATCCAGGATCGCGCCGATCATCGCCGTGGTGGTGCTCTTGCCGACCGTCCCGGTGATGCCGATGATCTTTGCCCGGCAGTGCTCGATGAACAGGTTCATCTCGCTCGTCCACGGGATGCCCCGCGCGGTCGCCGCCTGAAAGAAGGCCGCCTTTCGCTTGTCCACGGCCGGACTGACGACCAGTAGGTCGCATTCATTCAGGTCGGCTTCGTCGTGCCCGCCGAGCCGGTAGCTGATGTCGAGGTCTTTCAGGGCTGCCAGGCTCTCGACCAGCACGTCTTCTTGCGCGATATCCGTCACGTGGACCTTCGCGCCCTGCGCGTGCAGCCAGCGCGTGACGCTGATGCCGCCACCAAAGCGTCCCAGGCCCATCACGACGATACGCTTTCCTGCGAATCCCACGGGCATGTCTCTCCTCGGAATGTCATCACCGTTCGTGTAAACGCCAGCCACGCTCACGAAAGCTGAGACTGCGAAGGCCGAAACCTTCGATGTGCGAGGTTATTCCGCTTGCATGGTTTCGGCTCGGGGCTCTCGCGGGGGCTCGTGACACTTCCGGCGGCATTCGATGCCACGTGCCACGGGCGGCTTGTCCGTCCGTGCGGTCTCTCTGGTGGGAGCACGATTCATCTGCACTGGCAGGCAAGCTGCCAGTGGCACCCGCTCGCATCCGCACTGGCAGGCAAGCTGCCAGTGGCACCCACCAAAACTGCCACGGACCCTTTCGTGGTTTTCGCGAAGCCTCAAACCTTGGACCCTTGGACCCTTGAATCCTCGAAGCCTCAAACTCTGAACCCTTGAATCCTTGAATCCTTGAACCCGCGAATCCTTGAATCCTCGAATCCTACAGCACAAACTGACTGCTGCTCTCATCGGCCACACACGCGCGCCGCGATGTCCCCGCGAACGTGCGCCCCGTCAAAGGAGATCAACCTGGCGGCCTCGTAGGCTCGCTGTCTTGCCGACTGGATCGTGTCGCCGACCGCCGTGATCCCGAGCACCCTGCCGCCGGATGTCACGACATCATCGCCGCGCGTGGCCGTGCCGGCGTGGAAGACCTGCACGTGATCCAACGCCGACGCTTCGGCCAGGCCGCTGATCTTCTTGCCCTTCTCGTAGCTTCCCGGATAACCGCCGGACGCCATGACCACGCACACCGATGCCTCACGGCTCCACCTCATCTCGATCTCGTCTAGCGTGCCGTTCAGCGTTGCCTCCAGCGCATCGAGCAGATCGCTCTCCAGACGCATCAGGATGGCCTGCACTTCGGGATCGCCGAACCGGCAGTTGAACTCCAACACCTTCGGGCCGCTCGCCGTCATCATCAGTCCGGCATACAACACACCTCGGTACGTCACGCCTTCCCGCCCCAGGCTGTCGATGACGGGCACCAACACATCGCCCTCGATGATCCGCAGGTCCGACTCGCTGAGCTTGTCGGACGGGCTGTAGGCACCCATACCACCCGTATTGAGACCGGTGTCGTTTTCGCCGAGTCGCTTATAGTCCGAAGCCGACTCCAGGATGTAGATGTTCCGCCCGTCCACCAGCGACAAGACGCTCACTTCCGGGCCGGTGAGGAGTTCCTCGATAACGACGCGCTCGCCGGCCCGGTCCAGCTTCCGTTTGACCATCAGGTCTTCCAGTGTCAACATCGCGTCACTCGGATCCGCGTGGACGAACACGCCCTTGCCCTTGGCGAGGCCGCACGCCTTTACGACGACGCCTTCCTCTCGCGTCGCCACGTAGTCTCGGGCCATGTCGTAGCCGCGCTTGAACTGGGCGTAGACCGCCTCGTCGCGTCCGCTACCGGCCTGGCTTGCCTGGGCGAGTTCCTGTGCCGTGGGGCCGAAGGTGCGGGCGTCGGCCGTCGGGACACCCGCCGCACGCATCAACTGCTTGGCATACGCCTTGTCGCCCTCCAGACGTGCCGCCGCCATCGTGGGCCCGAAGATCCGCAGACCGGCTCCCGTAAACCGATCCACGATCCCCGCACACAGCGGTTCCTCGGGCCCGACGATCGTCAAGTCGATTGCGTTCTGTCTGGCGAACGCAAGCAAGCCCTCGACGTCCTCTGCCGCAAGTGCGATGTTCTCGGCTACCCGGGCGGTCCCTGCGTTGCCGGGAGCGCAATAGAGATCGGGCCGGCGCGGCGATGCCGACAGCTTCCAGCAAAGTGCGTGTTCCCGACCCCCACCGCCGATCACGAGTACTCTCATCGCGGTTCCCAGCCTTGTGTCCTCATCACACCTCCCAGCCCGGTGTTCTCCGCCGCGGTTCCCGGCCTTGGTCCCGTCCGTGGGAACCCGCTGCAAAGAGTCTGCCCCGAAGACTGCGGCACGCGTGTCAAAGCCCGTATCAACGCCACCTCCAGCGGCGATACCGCAGGCGATTCGTGATGGGCTACGAGTCTCAGCAATCCGACGATGGCCGTATCGGGCCGCAGCGGAGCATCCTGACTCCACAGCGTAAGGTCGCTGGGCTGGGGCCTGAGGTGCCCCCGAGCTTGCACATGTCTGGCGTGCATCAGCTCATCAAACGGATGATTGCTGGCCCAGCACCGCAGGGCCGTAGGATCGCAGCCACTAGTGGAGCGCAGCGCAACCCGTGGAACGGGACGCGCAACAAACACGCCCGCCCCGAGTACGTGTCTGGCGTGGTGGCATGAGTGAGCGGAGCCGCCAGCGGCAGCGGAGCTTACCCGAGGGCATCTACGCCGGGTCGAGAATCCCTGGGCCGAGAATCCCTTCTCGGCCCGTTGTGTCGAGCTGTGGGAGAGGGTTCCCGCCGGAAGTGGATGCGAGAAGGGATTCTCGCACCAGCGGCCGTTCCAGCCTGTTCTCACGGGTGATAAACGACCCGTCCCCGTGGGCGTTTCGTTCGTTACCCGTGCCACCCGGTTTGAACCCCAAACCCGTGCCGCCCCGAAGGGACACCGGACGGGTCCGGGCGCAACGGGCGTTTCCGTCACTCCGCCGGAGCTTATGTTCATGGACGCCCTCACACTCTGGGCTCGCGCCCCCTGGCTACGGTCCTTCGTCCCATTGGGACGATCTGTTCTCTAAGAAGCTGCTTCAGAACTGTAGAGACGAGCGAGCGAATGCCCGGTGAATCATCCAATCCACCGGCCTTGGCGCTGGTGCCACATAGGGTTCTGAAACAGCCACTAAACACGTACCCGAGCTTGCTCGGGGGGTAACCGTGCGTCCCATCCGGGCATGCACACCGACCAAGGTCGGGGGCTCTTGGACGCGGTTGCCTACAACCTTGCGCGGTGGCGCTAACAGGCACCGCCATTCTAAGGCGTTCTCGGCCCGCTGGAAACAAGTGCCTTCTCGCCGCGGAGTCGGCAAAGGCGAGTGACGCAGAGCCGGTTGCGACCGGCAGCACGGCCCGATAGAGTGTAGGATGTAAGAGTGTGCGAGACCGGAACAGGCCGATCCGGACAGCCCCTCAAGCGGGTGTAGCTCAATGGTAGAGCACCAGCCTTCCAAGCTGGACGTTGCGAGTTCGAGTCTCGTCGCCCGCTATCTGCTATAATAGCTTGGCCGAACGCTGCTTAGCGTGCCTGCCTGTGTCGGGTAGTGCGGCCCAGAAGCCGGTCGCCAAAACGGTAATTACCGTGTACGTGTTTAGCGGGCGGGGAGAGGTTGAAGGAGAAGGTGGGGGCGGAGGCGATCGGCGAAGTCGACGGCCTGTTGTTGGCAGGT
>JAFGQA010000039.1 GCA_016935885.1 Phycisphaerae bacterium | reverse complement strand
TTTTTCATTCCTTGCAGTCACTTACAATCAACCACAACCCACGCCAGTTCACGGCGTTGGGTGCCACTGGCAGCTTGCCTGCCAGTGCGACCTTGCATGCGATGCCACACAGAACACTGGCGGGCAAGCCGCCAGTGGCACCCGGCACCCGGCGCGATGCGCACTGAGGGTGGTATCCGTTTCGGCCCCAGCGGGGCCGCGGATAGTAGCCGGGGGTAGATCGCAGCGGAAGCCCCGGTGACCGGACCACCTGGCCACGCTCGCCCCGAGCGGCGACGGAAGTGTCACAACCGTGACACCTGTCGCCTCCGCCCCATTCGGGGCGGATACGTTCAGCAAACCCAGATCCTGGCGGGCCTGATCACCGGCCCCTTTCAGGGGCCTCCCTCATACCACCGGCCCTGTCGGTGGTTGCTGATTCAGTTGGCTGTGGCAGGTGCATGGGGTCCCTGAGGTCGGAGTCGCGTGTGGTGAGGAGTGAGGCAAACTCGTCTGGGGAAGGAGAGCCCTTGACCACGCGGGCGGGAACGCCGACGACGGTGGTCATTGGGTCGACGTCGTGAATGACGACGGCGCCGGCGCCGACGACGGCCTCGAAGCCGACTCGGACATTCTGGACGATGGTCGAGCCGATGCCGACGAAGGCCCCAGATTGGATGGTGACGTGGCCGGCAAGGCGAACGCCCGGGCAAACGTGGGTGCTCGTGCCAATCATGGACTCGTGATCCACGATACAGCCGGTGTTGAGGATGGCGTAGTCACCGATCTGCGAGTGGGCGCAGACGAGGGCCCCGGCGGCGATGAGAACGCCTTTGCCGAGTGAGACGGTGCTGGCGAGTTGGGCGGAGGGATGTATGGCGTTGACCAGTTGGAGATCGTGTCCCTCGATGACGTTGCCGAGCGCCCGGCGTACGCCATTGTCGCCGATGGCGATGATGGCGCCCGCGATGCCACGTTTTCGGACGTCGGCGAGTTGCTCGACACCGCCGAGAACCGGCAGCCCGTCAACCCGCCGCCCGTGCAGGCGTTGGTTGTTGTCCAGGAACCCGAGCGGCTTGTGCTTCTTCATTTGGAGGATGATGTCGAGGGCTACGCGTCCGTGGCCGCCTGCTCCGACGATGATGATATCCATCATGGCGAGCCCTTCACGTGGGGCGGCAGAGGCCCGAATGGAGACTTGACGGTGGATTCGCGGCCGGGTCCCGCCTGGCTGTCCCTGCGTAGGCAGTAGGAACTATCGGCATGAGCGGAGGAGGGACTGAACTCGAGAGGATCTGGCTCGTAGGAATGCTCGTAAGCGCTGCAAGGCGCAAGGACTGCGCGGGCGTCGAGAGGAGGGTCGGCGGACATATCAGCGCTAGGAAGGATGCCGGTGGGGACCGCGAGGGTGGTCGCCACCGGACCTCGGTTTGGTTATCGGTCTCAGCGGCTTGTTTCGCAGGCACTTGCGCAACTCATGCGGGCTGGAACAGCGGGGTGCGGACGCCGGGTTTGTGGCGTGGAACGCTTCTTATCTGCGGTCGGGGGTGTCGATAACAGCGTGCGAGGATTGCCCAAGGCTTCGGATTAGATTATCGGTCAGGAGTCACTGAAGTGTTTTGCTCACAGCCGACCCGGGGAGACGTGGACCTTGAGGCTCGTCGGTCTTCTCCTGCCGTTCGGGGGCAGAGCGGGGTGTTTCGGATGAATCAAGTTGACTTTTCACGGGGGTGGGTGATGCGCACATTGCGCCCATGTGGAAGGCGGCGACGTCGCGGACATGCCGAGTGGATCGGGGGCTCTGTACCGAGGGCTCGGGGGAGCGTGTCGTCACCTCGCGGTCTGGTCATGTGCGTTGGGTTGCTGGCCGTTGGGGTCCAGGTTGTGGGGTGCCAAGGCGAGGGTGTGAACTGGCTGAAGAACGGCCTTCTGGACCCAACACAGGTGGGGCAGTTCTCCGAGATGCGGCGGAATGAGATACGGCACACGTTGAGCATCCTTGAGGAGCCCCTTGGGATTCAGAATGCGGAGGAGCCGACCCCAGATGATCTTATGGCGGGAGTTGAGGAGTCCAGGATTGGCCCGGGGGATGTGTTGACTATTTCGATATTCGAGCTACTGGTTCCTGGTGTGGCCACGGTTCAGCAAGTCCGCGTTGGCAACGCCGGGTTTGAGACGATACCGATGCTTGGCCCGGTTAGGGTCGTTGGGTTTACGCCTCGCGAGTTGGAGCTTGAGCTAGTGGCACGGCTGCGCGAGGCGGATATCTTGCCGGAGGCGGACGTGCAGGTGACGCTTGTGGTATCACAAGCCGCTCAGTTCTCGATGGTCGGCACGCTGGTCCGCCCTGGGACGTACCCGTTGCCGCGCCCGGATTTTCGGCTGCTGGATGCGATTGCGGCGGGGGGTGGCATCCCGCCTCAGGTAGAGAATATCTACGTGTTTCACAAGGTTGGGAGTCAGAATGGAGCAAGGGAATCTGGGGCGGCTGGGGTCGGCCTGCCACTCCCAGGAGAGACGGAGTTTCCGCCGGTGGGGCCGGAGGAGGCTGAGATCCCCTTCAGCTTGACCGATGTGTCGTCGGGCTCGGCAGGGGTGGGCGATCCGCAACCAGGGACGACCATGTCCGGAACGGGCGAGGCAGGCGTGGACGGATTTGGAACGCGCGAATCGCGGGTAGCCCGGGAGCAACCGCGCATTGAATGGGACGCGGAACATAGGGAATGGGTGATCGAGGGTGCGGACACGCGGCCGGCGACTCGGGAGGCCGTGGAGCTCGAGGATCGGGCCAAGCCGTTGGATCAGGATGCGTTGGGGTTCTGGCAGCCGGCCACAGCGACGACTGAGGGCGCGGCGGCGGAGCCAGCGGAGCAGCCGTGGGAGGCGCCCGAGGAGTTGGTGCCTCCGGTACGGATCATCGAGATTCCGGTGAAGGATCTGATGGAGGGCGATCCGCGGTACAACATCGTGATTCGCCCCTATGATCTGATTAATGTGCCGGCGGGGAATGTCGGAGACTTTTACATGATGGGGAACGTTGCTCGGCGGGGTGCGTATTCGTTGACGGGCCGGCGTTTGACGGTGAAGGAGGCCATTGCGTCTGCTGGGGGTTTTGGTCCACTGGCGTGGCCGGCGCGGGCCGATCTGATCCGTCGCGTGAGCGAGGATGAGGAGCAGATCATTCAGTTGGACCTGGATGCCATATTCGCTGGTGAGGCGCCTGACTTCTATCTGAGGCCGAGTGACATTGTGAACGTGGGGACGAATCCGGCCGCGGTGTTCTTTGCGGTGCTGCGGAACGCGTTCCGCTTCTCGTACGGAATGGGCTTTGTGTATGACCGAAATTTTGCGGACAGCGACACGTTTCAGGCTCGCGAGCAAGTAAAGAACAGGCGTCGGGTGGAAGCCCAGATGCGAGGGATTCCATACTAGTGGCCGCGCTGCGAGCACTGCCAGGGCCTGAGAAGGGGCATGGACGCCGGCAAACGGGTCACGGGACTCGATCGCACCGGGATGACTGGTTTAACGTTTCCGCAGACGCGCGATAGACTATAGGGTCTCGGTGGGCTCTGGGGGTGCCTCTGGCTGGATGGCGAAGCAGGTCTCATGATCGCGGAGTCAGGTACTGAAGCTACTGGTGCCGACGGAGGGGGTGGAGCAGTGGACTACGCGCGCACGCCGCCGCCGGTTCGCACGTGGTGGGAGTTCCTCGGGCCTGCGGGCGTGGCCAAGATCCTGGTGCTGGCGGGGCTCCTGACTTGGCTGTACTGGGCGCATTTCTATCGCCTGTTCAACTACTGGCAGGAGCCTGATTGGTCGCATGGATTCTTGATTCCGTTCTTCTCCTTGTACATCGTGAACACGAAGCGCAAGGAGTTGCTGACGGGCGATCACCGTGGGTCGATTTGGGGCTTGGCGGTGATGATTCTGTCTCTTGTCATCTACGTGGTCAGCATCAGCGTGAGGTTTGGGTATCCGCAGTCGTTGTCGATTATTTCGATGATCGCGGGGCTCGTCCTGCTGCTTCGGGGGTGGCGGACCCTGTTTCTCACGCTGTTTCCGATCGGGTTCTTGGTTTTGTCGATTCCGCCGCCGCCGTACCTTTATCGCGCCTTTACGCAGCCGCTGCAGCAGGGGGTGGCGGCGATTGCGGCGGTCTTGTTGAACACGTTTCCCGGTGCGGACATCGAACGCGCCGGCATCAACATCAACTTCTTCATGGACTGGGGGCACGAGGGTGGATTCACGGTGGCTGGTGCCTGCAGTGGGATGCGCTCGCTGATGGCATTTGTGGCACTGGGTCTCGGGATGGCCTACTTCACGGCTCGTCCCACCTGGCAGCGGGTTGCCATGGCGGTGTCAGTGGTGCCAGTGGCGCTGTCGTGCAATGTTCTGCGAGTCATCGTTACCGGGAGTCTTCAGATGTACGGTCATGAGGAGTTGGCGTCGGGGACCGCGCATACGGTTCTGGGCTTCCTGCTGTTTGGCCTTGGCTTCTTGATGTACCTTGGGATACTATGGATCCTTGATCACTTGTTTGTTTTGGAGCCGGAGGAAGGCTCGGCCGAGGATGCCGGAGGAGGGGCATGATGTCTTCCGACGGGCGGCGACGGTTTCATTTCGCTTTGGCGGTGTTAACGTTGGGGGTCAGCGCCGGCTTCATGCAAGAGGCCAAGAGCCAAGGTTGGCTGGTGCTGATCAAGAAGCCGCTTCCGATTCGGAAGCCGTTGAAGGATTTTGCGAGGGATTGTATCTCGCCGTTCGTGTTTGTCGCGTCTCAGAGGCTGCCCATCGAGCAGGAAGCGGAGCTAGGAACAGAGGAATACCTGAACTGGGTGCTCAAGCCGCCGGGAGCCCAGAAGGGCAAGGAGGATCAGGTCAATCTGTCGGTATCGTACTATACTGGCAAGCAAGATCAGGTCCCTCACGTTCCGGAGGAGTGTTTCTATGTTGGTGCGTACTCTCTTGTCGACGACCGCACGGTCAACATGGAAATGGCGCATTTGGGTCAAAAGATTGACGTTCGTTGCTTGACGTTCTGCCCGCCGCGCAAGGTTGGGACGAAGTCGTATGTTTATTACATCATCTGTGTCAACGGTGATTTCTTCTCAGAGCGGAATTCGGCTCGATTGCGGATGGCGAAACACGGTGACACGCACTTGTTCTATTCGAAGGTTGAGGTTTCGTTTTCGGGTGTTTCGGACGAGCAGCTTCCTCAGACGGATGAGTATGCTCGAGAGTTGATCGATGCTACAATCACTGAGCTTGTGCGGTCGCATTGGCCGCTGAGAGGATGGGAGCAAGGAGGCCCACCGGCAGATGTGTAGGCGGCCGGCGGGTCTTGATCGTCTTCCTGTAGAATCGTAGGAGGGCAAGGTGGCCTTTGGGACTATTGCGCTGCAACGGGGGGTACGGCGAACAGATCGATTGATGAGGAAGAAGGCATAGGATCATGGCGCGAAAACTGAACAAAAACTTGGTTGGTCTCTTGACATTGTTTGGAATGGTGCTGCTTGCGGCGGCGGGGTTCGCAATGCTCCTGAACCTTCCAACTCAGGATCCGAAGGTCTACGAGGTAGAGGCCGAGGAGCTTGAGGCTCAAGGTGAGCACAATCGTGCGATGCAGACGTACGTTCGAGCGTACAAGAAGGACTCCACGCGTAATCCCAAGTACTTGGTTATGGCGGCGCGGAGCGCCGTAGAAGACGGAAAGATCGGGGCGGCGCAGGAGTTTCTCAACCAGGCGTTGGTACGGGATTCTGAGTTGCCCGCCGCCTTGGAAGCAACAGTTGAATTGCACTTTGAACTAGCGCGATTGTTCAGAGGAAAGCTACGGTGGAATCGGGTTCTTGATGATGCGCGCAAGTTCCTGCAGGTCGACCCTGAATCGCCCTTGGCTCATTATGCGCTGGGGCTTGCCTGTTTGAGCCTCAAGGAGGATGACGAGTCGTACGAAGCGGAGGGGGAGAAGGCTCTGAGGCGGGCACTGGAGCTGGATCCGGCGAATGTGGACGTCGTGGAATCGCTCGCGACCCAGTTGTGGTCGTCGGCACGGAGGGCGGATGCGGAGGGTCGGAAGACAGAGGCGGGCGTGCTGTGGGAGACGTTGGAGTCGACCTTGGCCTCGGCGATCGAGAAGTGCCGTGGCCTGGGCGAGGAAGAGAAGGTGGTGGACCTGAGGCGGCTTGAGGCCTTCTTTCTGATTATGAGGGGGGAGAAGGAGCCCATCGGGCGCGGCGTGGCGTTGCTGAAGGAACTGGTGAAGACTGAGACGGCAGGCACGGATTGCCATCTTCTGCTGGCTCAAGTCTATGCGAGCGGGACGGAGGGAGTAGAGCGCGATTTCGCAAAGGCAGCGGCAGTTCTGGAGGATGGCCTGAAGATCGATCCGAAGGCTGCTCGGTTGTATGAGTTCCTAGGAGAAGTCTACGGATACGAGGGCAAGGTTGAAGAGCAGGCGGCAGTGTACCGGCGGGGGCTGGAAGCGGTTCCTCACAGGGATCACTTTCGTGCCATCGGCGAGAATCAAATGCGTATGCAGTTTATGACCGACCTGTTTATGCAAGAGCTCAGTCGGGCATCTCAGGCCCGACTTGCCTCGGACGAGGGAAAGGCCACCGAAGCCCTGGCGGCGGCGGAGGAGTGGATTGCGAGGGCGAAGGAGGAGGCCGATGAGCAATCATTGGGCGTTCGGTTCATGAGTGCCCAGCTTTTCAAGGCGAGGGGTGATTATGTCGCAGCGACGCAGGAAGCTGAAGCCGCGAGCCGCGTGGCGAATGCCGATAGGCACTTCGAACTGCAGCGTTTGCTGGGTGAGTTGTACATGCGCCAGCAGCAATGGGGCAAGGCGCGGGCGGCGCTTGAGGCCGCGCTCAAACTCAAGCCGAGATCGCCTGTGCTCTATGTGTGGTTGGGACAGGTACACTTGAAGCTGGGGGATCCGGCGAAGGCCTTGGAGGTACTCAAGCCGAACCAGCCGAAGGAGTTGCGTGAGTACCTCGAGGGGAACGAATTGGCGACTGAGTTGCGCATGAAGGCCTACGAGGAGTTGGGTCAGTTTGAGTTGGCTGCCGCGGAGGGTCGGCGCTTGGGTCAGGGCACCGTGGAGGGTGAGCTCCGGCTGGTCGAAGTCCTGCTGGCCGAGGGACGGGACGACGAAGCGGAGCAGAAGATCAAGGCGGTCCTGGAGAAAGACCCAGAGAACGGCCAGGCGCTCCTGGCGTTGCTTCGTCTCTATGTGACGGCGGATCGAGTGGGTGAGGCACGGGCGATGGTGGCGTCTCTGCTGGCCAAGGACCCTGACAGTCGGTTGTATCAACGATTCGACTTGCTCGTGCCGAAGGAGGGTGATGCTGCGTCCAAGGACGAGCAGATCCTGGCGTTCCTGAAGGGAAAGGAGGATGGATTGAGCCGGGCCTTGTCGTTGGCCAGGTTCTACAGGATTCGCCGACAGCCTGACGAGGAGAGGAAGTGCCTCGACGAGGCCGAGAGGCTGCAGCCAGGCGATCGCTCCGTCGTTCGGCAGCAGTTCGATGCCGCACTTCGAGCGGAGGATTGGGATCGTGCGGAGAGGTACGCGGCGAGATTCGGAGAGCTGAATATCGACGGGACATCGGGCAAGGTCGCGGAAGGCCGTGTCGCGCTGGCGAAGGGCGAGTTCGATCAAGCGATAGAACTAATGAAGACCGGTCTTGGCGACTATCCAAGCTATTCGATGGGGTGGACATACTTGGCGGAGGCGTATCTCGCAGCAGAGGATGTGGAGGCGGCGAAGGACGCATTGCGGCGGGCATTAGAGATTGACCCGACGAATGGCATCGCGAACCGCGGTCTGGCGAGAATCGCCGTGGGCGAGGGAGATCGACAGGCCGAGAGAAAGTACTTGGAACTGGCTAGGAAGTTCCGGCCGAACGATCCGTGGGTCGCTGAGCGGTATCAGATCATGAAGGAGACCGAGAACCCGGATGAGGGGATTGAGGCACGAGAGAAGGTTCGCAAGGCGGATCCGAAGAACCTGGAGAACCTCATTTTTCTAGCGCGGTTGTATGGTCTTGCCGAAGTCGGAGCTTATGACAAGGCGGCGAAGGTCTATCGCGAGGCCTTGGAGCTTTCTGATTACGATTTGGACTTGGTGCGCGAGGTGGCTTTCTTCTTGGGTCGAAAGGAAGTGAATCGGCTGGCCGAGGGGGAAGCGTTGCTCATGAAGCCGCTGAAGGCGGAAGAGGATCCGGCGAAGAAGGCCCTGATTGCCGTGTATCTGGGTCGATTCTACGAAGAGCAGCAGACGCTGGCGACAGCCGATCGTCATTTCCGGCTGGCGGTGAGCCTGGACCCTTCTCCCAAAGTGTTGATTCTCGCGGCGGAGTTTTATTCGAGGAACAACCGGGAGCGAGACGCACTGGAATACTATGAGCGAGCGGTTAAGCGGATGGAAGAGGAGTCCGCGGCGGGGAAGGGCAACGCCGCCTTGGTGAAATCCACACGCTCTCGGATCATCGGGCTGTTTCTGGCGACGGGGGATCTGGAAGAGGCGAAGCAGAGGATAGACGACTACGTCGAGCGGTACCCTGATGACCCTCAAGGGATGATTTTCGAGGGCGCGTATCACAGGATAGGAGGCAATATACAGAAGTCTAAGGAAGCGTTCGACGGTTACCTTGAGAAGCATCCGGACAGTGCCCTGGTGTTGTGGCAGCGTGGTCAGTTGCACATTCTGATGGGGCAGTGGCAGGCGGCCATCAGCGACTTGAAGAGCGCGAAGATTTACAGTCCCGCCGGGTTCGGCTACCAGCACCGAATCTCGTTGGCGAATGCGTTGATTGAGGTGGGCCGCGGCGACGAGGCCATCAACGAGTTGGAACTGATCCTGGACGAGAATCCTGAGGGGGAGGCCGAGTATCAGGCGGTGGCGGCGGCGTTGGTGGATGCGTACCTGCGCGTTCGTCCGGCGCGGTACGCCGACGCCGAGAACCTGATTTATCGACACATGCGCCAGTACCCAAAGGAGCTAAGGTGGCCGATGCTGCTGGGCCGGTTGGGCGAACGGTCCCAAGACTGGAACAAGGCGATTGAGGGATACGAGGCGGCCGCCGAGTTAGCCCGTTATCGTAGCGGGACGGTTCCGGCGCTCTTTGCGGCGTACCGATCGGCGGGTCGGCCGGCGGACATCATTCGCTTTGCCGAAGAGAAGCTCTCGGCGCGGCTGCTGGACAATCAGCCGGATGCCTTGGCATCGTTGGCTTGGGCATACGCGCGCGGCGGCGATGAGAGCAAGTGCTTCGAGACATATGGTCGCGCGTTGGCGGCGGCGAAGGATTTTCCGAAGCAGACGCAGATTGTTGCAGAGATGAGGAGTGTGTTTGGCGAGGAGGCGGTGTTGGCCCGCATCAGGGCGCGTGTGGAGGCTAATCCGGAGAACGTCGCCAATCTGGAGGTGTTGGTGCACCTGCTCTATATCAGCGGCAAGTCCGAGGAAGCGATCGACATCTGTGATCGTATCGCAGAGGTGGCGGTGAATGATACGGACAAGGTGTTTGCGGCGTTGGCCCAGGGCTTGTTATTGGAGAGTCTCCATCGGCATTTGGAGGCGAAGGCGAAATACGAGGAGGCGCTGAAGATAGACCCCCAGCAGAGGACTGCGCTGAACAACCTGGCTTACTTGCTTGCCGACCAGCTCGACAATGCGGCGGAGGCGTTGCCGTATGCTTGGCAGGCGTACCGGCTGAAATCGGACGATTCCGGCGTTCTGGACACGCTTGGATGGGCCCTGGCGAAGAGTGATCGCCTGGTGGAGGCGGAGGGCATGTTGCTGCGGGCGCTTGAGATCGATCGCAGGAACGTGGCCGCGGCGTTTCATTGGGGTATGGTCCAAATGCTTCGCGGAGGCGAGCTCGAAGAGGCGAAGGGCTGGCTGAACTCGATGAAGACCGCGGCCGAGGCTTCGGAGGATCAAAGCGTCCGGCGCACTTTGCCGAAGATAAATGAGGCCCTGAAGGATCTTGAGAAGGCCGCCGCTGAGCGGTGATAGGCCTGATGGCGGGGAGACTCTTCTCTTTCTCCTTCGGGGCTGGCAGCCGAGAACTGACCGCCACATTGTGGTGAGGTTTCGCTCATGACAACACTGACCGCGGCGACACCAACGCCTGGGGGAAGCATCGTGCCGGGCCAGGGCGCTCGGTCTGGGCCTTTGGGCTCCGCGTCAGCCGCTGGGGCGGGCGTATCAGGCGCGGATGTCATTCGGATTGTGCGTCAGCGCCTTGTCTTGATCCTTGTTCTCTGGCTGTTCTTCGCTGCGTTGACCGTCGGGTTTACCGGATTCATGGTGCGCTACTACCCGCAGTACCGTGCTGAAGCGATGGTGCGCGTGAAATCTGCTAACCCCGTCGACTTGCTCAACCCGCTGAACGCGCAGGAACCGCGTCAGCAAGACGTGGAGCTGCTGGTCAAGAACCAAGCCCTCCTGGTGAAGAGCCCGGAGGTCCTTCGTGCTGTCTTCGATGATCCCGGGATCAAGAACACGAGCTGGTACACGTGGGCGATGGAGCAGACGGACGAAGACCCTGTCGACCTCCTCGACGACATCATCGTTGCCACGCCGATCAGGGAGTCGAACTTCCTCCGCGTCGCGGCGGTTTGGGAAGTTTCCAAGGAAGTCCCCATATTGGCGAATACGGTTGTGCGGAAGTACCTCGCCAAGGTGAACGAACTCCAGAAGCTCGGAATCGACGAGGCCCAGGAGCAACTCGAGACAGAACGCACCCGCGCGGAGAAGCTGTTCGAAGGCAAGCGCCAGGAGATCGAGGAACTCCGCGGCAGCGCCGACGTCCTAGGACTCCCCCAGGGCGGTCCTAGCGAGCACCTTCTCACGCTTGAAGCCCTGGTGACCGAGCTGGAGGTCGAGATGCTCGGCCGTAAGACACAATGGGAGAACTTGATGAACGCGCGCCCCGAGGACCTCCCGATCACGGCGGAACTCCAGGCGATCCTCAACGCGGACTTCCTCATCATGCAGCTGGAGCGATCCGCCCAGGACGCGGAAGCCAATCTGAGCCTGGCCGAGGCGCGTTACGGCAAGAACCACCCGATGGTGAAGAACGCGAGGCTTGCCCGTGATGCGGCGGCCCAGCGGGCTCAGGAGGAGCGGTCGGTGAAGCTGCTTCGCTTTCAGCAGGAGCAGATCGAGCAGGCGCGGCGGAACTTCCTCGAGGCCCAGCAACAACTCACGGAGCTGAAGGAGCGTCTTTTCGAGGCGAGGGCGGACCAGCGTGACCGTGACGCGAAGTATGCGCGGTATCTGCGTCTGATGGAGGAGCGGGACCTGCTCAGGTTTCAGTACGAGGCCCTCCTGGAGCAGCAGAACGTGGTCAGCATGACGCTTCGCCAGCAGAGACTGGTGCAGATTGACGTTCCTTCGGACGCCGTCCAGCCCAAGCGGCGGTCGAGCCCGTTATGGGAGATCTGGGTGCCGGCGGGTACGGTGCTGGGTCTTGCGCTGAGCTTCGGGATTGCGTTCCTGATCGAGCTGGCGGACAAGTCGGTTCGTACGCCACGTGACGTGGTGCGTGTGCCCGTCCTGGGGACGATTCCGACGGTGGATGACGACGAGGTTGAGATCGAGCGTGTCGAGACCGCGAGCATCGACGCGCCGCACTCGATTGTCGCGGAGGCGTTCAGGAATCTGCGCGCGAACCTGTTTTTCAGCGCGCCAGCGGAGCAGCAAGGGGTGCTGCTCGTGACGAGCCCGAGCGGTGGGAATGGCAAGACGACGGTGGCGACGAACCTCGCGATATCGATCGCGCTGAGTGGGCGTCGTGTGCTTCTCATCGACGCCAACTTCCGTCGGGCAAGCCTGGGGCGGATTTTTGGGTCTCGCGGAGGCGCAGGGGCGTCGGGAGACACGGGGAATCCGTCGGGAGACACGGGGGGGAATCCGCCAAACGGCAAGCCAGGCGACGAGGCGGGTGCGAGAAGTGATTCTCGCACCAGCGGGGACAGCGACGAGTCGCCCAAGGGGGGGCTGAGTAATATCCTGATTGGTCAGCGCAAGCTGGCCGACCTCGTCATGCCCACATCGGTGCCGGGTCTGGATGTTCTTGGGGCCGGGCCGGCGCCGCCGAATCCGGCGGAACTTCTTGGGAGCAGCTATCTTCGGGACATCGTCGTGGATGCCCGATCGCGGTATGACCAGGTGATATTCGACGGCCCGCCGGTGCTGCTGGTGAGCGATGCGATGGTGCTGGCCGGGGCGGTGGATGGTGTCCTGGTGGTGTGCCAGTATCGGGCGACGTCTCGGGGGGCGTTTCAGCGGACGCAGGGGCAACTTGAGGCGATCAACGCTCGGGTCTTCGGCGCGGTGCTGAACTTGGTCGAGACGCGTGCTGGCGGTTACTTCCGTAAGGTGTACCGCGAATTCTACGAGTACCAGGAGCCTGACGAGGAGGCCGGCACGAAGCGATTGCAGCTCGATACGGCGGCGGACCACGACGACGGGACGAGGAAGATCGGCGCGGAGCAAGTTCGTGGTGAGGCTCCTGGCGATGCCCGTGGTGATGAACGCGGTGATGACCTTGATCTCGACGAGGCGCTCAAGATTGACGACAACTTCGATCTTGGCGAAGATCTCGATGAGCCCAAGGATGGAAGCTGAAAGCGTGTAGCTCGTAGCTGCTAGCCGGATGCTTCCATGAGTACACACGTGTGAGTGCGCTTGTCGAGCTTGCCAAGGGGATGATTCGTGAACAGGCCGAGGCGTTGGTGGCGTTGGCCGGCCTGGTGGGCGAATCGTTCGCGGCCGCGGTTTCGCTTGTTCTGCGGACACGAGAGCCGGTCGTGGTCGCGGGCATCGGCAAGAGCGGCCTCATTGCCCGGAAGGCGGCGGCGACTCTCTCCAGTACTGGTACGCGGGCCGTTTTCATGCACCCCGTCGAGGGGCTCCACGGCGATTTGGGCGTGGTTGGCGAGCGTGCCGTGCTCCTGGCGCTGTCGAGGAGCGGCGGCACCGAGGAATTAGTGCGCTTTGTCGGGCACTTTCGGCGCGTGGGCGGCGCAGTGATCGCGATCTGTGAAGCCGGAGATTCACCGTTGGCCGAGCTTGCGGATGTCGTGATGCCGATTCCGCCTCGTCCGGAGGCTGGGCCGCTGGCGCTGGCGCCGACGACGAGCACGCTCATGATGCTGGCGCTGTGCGATGCGTTGGCCATGGCGCTTCTCGATGCGCGGGGATTCGACGAGCATCAGTTTGCCCGATTTCATCCGGACGGGAGTATCGGGCGGCGGCTTCTGACGCGTGCGTCTGATCTGATGCACAAGGATGACGAATTGGCGATCACGCGGGCGTCGGCGACGTTCAACGAGCTGCTTCTGGAAATGACAGGCAAGCATCTTGGCATGGCGTGTGTCGTGGACGAGAACGGCGATCTGATGGGCGTCTTCACCGACGGCGACCTGCGTCGATTGCTGCTGCGCTGCGAGGCGCCCGGCAAGATGACGGCGGCCGAGGCGTGGAGGCAAAGCCGTCGGGATCCGTCGGAGCCCGCCGTGAATGTCTCTACGGTTTCGCCCACGACCCTCGCGGTGGACTGCCTGCGCGTCATGCGCGAAAGCGCGATCACGGTGCTGGTCGTGACGGATGACGGGGCCGCGGCGACACCGGTTGGGATTGTGCGGCTGCAGGATCTCGTCCGCGCCGGCTTGGGGTGAGAGCCCGTTCGGAAAGGGGCTTTAACAAGACCTGTGGCACTGGCGGGGATGGACTTCCAAAACACCACACATTTGGATTCGCTCGTGCTGAACGAGATGGTGCTGCGGGCGGTCGCCAGTTGGCCACACGATGGGCTTGACGTCTTCGTGCGTTACAGCCGCGGTGCCGAATTCTCCGGGACGTGCTATTACGCACAGGGACGGATATACGTCAACTTGGGGCGCCGCAATCGGTATCCGTACTTGATTCGCACCAACATCGCGCGGGCACAGTCGAACCGCCGGTACTGGTGGCGAGAGGTGTATTCGGTCGAATCGCTAGATGCCTACCAATTGGTGTTGTTTGTATTCATGCACGAGTTTTACCACTGGCTTGTGAAGAAGGCCCGGCGGAATGTTCGCCAGAAGGAGGCCCGGTGCGACCGGTTTGCGACTCGGGCGCTGGTGGACGGGTACGGGGCAGCGGTTCTGGATTCTGACGGCCGGCGTGTGGCGCGGGAGTCATGGGATTTCCAGGACCTGGACGGCTTCGTTGCTGCGGCAGTGCGGAGCGCGAGAGGGGGCCGGAAGGGTGTTGTGGTTCCGTCAAGTGCTGTGAAGCGTGGCCCTCCGCCAGTCCGGGAGCCGGGAGGGCAATTGAGGCTGTTTGGCCCGGAGGCGTTCGGATGATCCTGTGGCCCACTGATCCCGCTGTGACCTGTTACGTTGGAACACCTTATAGTACGCGTATGGCGCTCAAACGGGATGGCTTGGGTAACGAACCACACGCCCCACGGGGGCGGGTTGTTCATTACCCGTGAGGACAGGCTCGCACGGATGCGTACGGGTAAGCTCCGCCGCCGCGCGCGGCTCTGCTTACCCACGCCACCCCGCTGAACACATACATTCCGTGAGCCGGACGGTGCTCGGCGGTATGTCGAGGCAGGCGGCGTGGTGGATCGTCTGTGCGAGGGTGCATGACAGTTTAGGCGGGTGCCACTGGCAGCTTGCCTGCCCGTTCGGGTGCCACTGGCAGCTTGCCTGCCAGTGTGTATGCCCCATGCGTCCACCGGAGACACCGCACGGGCGGACAAGCCGCCCGTCGTACCCAGAATCGAATGCCGCCGATCGAATGCCGCCGGAAGTGTCACGGACCCTCTGTGCGGCGGAGGCCGGACGGCCACTTGACACACAACCTTATTTGTTGTATAATGTTATAGGCCCATGGGCGTCGGCTTCTGCTTCCGGGGCCGGTCGAGCGACAGGGGGTATGGCTTGGGCTCCGATGGAGTGATACGCGGCTGGCCCTGTGAGCCCGAGAGGACAGAGGCGTATTCGACGCCTAGGATCAACCGGCTGAACAACCTCACCGGCCCCGCCACGGGTAACCTCGGGCGAGTGCCGGTGTTACGATCTTCCACTCGCTGCGGCACCCTATGACCGCGCCAAAACCTACGGGGTGCCGCACGCCTTTTTTACATCTCTCGAATGGTAGCCAGCAGGTGGAGACGTGCCGCCGCCGCTGCATGCCGTCGCCCGCGATCGTGTGCCGACGCCGGGTGACGTGGTATGGGAGGACATCATCTTTCGGGTTGCGGGCCGGCTCGTGCTACACTGGCGTGAGGGCGAGCCGCCTGGCGCCGCGCACGGGGCCCGTCCTCCAGGCGTCAAGGACGGATCAGGCCGAAGGCCAACTCCCCGCCGCCCGCGATCGATGATGGTGCAGCGTATGAGGAAACTAAAGCACAAAGGCTTCAAGGCTTGGCACTGGCTCGTGATTGCCCTGGTCGTCCTGGCCGTGATGGTGGTCGTCCTCCTACTGCCGTCCTCTTGCTACGAGCGTCGATTCAGGACCACGAGTGCCGCAGGTGGGAGTCTGCAACCGCGGGCGGGCGGGCGGCACTGGCAGCTTGCCTGCCAGTGTGCGTGCCCCATGCGCCCACCGGAGAGACCGCACGGGCGGCGATCACGGATTATGTAGCGTACAGCGCGGCGGATTACGTCATCGGATCGGGCATGAAGGAGCCAACCTGCTGACCGTGTTCCGCTCGGTCTGTCTCGCGGTCGTGCGGTCGGTTCGCTACAATCCCACCATGAAGGACACGCATCGATCCCTGACGATGTGGGGCATGAGCTGGCGGAATCTGTATCGCCAGCCGCTGCGGACCGTGCTCACCGCGCTCGGCGTGTCCGTCGGCGTGGTGGCGATTGTGGCGTTTGGGACCATGGTCCGTGGCTTCTGGGCCTCGACGAACGCGGCGATCCACTTCGGCGAGGGAGACATGATGGTCTTCCAGGCAGGCGCCGCCGCGGATCTTCTGAGCACGCTCGACGAGGAGAAGACTCGAGCCGCCTTGCTGGCGGACCCGGACGTGGTGAAGGCGGCCCCCACGCTATGGCACATCTTGCCGGTCCCGAAGATGCGTTTCGGCTTCATCATCGGCTTGCACATCGACGAAATGGCAAGCCACGGCGAGCACATGCTCGCCGGCCGGAATCCTGAGAAAGACGACGAGCTGTTGATCGGAAAGGTCGTTGCCCGGACGCTCGATAAGAGCGTTGGCGACGAGATTCTCCTGGCGAGAGAACGGTTCCAGATCACAGGCGTATTCGAGACCGATGTGGTCTATTTCAACGGGGCCATCGTGATGCCGATGTCGCATCTCCAGAAGCTCGCCGGCAAAGAGGGCAAGGTCTCCAGCTTCCAGGTCAAGGTACGTCCCGGCGTGGACCCGGCGGTCGTCGGTAGACGAATCGAGGGTGCCTGTCCGGATCTGTGCACGATCGCAAGCGCCGCCCAGTACAAGAAGGTCGACGAGGGTCTGGAAATCGCCAACGCCATGGTGACTACCGTTTCGTTCCTCGCGATCGTCATTGGCAGCGTGATCGTGACCAACACCATGTGGATGGCGGTCCACGAACGGACGCGTGAAATCGGTGTCCTGCGGGCAGTCGGCTGGGCCAGGCACAGGATCGTCGCCATGATCATCATCGAGTCCGCCGGCGTGGGCCTGATCGCCTGCGTCGTGGGCTGCCTTCTCGGTGTCGGCTTGGCCAAGATCTCGGCGCGACTGCCGGTGGCCGCTCAGTTTGTTGATCCGGTCTTCGATTGGCGGCCGTTTGCCACGGCGCTGGCAGTGGCCGTTGTGTTGAGCGTCCTGGGGGGTGCCCTGCCGGCGTGGCGTGCAGCACGGATTTCACCGGTCGAGGCGCTGCGGTATGAGTGAGGCATCGCGCAGGAGTAACCTGACCGGTTGTGCCGCTTGGCTGGCCTGCTGGCTCGCCGTTTGGCGGATCAACCTTCTACGTTATTCCTGAAACGGCGTACAACGGCTCGTGAAGAGCGAACGGCGAATGATGAACGACGTGTCACACGCGACGCAGCTGGCCACACAAGCTGAGGCCCCGCTCGCCGTTCAGGCCCGCGGACTGGTCAAGCGATATGAAGGGGGCCGAGTCGTGGCCCTCGACTGTCTGGACATGGACGTGGCACCGGGCGAGTTTGTCGCTATCTGCGGGCCGTCCGGCTGCGGCAAATCCACGCTGTTGAACATGCTGTCCGCGATTGATCGACCAGACGCCGGAAGCGTGGCGGTCTGTGGCCGCCCGCTGGCCGATCTGAAGGACCGCGAGGCCGATCAGTTTCGAGCATCCGTGGTCGGCCTGGTCTTCCAACTGCACAATCTGCTTCCGAATCTGACCGCCTTGGAGAACGTCCAGGTGCCGCTGATGGCCACGCGCGTATCACCGGCCCAGCGCGTCGAGCGTGCGAGGGAACTGCTGGACCGTGTCGGCCTGGGTGACAGAGAGACGGCACTGCCGCCGGTCCTGTCCGGGGGAGAACGACAACGGGTAGCCATCGCCCGCGCCCTGGCCAACCGGCCGCAGGTCTTGCTGGCGGACGAGCCGACCGGGGCCCTTGATTCCAAGACCGGTGGGCGACTGTTCGATCTGCTGGGCGAATTGCGGCGCGACGCGCGGACCACGCTGGTTGTCGTCACCCACGACGCCGACATCGCCGGCCGGGCGGAAAGGGTCATCCACATGCTCGATGGCAAGATCGTCGATCAGGCCGACGGCGAGGATTGATCCACTCGCCTGCGTCGCACGTTTCCCGCACGCCGTGCCGGGTCTATGACAGTTACGGCGGCATTCGAGTCTGGGTGCCACGGGCGGCTTGTCCGCCCGTGCGGTCTGTCCGGTCGGCGCATGGGGCATACACGCTGGCAGGCAAGCTGCCAGTGGCACCCGCCTGAACTGTCATGGACCCCGCCGTGCCCGAGCAGTCAGGCTGGCCCTTGCCAAGGCCTCGTCTTCTGCGTAGAAACGCAGCCGAAGGCTCCAGGGCCCGTAGCTCAATGGTTAGAGCAAGGGACTCATAATCTCTAGGTTCCCGGTTCGAGTCCGGGCGGGCCCAATTCTATTGGACTATGTCGGCGTGTCAGGTGGGCTCGCCGGCACTCAGCGAGCTCGAGGATACGGCAGCCACAGCACCGTGTGGAAGTTTGGCCTTCGAGGTCGCTTTGGAGTCAGGCTGTACCGCTTGGGCGCCCTGACCCATCTTCGACAGTTTGGTTGGACGTCGAAGAGTCGGCCTCTTATTTGACAAGCACTTACGTCAATGGAAAACAGCCCGTCGT
>JAFGQA010000394.1 GCA_016935885.1 Phycisphaerae bacterium | reverse complement strand
GCTGCCCATGCCCCTCCCATTCAGGTCCATCATAACCGTACTCACGGATCAAGTCAAAGTCAGATGACAGTAGTCATTCAAGTCGCGCTTCAACATCGCCCAATGGGAGAACATCAATCCTCGCCCCCTTGAATCGTTGAAGCCTCTTGAGTGGAGTCTTTCGGCTCTTCCGACACGGTCTTGAGATAGTCAATCATCTTCTGGGCCACTTCCAATCCCATTTGCTGGGCCCGGCGAGTGTGTCTCCAGGCCGAGTCATACTGTCCCAGTCCGGCACAGGCGGCGCCCAGCCCGGCGTGTGCCTTGGCCCGATCGAGGTGGCTGAGGGGCGGCTCCACATCCAGCGCCCGCTCGAAACATACGGCCGCATCTTTGAAGCGATTCGCCTCCAGCAGGATCGTGCCCAGGTTGCTGTAGGCCCAGGCGAAATCGCGGTCCAGGTCGATGGCCTTGCTGATGTGGCGCGAGGCCTCAACGTACTGCTGCTTCGTGAGAAGGGCCACGCCAAGGTTGCACTCGGCCACGGCACAATCGGGATCGAGCGCCAACGTCGCCTTCCACAGGGCGATGGAGTTGTTCCAGACGCCGGTCTGTCGTCGCGAGGCCAATGTGAATATCAACGTGATCGCGCAGACGCCCGTCAATAGGGCGCTGCGAATCGCGATTCGATGCCGGCCTCGGCTTTGCCACATCTTCAGCATGGCACCGGCGAGCAGGACCATGACAGGCATGATGGCGAGGTAGCTGTAGCGGTCGGTGGCGATCTGCTGTGAGATCTGCACGATACCCAGGTTCGGCAACAGGATCACGATGTACGCAACCCACATCGCCAGCACGGCTGGCCAGCGTCGTCGCAGGACAGCCAATCCAATTGTCACGGCCAGCACGACGGCGGCGCAGAGCCCGAAGCGAAGTGTCGCGAGGTCGAGATCATCCGGCAGCCTGTAATAGGGAATCAAGTTGACCGGTGCCATCGTCTTGAATAGGTAGAATATCAATCCGTAGGCGGACTGGGCGAGTTGCGCATCCGCATCAAAGACACTGAACGGCATGCGCGAATCGCTGTAGTCCTTTGCGGCGGCGGCCAGCACGGAAACGACCACTGCGACGGCGAAGAACGGCAACTTCTCGATCCATACGCGCAGGCCCGGGCGGCTCAGCCATCCGTTCGGGCCGCCCCAACGGCCCAACGGATACACGTCGAGAATCAGCAACACCGCCGGCAGGCTGACCACGACGGCCTTCGACGCCACGCCCAGCAGATAGCACGCAAATACAACGGCGAGCCATTTGTACCACGACCTTGGGCTCTCCGCCCGGCGACGGCCTTGCACGTAGGCGAGGACCGCCAACATATAGAACAGCGCCGCGGGCAGATACGGCTGACACGAGACCCAGGATACGACCTCGACACGAAGCGGATGCACGGCGAACAACATCGCCATCGCCGCCGAGCATACACAAACGGCTGTGGTTGCACGGCCTGTCTGCCGCAGCCCAGCCTGCAGTAGCGCAACCGCCATTAGGTAGAACACGACGACGTTGATGGCGTGCAGGATCAGGCTGAACTGATGGTAGATCGCCGGATCCATGCCGCCGGCCGATTCTGCTCCGCCCGCCGAGTCCATCTCGCCGAGTTCGTATTGGAGACCGAGCAGCATCCAACTCAACGGCTGCCAGACGCCCAGATGGTAGGTTCGCAGCGCCCACGCGGACTGCTTGATACCCAGGCCGCGATAATCGGGGTTCTCTACGAAGTTGCGATCATCGTCCCAATTGAGGAACGCGCCGTTGAGCGCCGGCCAGAACGCCGCCAGGACAATGGCCACGAGCACGATGACGATAAGCACCGTCAGCCAGACTGGAGAGCCCGCTCGGGAATCGAGCGTCTCGGTCACAGAATCGGATCGATGTAGCGTCTTTGTCATGGTCTCAATCGGCGCAGCGCGGTTCTCGGAACGAGCTTACACCAATGTCGAAGACTACGTAATGCAGGCAGATTCGTAACCCAGACTGGCCGTCTCGTTGACGAGGTGCGACAGAGGGGCCGCAGGCTTCAGTCCTCGCGGCCTTCTCGGACCAACGGTGCCCCCCAAGACGGCCGGCCGCCCGGCGTTGCCTCGGGCCCCCGGCTCGTCTGTGTCGCCGCCGCTACACCGAACATTGACTTCGCACATCATGACCACGCCGCGGCGCAGAACATCACTGCCAGAAACTGACCTATCGGCGTACTGCCCCCTGGACCGTGCTTTTACCGGCGGTGGGTTCGGGGCGGCCTGTGTCGCCATTCAGATGTGCGGACGATCCTTCCGGCCGGCGTTCGTCTGGTGCAACCGGCCCTCACAACCGGTCTCGTCCGCACGGCCGCCTCGGGCCGGGCGGTCTCGGCGCAATCCGCTTCTAACAAGGGCGTTACGAGCATCGCGCGATCGGCGCGGCTGCCGTGCTGCCGCGGCATACCGGTTGCACACGAGCGCACCGTCGGCGTTGGGTGTCAGGGGAGACACGGGGGCGAGCGGCCAATACGAGAACACGGCCCGCCTGGAGGACATCAGGAAGAGACGAGGGGAGAGCCATGGACGAGAATACGTTTCAGCGTAAGCTTGCCGAACTAGTCCAGGAGATCGGCGACATGCCAGCGGAGGAGCGTGCCAAGATTGAGGCACTCGCCGCCCAGGCCAAGGAGCGTCACGACAAACTGAATAAGACGGTCACCAGCTTGCACGCATCGATTGACTACCTTCGGTTGTCGATCAAGTACCTCCTGTTCGACCTCGAGGCGACCAGACGAGAGAACGAGCAGCTCCGGAAGATGCTGGAAGATCAGTCCGAGAGCTAATACGGCGTTTCACAAATAGAACGACTGCACGCTCTGCCGAGAATCCTCTCTCGGCACCGGCTTCAGGACCGAGAAGTGATTCTCGGTCCAGCAATCGTAGTCGCGTTTCTTATGAAACGCGGTACTAGCCTGCCCGGCCCGGAATAGAAACAGTCGTCATCACTCGCAGGGCTTGCCGACTTCCCGCGGTCAGCCAGAAACCACCGTGAATCGATGCCGGTTCCCGTCCGGCATCGGTTCTTCTTTGCGCGCCCGGGTTCTCAGCTTCCTCGCCTGGCCCCTTGCCGTCGCGGACACGGACAGTTACCTTCCAAGACGTGGTCGTGACAAGAAGGCTAACAGCCCGTGGTAAAAGGCAAAACAGCCGTTCGGAAACGCCGTTCCTGACCGTGAAGACCACCGGCGAGGCGCTGGTGCCACAGTCTTGCCATGTGCTGCTAATCCTGGCGGCTCTGGCTGCGTCCGTATTCACATCTGTCGGCTGCACGGGTGGCCCCCATGCCTCCTGGTCGGTGGACGGCACACACACCATGGTGGCGGCCGACCACGAAGCGGCCTCCCAAGCCGGTGCCGAGATTCTGGTTGCGGGCGGCAACGCCGTCGACGCCGCGGTGGCCACGTCGTTCGCCCTGGCGGTTGTCCGGCCCGAAAGCTGTGGGCTCGGTGGCGGTGGATTCATGATCGTTCACCGGCCGGACGGGCTCACCATCGCCTTGGACTACCGCGAAGCCGCCCCGGCCGGCGCGACGCTCGATCATTACCTGGATGACGACAACCGGCCCATCGCCGGCAAAACCAGACTTGGCGCCTGGGCCGTCGCCGTGCCGGGAACCGTCCACGGCCTCCTGCACGCTTTGGAGCAATACGGGTCTGGAAGACTGTCCACGTGGCAAATCCTCGCGCCGGCTATTCGTCTGGCGCGTTCGCCGTTGGAGGTCGACGCCCACCTTCACGAGGCAATGACGAAGCTTGCCGAAGACTGTCGAGAACACCCGCGATATCGCGAGCGCTTCGCGGAACTGTGTCGGCGATTCCTCGAAAACGGCGAGGCGGTGGCCGTCGGGGACGACGTTGATCGCAGTGACATAGCCATGACACTGGAGGCGATCGCGCGGCGGGGCGCCCGGGGCTTCTACGACGGGCCGGTCGCCGACAAGATCGTCGCAGAGATCCAACATCGCGGCGGCCCGCTCACAAAAGACGATCTGGTTGGCTACAGCGTTCGGATGGTGGAGCCCCTGCGCGGCCGGTTCGGGCCCTACGAGATCATCGCCATGCCGCCGCCCAGTTCCGGCGGCGCGGTGATCCTGGAGATGCTAAACGTCTTGTCACAGGCCGGTCGCCCCATCACCGAGCTTGACACAACGAATCCGGCCGACGCGCATCTGCTCGTCGAAGCCATGAAGCACGCCTTCGCCGAGCGGGCCGCCCTCCTCGGCGACCGGTCCCCGCAGGTCATGGCGGACGTGGGACGAATGATCTCGCAGGACCACGCCCGAGACGTGTGGTCGAAGATCGATCCCGACAAGACGAAGCCGGCCAAGTCCTACGGGCTTCAAACGACGCCCGACGACGGGGGAACCAGCCATTTCTGCGTCGTGGATGCGGACGGCATGGCCGTTTGTTGCACGGAGACGATCAATCTGGCGTTCGGCTCGCGTATCCTCGTTCCAGGCACCGGCGTCATCCTGAACAACGAGATGGACGACTTCGCGGTGGACACGAGGACGCCCAACGCATTCGGCCTGCGGCAATCGGCACGAAACCTGATCCGCCCAGGGCGCCGTCCGCTGAGCAGCATGTCACCCACGATTGCGCTGCGCGACGGCAAGGTTGAGTTGCTCGCCGGGGCATCCGGCGGCCCGAAGATCATCACCGCCACGCTGCAGACGATTCTGAACGCCCTGACGCGGGGGATGCCTATCGATGAAGCCATCGCCGCTCCGCGCATGCACCATCAATGGCTGCCCGATCAAGTCAACCTGCAACGCGCTATCAAACCGGCCGTTCTCCGCGGCCTCCTCGACCGGGGCCACGCCGTCCGCTGGTATTCGGGTTCGGCCGGCTGCGTCCAGGCCATTCAGCGCACCACCACCGGCTGGCGTGGTGCGTGCGACCCATCCAAGGGCGGCAGGCCTGTAGGTGGATGAGTTTGCCCAAGCTCTTGTCTGATAATTGGGCTTGCGCAAAACGAGGCTTTCGTATGTCAGCGACGCCGTCCTACCGTGGAAGAAGGGGGGCAATCACAGCGATTTGGGCATTCTGCAAAACGCCGGTGATGATGTGATAGCCCGGATCGTTCATACCACAGAAACCACGGAGAGCGCAGAGTGTTGTTGAGAAGGAAGTTATGGCGAAATCCGAGCGCTTTTTGTTTTGACAGTGTGTATTACCAGTCATGCTGCGCCAGCTTCGCTAGGCTACTTTCTGACATCTCTCTGTGATCTCTGTGTGCTCTGTGGTGAGTTATCCGGGATAGCGCCACATCGTTTGCGGACACGCGTTTGAGGTCCACGGGATCGAGGAACCACGCGGGCGTCAGGTCGCGGACCTTACGGCCTCGATCATGGCGGGAATGACCTGCTTCGTGACGCTGTCCATCGTGCCTGTGATCCGCACGCCCGCGGCACGCTGGTGCCCGCCGCCGCCGAATCGCGACGCCATCTCCGCGACATCCACGCCGCGCTTGCTGCGGAGGCTGACGCGGATATAGCCGTCCGCCGGCGGCTCGATGAACAGCACGCACGCCACGACCGACCCGATGCGCTGCGGCTCGTTGATCACGTCTTCGGTCATGTCGTGCGTCGCGCCGCACCGGGCAATCAATTCGCGGGTCAGCCGGATGACGGCCAGCCGGCCGTCGGCGTGCAGCTCGAACGACGACAGCACGGCCCCCACCAGGCGGGCCCGCGCCTCGCAATCGCTGAGATATAGACGCTCGTACAGTTCATTTGGCCGCGCCCCCGCATCGATCAGGCGCGAGGCCGTCGCATACACGGCACTGTCGGCATTGGAAAACCGAAACCAACCCGTGTCGGTGGCCAGGCCCGTGTACAACAGGCTCGCCGTTTTGGCGTCCAGGGGCCAGCCGGCGTGCTCGCACAGCCGCGTGATGATCTGCGCACAGGCGCCGGCCCGCTCGTCTGCGAGGATGGCGTCCACGATGTTGTCGCGCGTGACGTGGTGATCGATCGCCAGCCTGGGAACCGCTGCCGCCTTGATCACATCGGCCATGGCACGCAGTTGGTCCACCGAACACGTGTCTACAATCACGATCAGGTCGGCGTCGGCCAGAACACCTGCCGCAGTCGCAACGTCCCAAACGGCCAGCGGCTCCCACTCCGCGAGGAAGACGTATCGCTCCAAGGCCTCCTCGTGCAGATATGCCGTGACGACCTTGCCGCGTTGACGCAGCACGCGCTGCACCGCCGCCGCGCTGCCGATCGCATCGCCGTCCGCCCGCGCATGCGTCGTGACGACGATCCGTGAGGCGGCGTCGAGGCGTGCGGCCGTTGCCTCGATGTCCAAGCTGACAGGTTCGTCCATCGTCATCCGTTACCCAATCGAGCTTTCACTCGCTGCACTCTGGGCACTTAGGCGTCGCGCGAAGATAACATGATCGATTGCGCCGCTTGGCCGGCCTGCCGGCTTGCCGTTTGGCGGATCAACCGTTTAAGTTGCTTCTGCGCGGCTCCTTAGTACCGCGTTTCACACGTGTCACGATTGCCGGGATGCCACGGCCAGCTTGCCAAGCCGTGCCCACTGGCGGATAAGCCGCCGCCGGCAATCCATCCGTAGCCCAAGTGCAGCCGTCAGCGTAGTACGGCGTTTCACAAATAGAACGACTGTACGCTCTGCCGAGAATCCTTTCTCGGCACCGGCTTCAGGACCGAGAAGGGATTCTC